>NZ_CP041387.1:2815000-3140833 GCF_007005445.1 Rhodopseudomonas palustris | reverse complement strand
GATCATGATCACCGTGCCGATGGCGATCTGCGGTGCGCTGATTCCGCTGTTCTTCGGCGCGGCGACGATCAACATCTACACCCAGGTCGGTCTTTTGACGCTGGTCGGCCTGATCAGCAAGCACGGCATCCTGATGGTCGAGTTCGCGCGCGAGCTGCAGATCAAGGAGGCGCTCGACAAGCGCACCGCGATCGAACAGTCGGCGCGGGTGCGGCTGCGGCCGATCCTGATGACCACCGCCGCGATGGTCACAGGCCTGTTGCCGCTGCTCACAGCCTCGGGCGCCGGCGCCGCGAGCCGGTTCTCGATCGGCCTCGTCGTCGTCTCCGGCATGATGATCGGCACGCTGTTCACGCTGTTCGTGCTGCCGGCGGTGTATGTGGCGATCGGCACCGATCACCGCGCCGCGCTGGAGTCCGATCGCACCAAGCAGATCGAGGACTACGAGATGGAGCACGGCTCGCCGGCGCTGAAGCCGAGCTGAACCGAGGGCTGCGACATTCCGACCAAAAGTGGCGGGCCGATCGGCCCGCCATTTTCTTGACGCGCGCGATTCGTCATCGTCCCGACATCCGGACTTTGCAGAGCGGCGGCGCCGGTCGTCGCGATGATACGAAATGCAGCGGATTGCCCGGCGTTTGAGCTGCCGGTGACGCGCCCCTTTGCAGCGCGCGGCCCGAGTTGCGATGCGCCGTTATGGCACCATTGCAAACGCGGTTTGGCGTTTGCGATTCCTCAGCGATGCGCTTAACTCGGAGCCATGAAGCGGAACGAGACCGATGTCGTGGTGCTCGGCGCGGGCATCGTCGGTGTCTGCGCTGCGTTACATCTCCAGCGCCGCGGGCGCGACGTGGTGCTGGTCGATCGCAACGGCACGGCGGGCGACGAGACCAGCTACGGCAATGCCGGGCTGATCGAATGCGCCTCGGTGTTTCCCTACATGTTTCCGCGCGATCCCGGTCACCTGCTGCGCTATGCGCTGAACGGCTCGGCCGACGCGCACTATCAGCTTTCCGGCATTCCCGAATTCCTGCCCTGGCTGGTGCGCTATTTTCTCGCCTCGTCGCCGCGCCGCGCGGCCGAGACCGCGCAGGCCGCGTTGCCGCTGATCCGGCGCAGCCTCGCCGAGCACGAGGCGCTGATTGCGGATGCCGGCGTGCCCGAGTTGCTGCGCAAGACCGGCTGGATCAAGCTGTTCCGTTCGCCCAAGAGTTTTACCAAGGCGCTCGGCGATCTCGAACGGGCGCGGCAGTTCGGCGTCGTCGCCGACGTGCTCGATCGTG
Source organism: Rhodopseudomonas palustris (assembly GCF_007005445.1). Taxonomy (NCBI): domain Bacteria; kingdom Pseudomonadati; phylum Pseudomonadota; class Alphaproteobacteria; order Hyphomicrobiales; family Nitrobacteraceae; genus Rhodopseudomonas; species Rhodopseudomonas palustris. The sequence continues at coordinate 3,139,550 of NZ_CP041387.1, read as the reverse complement.
CCGGCATCGCTGAACGCGAACCGAACCTCACCGGCGATTTTGCCGGCGCAATCCATTGGCTCGAGCCCGGCTCGATCCCCGATCCCGGCGGGCTGGTCAAAGCCTACGCGGAGCTGTTCTCCCGGCGCGGCGGCCGCTTCGTCCAGGGCGACGCGCGCACGCTGCAGCAGGAGGAGGGCGGCTGGCGGGTCGCGACCGAGCTCGGAATCGTCACCGCTCGCGAGGCGGTGGTGGCGATGGGGCCGTGGTCGGACCTGGTGTTCAAGCCGCTCGGCTATCGTTTCCCGCTCGGCGTCAAGCGCGGCTACCATATCCATCTGTCTCCGCGCGGCAACGCCAGCCTGCAGCACGCGGTGCTCGACGCCGATCGCGGCTATCTGCTGGCGCCGATGAATCGCGGCATCCGCCTGACCACCGGTGCCGAGTTCGCGCGCCGCGACGCGCCGCCGTCGCCGGTGCAGATCGCGCAGACGCTGCCGGTGGCGCGCTCGCTGTTCCCGCTCGGCGAGACCATCGAGCAGAAGCCGTGGATGGGGTCGCGGCCTTGCTTTCCGGATATGCTGCCGTTGATCGGCCGCGCGCCGCGGCATCCCGGCCTGTGGTTCGATTTCGGCCATCAGCATCACGGGCTGACGCTCGGCCCGGTCACCGGCCGGCTGCTCGCCGAAATGATGACCGGCGAACAGCCGCTGACCGATCCGCGTCCGTTCTCCGCCGAACGCTTCGGTTGAAGCCGCGCGCGATCCTGTCGGATCGCTTGCATCGCGGCACCAGTCGCGGCGATACTGGCACCGCGTCAATGCAGGACTGTGGAGCGGCCATGAAAGTCAACGTCGAGATCGATTGCACGCCGGAAGAAGCGCGGCAGTTCTTCGGGCTTCCCGACGTGCAGCCCATGCAGACCGCGGTGATGGACAAGCTGCAGGAGCAGATGCTGTCGAACATCGAGAAGGTCTCGCCCGAGGCGTTGATGAAGACCTGGTTCACCTTCGATCCGAAGCTCGCCGAACGATTCGGCGAGATGTTCATCTCGATGACCGGCCTCGGCAGCGCGCTGACCAAGGACAAGAAGTAACCGATCATTGGAGACGCGATGCCTGTCGACAGCGGCGCCGGCGTGACGCGCGAGCGGCTGAAGCCGCCGAGCGTGGCGCTGCTGCTCGCCGAGGCGCGCAGCTTGTTCGAATTCAACGCCAGCCTGCTGCTGTCGCCGCTGCTGCTGCAGGCGCCGCGCGGCGACGGCCATCCGGTGCTGGTGCTGCCGGGGCTGCTCGCCAGCGATCTGTCGACCGCGCCGCTGCGGCGCTATCTGCGGCTGCTCGGCTATCAGGTGTTCGCCTGGGAGCTCGGCCGCAATCTCGGCGGCATCTACCGGATGCGCGCCAGGCTGCGGAGCCGGCTCGCCGCGGTTCACGAGGCGACCGGCCGCAAGGTCAGCCTGGTGGGCTGGAGTCTCGGCGGCGTTTACGCTCGTGACCTCGCGCTGCACGCGCCCGGGATGGTGCGCGACATCATCACCCTCGGCAGCCCGTTCACCGGCGACGTCACCGCCACCAACGCCAGGCGGATCTACGAGAAGCTGTCCGGCGAGGAGCTGAGCGAGGTCCAGCTCGAAGATCTCGAACCGCTCGGCGGCGAGATGCCGGTGCCGGCCACCTCGATCTATTCGCGCACCGACGGCATCGTGAACTGGCGCACCTCGCACCTGACGCCGTCGCCGCGCGCTGAGAACATCGAGGTGGTGCTCGCCAGCCATATCGGTCTGGTGGTCAATCCGGCGGTGCTGTGGGCGATCGCCGACCGACTGGCGCAGCCGGAGGGCGCTTTCACCCCGTTCGATCGTTCCGGTCCATTTGGCTTCGCCTACGCCGCGCCGAGTCGCTAAAACGTCGTCGCGCGGCATGCCGCGCAGGACAACGAGGGAGACGGCAATGGCCGACAAGGACAACGATCCGGCAGCGGCGTGGCAGGCGATGTTCGGCGAGATGAGCAAGGGTTTTGCGGCCTTCGCCAATCAGGCGCTGGCGTCGCCGGAGCTCGGAAAAGTTGCGCAGCAGGTCGGCGGCGTTTCCGCCGAGGCCCACAAGCAGTTCGCCGAGATGATGGACAAATATCTCGCCGGTATGAATCTGCCGTCGCGCGCGCAGATGCAGGAGTTCAATGCCCGGCTGGCCGAGGTCGAGCGCCGGCTCGACGAGCTCGCGGCTGCGGTGCAGCCGGCGAAGTCTGACCGACCGAAAGGATCAGCTTGAGTCTTGAAGGCGATGTACATCCCACAAGAAGCACGCGCTGATTGTGGTTGGTGTCTGAAAAATTACAGTTAAATCAGCGATATAGGCCAATCTCCGTGTTGCATTGCAACATCAATGTTGCAATGCAGCATGATTTATGTCATATTTTACCTGCCCGGGCCGCATGGTCGGACGGGAAGACCATGGCTCAGACGACGAGGATGGAGATTTCAGATGACCGATGCTGCTAACCACGAGAGCTACACCAAGGCGGCCGAGACGGTGGCCGACAGCGTCAAGCAGGCGTTCCAGCCGGTGACCGACGCGTTCAAGAACTTCCAGACCCTCGAGGTTCCGGAAGCCGCCCGCGACTTCGTCAAGCGTGCCGCCGGCACCGCCAAGGACAAGGTTGCCGACTTCCACGCCGGTTCGGAGAAGGTGACCTCGGCGATCGAGGAAACCGTGGCCAATTCGGTGAGCGAAGCCGCCAAGATCACCCGCAACATTCAGCAGGCGATCTATCAGGACACCGAAGCGTTCTTCACCGGCATCGACAAGCTGGCGTCGGCGAAATCGGTGAACGAGGCGTTCCAGATCCAGTCCGACCTTGCACGCTCGCAGGGCGAAGTGATGGTGTCGCGCGCCAAGTTCGCCACCGAGTATTTCGGCAAGCTGGTCAGCGACGGCGCCAAATCGGTGCAGGACAACTTCACCAAGACCTTCAGCAAGTCGGCCTAACCGCCGCTGCTGACGACCCCGGGCCTCTGACGATCGAGGCTCGACGTTCCTCCCGACCTCGGCCCGCTCGCGCGGGCCTTTCTTTTTTGGGGCAGCGTCCGGCCTCGCCTCCGTCATTCCGGGGCGCTCGCAGAGCGAGCGAACTCGGAATCCCGAGGTTGTTAGTAATGAGAGAGATTCCGGGTTCGCGCTTCGCGCGCCCCGGAATGACAATTGGAGAGTCCGTACGACCTACGCCCGCCGCGCCACGGGCACGCGCTCGCTCTTCTTCCGCGGTGCGCGCTCGGCTTTGGTCGGCTCCGTGATCGCGTCGATCGCCTGTTCGGCGCCGGCGATCATCAGCGTGGTGACCATCTGCGCGTAAGTCTCACGCGACAGGCCCTTGCCTTCGCGGAACCAGAGGTAGTGCCAGTTCAGCATGCCGAACAGCGACATCGTCAGCGGCTTCAGCAGCTCCGGCTTGGCGGCCGCGGCCGGGATCGCGGCGGCGATCGCATCCGACATCGAGACGACCAGCTTCCGCTCCAGCGCCTTCAACACGTCCTGCTGCTCCGGCGGCAGCAGCTTCAGGCTGGATATCTGCACCTGATGTTCGGCATCGGCGCCGCGATAGGCCTCGAGCAGTGCCGCCGAAATCGCAAACAGCCGGTCACTCGGATCGCTTTCGCCCTGCGTTGCGGCGTCGACGACCGTGACCAGGTGCTGCAGGTGATCTTCGAGCAGATCGAACAGCACCGCATCCTTCGACGGGTAGTAGTGATACATCAGCGCCTTCGAGACGCCGCAGGCATCGGCGATCATGGTGATCGAGGTGCCGGTGTAGCCGTGTTCGGCGAACAGCCGCGCGGAACGGCTGAGAATGCCGCGGCGTTTATCGTCGTAGTCGGTGGCTCGCGTGCGCGCCATGGGCGGTCGGAATCCTGCTGGCGGACAGTGCGTTGCGACGCACCATCGGTGATTGGTTCCGACACTTGCATTGACCGTCCAATTGGTCAATTATATTTCCAACAACGCCGGAGGAGATCGCCATGTACACCCAGGCACTGAACGTGTCCGACGGTGACGAACGGAACATCGAGGACGCCGAACGGGCGGCGCGGTTCCAGGCGCGGATCGACGCCGAGGAGCGGATCGAGCCGAACGACTGGATGCCGGCCGCGTACCGCAAGACGCTGGTGCGTCAGATCTCCCAGCACGCGCATTCCGAAATCGTCGGCATGCTGCCGGAAGGTAATTGGATCACCCGTGCGCCGACCCTGCGCCGGAAAGCGGCGCTGCTCGCCAAGGTCCAGGACGAGTGCGGCCACGGCCTGTATCTCTACGCCGCCGCCGAAACCCTCGGCGCCTCGCGCGAGGAACTGGTCGATCAGCTCCTCAGCGGCAAGGCCAAGTACTCGTCGATCTTCAACTACCCGACCCTGACCTGGGCCGACATCGGCGCGATCGGCTGGCTGGTCGACGGCGCCGCGATCATGAATCAGATCCCGCTGTGCCGCTGCTCCTATGGGCCGTATGCACGCGCGATGATCCGCGTCTGCAAGGAAGAGTCGTTCCACCAGCGCCAGGGCTACGAGATCATGCTGACGCTGGCGAAGGGGTCTGCCGAGCAGAAGGCGCTGGCGCAGGACGCGCTGAACCGCTGGTGGTGGCCGTGCCTGATGATGTTCGGCCCCCCGGATCAGGCCAGCCAGCACAGCGACACGTCGACCAAGTGGAAGATCAAGCGGTTCTCCAACGACGAACTGCGCCAGAAATTCGTCGATGCCACCGTGCCGCAGGCGCACTATCTCGGTCTGACGCTCCCCGATCCGGATCTGAAGAAGAACGACGCGACCGGGCACTGGGAGTACGGCGAAATTCCTTGGGACGAGTTCAAGCAGGTGCTCGCCGGCAACGGCCCGTGCAACCGCGACCGCATGGCGGCGCGGCGCAAGGCGCACGACGACGGCGCCTGGGTGCGCGAGGCTGCTGCCGCCTACGCCGAGAAGCGCAAGAACAGACTGGCGGCATAATCGCCGCGACGATCCTCCGGGAGGACATCACGATGACCACGCCGAATACGCTGCTGTGGGAGGTCTTCATCCGCAGCCGCAACGGGCTGGCGCACAAGCACGTCGGCTCGCTGCACGCCGCAGACGCCACGCTGGCGCTGCAGGCCGCGCGCGACATCTACACCCGCCGTGGCGAAGGCCTGTCGATCTGGGTGGTGCCATCGAACGCGATCACCGCCAGCGACCCGGCCGAGGCCGGCATGTTGTTCGAACCGGCGGAGAGCAAGATCTATCGCCATCCGACGTTCTACGAAGTGCCCGACGAAGTCGGGCATATGTAAATCGTTGATGTGGGAATAAGCACGCCGACCCGGACTCTACGTCGTCATGCCCGGGCTCGTCCCGGGCATCCACGCCTTCCGGCATGTGCGGCAAACAAGACGTGGATGGCCGGGACAAGCCCGGCCATGACGGAAGGCTCGACAAATCTCAGCGAGACGCGTGCATGTCCCTCACCACTACTGACACCCCGCTCTTCACCTTCGCGCTGCGCCGCGCCGACGATGCGCTCATGCTCGGGCATCGGCTGTCGGAATGGTGCGGGCATGCGCCGATGCTCGAAGAGGACATGGCGCTGTCGAACATCGCGCTCGACCTGATCGGCCAGGCGCGTGAACTCTATAGCTATGCCGGGCAGGTCGAGGACCAGGGCCGCGGCGAGGATCAGCTCGCTTACTTGCGCGAGGAGCGGCAATACCAGAATCTGCTGCTGGTCGAGCAGCCGAACGGCGACTTCGCCCGCACCATCGCCCGGCAATTGTTCTATTCGGCGTTCGCCGATCCGTATTGGCGGGCGATGATGCAATCGTCCGATGCCACGCTCGCCGCAATTGCCGCCAAGTCGGAAAAGGAAAGCGCCTATCACCTCCGCCATGCGGCCGAATGGATGATCCGGCTCGGCGATGGCACCGATGAAAGCCACGCCCGCGCGCAGGATGCGGTGGATGCGCTGTGGGCGTTCACCGGCGAGCTGTTCGAGACTGACGATGCCGAACGAAAGCTGATCGAGACCGGCGTTGCGGTCGATCCGGCGAGCCTGCGCGGCACCTGGCAAAGCACGATCGAGACCGTGCTGCGTGAAGCGCCCCTGACGGTGCCGAGCAATTCGTGGATGCAGCAGGGTGGCCGGACCGGCCGACACACCGAGCATCTCGGCCGGCTGCTCGCCGAGTTGCAGCACATGCAGCGGACCTATCCGGGGCTGAAATGGTGACGCTGACGGGGAGCGACGCCGAGCTGCGGCAGCGCGCCTGGGATGCCGCCGCCACGGTGTGCGATCCGGAAATCCCGGTGCTGAGCATCGCCGATCTCGGCGTGCTGCGCGAGGTCCGCGTCGAGCAAGGCCGCGTCGAGGTTGCGATCACACCGACCTATTCGGGGTGTCCGGCGATGAACATGATCGCGCTCGAAATCGAGACCGCACTGGCGCGCGCCGGAATCGCGGATGCGCGGGTCAAGACAGTATTGGCGCCGGCCTGGACCACCGACTGGATGAGCGAGGCCGGCCGCGCCAAGCTGAAGGATTACGGCATCGCGCCGCCGCAGGCGACCGGCTCGCGCCGGGCGCTGTTCGGCGCTCTCGAAATCGCGTGCCCGCAGTGCGGCTCGACCGACACCGAGCAATTGTCCGAATTCGGCTCGACCTCGTGCAAGGCGCTGTGGCGCTGCAAGAGCTGCCGCGAACCGTTCGATTACTTCAAATGCCATTGAGCGCCGCCATGAACATCTCTGCCAGCATTCCGCGCTTTCATCCGCTGATCATCGCCGATCTGCGCCGCGAGGGTCGCGACGCGATTTCGCTGAGCTTTGCGATTCCGCCGGAGCTTACGGGCGCCTATCAGTTCGTGCCGGGCCAGTATCTGACACTGCGCACCACGATGGACGGCGAGGAAGTGCGGCGTTCCTATTCGATCTGCTCCGGCCCGGACGACGGCGAACTGCGCATCGCGGTGAAGAAGGTCGACGGCGGCGCGTTCTCGGTGTGGGCGACCGAGGAGCTGAAGGCTGGCGATACGATCGAGGTGATGACGCCGACCGGCCGGTTCGGCGCGCTGCACGCGGCGGAAGACACGCGCACCTATGTGGGCTTTGCCGCCGGCAGCGGCATCACGCCGATCCTGTCGCTGATCAAGGGCGTGCTGGCGCGCGAGCCGGGCAGCCGGTTCTTCCTGTTCTACGGCAACCGCACCACCGATCAGATCCTGTTTCGCGCCACGTTGGAGACGCTGAAGGACCGCTACCTCGACCGGTTCGCGGTGTTTCATGTGCTGTCGCAGGAAGAGCAGGACGTGCCGGTGATGCAGGGCCGGCTCGACCGAGACAAGGTGCGGCTGCTGCTCACCGCGATGGTGCCGGCCGCAAGCGTCGATCACGTCTTTGTCTGCGGTCCGACCGGCATGAGCGACGAGGTCGAGACCACCTGCCGCGACCTCGGCATCGCTGCCGAGCGCATCCACGTCGAACGGTTCGTGTCGGGGCTCGGTGGCAAGCCGCGGCCAAAGGCGGTGGTCGAGCCGGGCGCCCCACCGAAGGCGATGGCGTCGCTGATCATCGACGGCAAGCGCCGCGAGGTGCCGGTGGCCGAGGGCGAGGCGATCCTCGACGCCGCGCTGCGCGCCGGCGTCGACCTGCCGTTCGCCTGCAAGGGCGGCATGTGCTCGACCTGCCGCGCCAAGCTGGTCGAGGGCGAGGCCAAGATGGACCTGAACTACTCACTGGAGCCCTGGGAGCTCGCCGCCGGTTTCGTGCTGACCTGCCAGGCCAAACCGACCACCGACCGGGTGGTGGTGGACTACGATCATCTGTGAGCAGAGGAGGGGCGCACTCCCGTCTCCACTCGTCATTCCGGGGCGCCGCGTGCCGTCATTGCGAGTCGACAGGCGAAGCAATCCAGCGCCATGCTCCGTGAAGCTGGATTGCTTCGTCGCTGCGCTCCTCGCAATGACGTTGATGATACCGGTCATTCCGGGGCGCGCGTAGCGCGAACCCGGAATCCAGAGGTTGTGGAACGATAAGGCTGAACAGCTCGAGATTCCGGGTTCGCTCACTTCGTGAGCGCCCCGGAATGACGACGGGGCGGGCTTACGGCTTCGCCGGATGGATGAACGGCCAGGGACTGGCTTCGCTGTCGCGCGGCACGTCGATGGCGATCAGTTGCGGGCCGCCGGCGGCGACTGCCTTTTCCAACGCAGGGCGGAAGTGGTCGGGCGAGGTGACGCGTGCTGCACCGACGCCGAATGATTCCGCCAGCTTGACGAAATCCGGATTGACCAGATCGGATGCCACCACGCGGCCGTCGAACAGATTGACCTGGTCGCGGCGGACATTGCCATAGGCGGAATTGTCGAACACCAGCGTCACCACGCCGATGTTGTACTGAACCGCGGTGGCGAGTTCCTGCACACCGAACATGAAGCCGCCGTCGCCGGTGATCGCCACCACCGGCCTGTCCGGGCAGGCGACCTTGGCGCCGAGCGCAGTCGGGAAGCCGGAGCCGAGCGTGCCCTGATAACCGGAGGTGAGGAAGGTGCGCGGCTGATAGATCGGGAAGCCGTACCAGGAGGCGAAGCCGACCTGCGACAACTCGTCGGTGACGATGGCATCGTCCGGCAGCACATCGCGCAGAATCTTCAAATACGACATCTGCGGCTGGATCGCCTGGATCGCTTCGTTGGTCTTCGCGGTGGCGGCGCGGATCTCGTCGCGGCGGCCTTTCGTCTTGGAATAGCCGGCCTTGCTCACCGCATCGGCGAGCGCGCGGGCGCCGGCTTTCGAATCCGACACGATCGCCGCGTCGGGCGCGAACCGCCGCATCTCGGCCGGATCGATGTCGATCCGCACCGACTTCAGCCCCTCGGGGCGGAACGGCCAGCGGAAGGTGGTCGGCAGCTCCATCCGGGTGCCGATGCCGATGATCAGGTCGGTCTGCGGCCAGAGCTGATAGGCGGCCGCGAAGGTGAGGCCGAGTTCGTGCCGGTTGCTGACGATGCCACGCCCCGACCGGAACGCCACCACCGGCGCGTCGATCATCTCGGCGAGTTCGAGAATCTCGTCGCCGGCCTCCAGCGCACCGGCGCCGACGAAGATCATCGGCCGCTTGCTCGCTGCGATCAGCTTCGCCGCAGCGGCGACGCGATCCGGATCAGGCGCGGGCGCTGCGATCGGATCGAGTTGCTGCGCAGCGCCGGTTTCGGTCGCCTGCGTGAATACGTCCCACGGCATCTCCAGCGCCACCGGACCGCGGCGTCCGCTCATCATCTCCTGAAACGCGCGCGCCACCAGCGCCGGCGCGTTGCCCGGATATTCGATCCGTTCGGCCCATTTGATGAAGCTACGCAAGGTCGCGAGCTGATCCGGCATCTCGTGCAGATGGCCGCGGCCCTTGCCGAGATACGCGCTCGGCACCTGGCCGGTGAGGCACATCACCGGCTCGTTGCAGCCGAATGCGGTGAGCAGCGCCGCCGAGGCATTCAGGACGCCGGGGCCGGGCACTACGCTGAACACGCCCGGTTTGCCGGATGCGCGAGCGTAGCCGAACGCCATGTAGCCGCAGGCCTGCTCGTGCCGGGCGCCGATCACTTTCAGTTGCGCTTTGGCGAAGCCGTCGAACAGGCCGTAAATCTGCGCGCCGGGCAGGCCGAACACGGTATCGACGCCGTGCGCGACGAGGCCCTGCACGATGGCTTCGCCGCCGGTCATGATGCTCATCTGGATATCCACTGCTTGCTGGGAAGAATCACTCGGCTTCGTCGATCACGCCGTTGCGCAAGATGCCGATGCCGTCGGCCTCGACCTCGATGACGTCGCCCGGCTTCAGATACACCGGGGGCTCGGCGCGGGCGCCGGCGCCGGCCGGGGTGCCGGTGACGATCAGGTCGCCCGGCACCAGCGTGGTGAAGGTCGAAATATAGGCGATCAGATAGCGGAAGCCGAAGATCATCCGCGAGGTGCGGTCGTCCTGTCGGGTCTCGCCGTTGACGCGCGTCGTCAGCCGGATGTCGGCGATCTGCGACTCATCGGTGTATGGCACCAGCCACGGTCCCAGGCTGCCCGTGTGATCGAAGTTCTTGCCTTGGGTCACGTTGAACTTGGCGTGGCGGACCCAGTCGCGGATCGTGCCTTCATTGCACAGCGTGATCGCGGCGATGTGGTTCAGCGCGTCGGCTTCCTTGATGTGACGGCCGCCCTGGCCGATCACCAGTGTCAGCTCGCCTTCATAGTCGAGCAGCTTCGAGGCCTTAGGCCGCACCAGCGGCGCGCCGTGGCCGACGAAGGAGCGCGGCGTGCGCATGAACATCGACGGGAATTTCGGCGCCTCGCTGCCGTCTTTGTATTCGGCGTTGCGGTCCGGATAGTTGACCCCGACGCAGATGATCTTTTCCGGCTGCGGAATCGGCGGCTGAAACACCACCGCGTCGCGGGCAAAGTCAGGCGCGGTGTGATCGGCTTCGTCGACGATCCGCTGCAGGGCGCCGGCCGCGATCACCTCGCGCAGGGTCGGATAGTCGTTGGCATGGCGGGCCGACAGATCGACCACCCCATGATCACACACCGCACCGTAGCGGGTGAGGCCGTTGACGGTGAAGGTTGCGAGGCGAGGGGTGGGCATGGTGATCAACCTTTGATGCCGTCATTCCGGGGCGCGCCGTCAGGCGCGAACCCGGAATCCCGAGGTGCTCTGAACTTCTGGATTCCGGGTTCGCTCGCTTTCGCGAGCGCCCCGGAATGACGAGTTTCATGGTTCGAGTGTGCGCATCCGAGGTTCAATCCGCAATCACCACATCGGCTACGAAGGCCGGCTCGCGGACCTCTTGGCCGAGGAACGGCGAGCCCTGTTCGAACCAGGAGCGCGGGGCGGGCGCCCCCCACAGCGTCTGGCGGCGCGGGTCGCGCAGCGACCAGCGCAAAGGCTCGTGGTCGTGGTCCATGGTCTGGTAGTCGCTGCAATACAGCTCGACGCGGTGGCCATCGGGATCGCGAACGTAGAGGAAGAACGCGTTCGAGATGCCGTGCCGGCCGGGGCCGCGTTCGAGAGCCAGCCCGCTCGATGCCATCACGTCGCAGAGGTGGATGATGTTGAGCGGACCGGGCACCCAATAGGCGAAATGGTGCAGCCGCGGCCCGCGGCCGTTGGTCAGTGCGAAGTCGTGAACGTTGCCCTTGCGGTGCATCCACGCTGCGGCGATGCGCCCGCCTTCGCCGTCTTCCTCGGCGTATTCGGTGAGGCGGAAGCCGAGCCGCGCATAGAAGTCGACCGTATCCTGGGTCTCGGCCGCGAATACGTTGAAATGGTCGAACCGCTGCGGATGGCAGCCCTTATAGCGCTCGTAGCGGCGCAGCAGATGCGGCCGCTTTTCCATCGTCGCATAGAGTTCGAGCCGATAGCCGAACGGATCGGTGACGTGCAGGGTGCGGCCCTGATAGGGGCGGTCGACGAAGCTGTAGATCAGCCCGTTCTCGGCGAAGAAGCTGCCTGCCTTGTCGAGATCGTCCTCAGTGCCGACCTTGAATCCGAGCCGCGCCGCGGCGGGCGCGTCGGCTTTCCGCAGCACCAGCGAGTGATGCTGATGCTCCTCGCAGCCGCGCAAATACGCGGTGGCGTCGTCGCGGTCCTCGACGTGAAGGCCGATGATCTGGTCGTAAAACGCGACGCTCTTGTCCAGATCGACGACGTCCAGCACCACATGGCTGGCGCGGACGATGTTGAACGGCGGGTCGAACACGTGTTGCGGCACCGGCATTAGCGAGGTCCCCAGTACTGGATGTTAGTTCTGCAACGTCATTCCGGGGCGCGCCGTAAGGCGCGAACCCGGAATCCCGAGATCGTGGACATGAACTGTGCTCGTGGCGAGATTCCGGGTTCGCTCGCTTTCGCGAGCGCCCCGGAATGACAAGTGGAGAGGCTTCGCACTACACCACCCCCAGCTTCTGAATCTTGTGGGTGCCGCGGGCCAGCGAGACGTGCTTGGTCTCCATGTAGAACTCGAACGAGTAGTCTCCGCCGTCGCGGCCGATGCCGGATTGCTTCATGCCGCCGAACGGCGTCGGCAGATGGCGGACGTTTTCCGAGTTCAGCCAGATCATGCCGGCTTCGAGCGCATCGGCGACGCGCAGTGCGCGGCCCATGTTGCCGGTCCAGACATAGCCGGTGAGGCCATAGCGGACGTCGTTGGCGATTTGAACCGCCTCGGCCTCGTCCTTGAACGGGATTACCGTGAGGAACGGGCCGAAAACCTCGTCCTGCGCCACCTGCATGTCGCTGCGGGCATTCGTCACCAGCGTCGGCTGCACATAGTGGCCGCCGCCGGGGCCGTCGTAAGGCGCGCCGCCGACCGCGATGGTTGCGCCGTCCTTCCGGGCGACGTCGGCATAGGAGCAGACCTTGTCGAGATGGCGCTGATGGATCAGCGGGCCGACTTCGGTGGCCGGATCGAGCGGGTGGCCGACTCTCAGCGCACGCACGCGCGCCGCGAGCTTTTCGATGAACTGATCGGCGATCGACGCCTGCACCAGCAGCCGGCTCGACGAGGTGCAGCGCTCGCCGTTGAGCGAGTAGATCATGAACACCACGGCATCGAGCGCGCGGTCGAGATCGGCATCGTCGAACACGATCACCGGGTTCTTGCCGCCGAGTTCGAAATGCACCCGCTTCAGCGTCGGTGCGCCCTGCGCCATGATGGCGGCGCCGGTGGCGGTTTCGCCGACGAAAGCGATTGCCTTGATGGCCGGATGTTCGGTCAGCGCCTTGCCGGCTTCTTCGCCGAAGCCGTGCACGGTGTTGAGCACGCCGTCCGGCAGGCCGGCGTCCCTGCAGATCCGCGCCAGCAGGTCGGCCGTCACCGGCGACCACTCGGCCGGCTTGTGCACCACGGTGCAGCCGGCCGCGAGCGCGGGCGCGATCTTCCAGGTCGACAGCATGAACGGCGTATTCCACGGCGTGATCACGCCGACCGTGCCGATCGGCACCCGGGTCGAGACGTTCCAATGCTCGTCGCTCGGCGTGTTCAGCCCGTCGCGGGCCTCGGTGCATTTGTCGGCGAAGAACCGGAAGTTCTCGGCGGCGCGCATCGCGGCCTTGGCCATGAAGCGATGCGCCTGGCCGGTATCGATGCATTCCAGCACCGCGATGTCGTCGGCGCGCGCTTCGATCGCATCGGCGATCCTGTGCAGCAGTTTGCGCCGCCTGGCCGGCGCCATGTCGCGCCACGCCGGAAACGCGGCCTTGGCGGCCTTGGCGGCGCGGTCGATGTCCGCCGCCGTGCCGCGCGCCACCTGCGCCAGCACCGCATTGTCGATCGGCGAGGCCGTCTCGAACACCTCGCCGGATGAGGCCGCAACGATTTCGCCGCCGATCAGATGGCCGATGCCATCGGCCTCGAGTTGCTTCAGCAGCGGTGCGGCGCGGTCGAGATTGGCCTGGAATCCGGAAGTGTTGGTGGCGGCATCAGCCATGGCGGGCCTCGGCGATCAACAGGTCGTGGATCGAATTGCGCTTCCAGCTCGTCTCCCGGTCGTTCACCACCATGTCGAACGACAGTGCGAATCCCTCGTCGCCGAACAGCGGATCAAGATAGTGCGAGAGCTGGGCGAAGATGTGGTCGCCGGCGCGCTTGCGGGCGGCGAGGTCGCGGCCTTCGCCGAGCCGCAGCAGCATCGCCATGAAGGCGAAGCCAGGCCGGCCGTCGGCGATCGCGTAAGCCTCGCAGCGGATCGCGCGGACCCGCACGCCGCCGACCGGAAACACGCCGGTTTCGATCGCAGCAACGCGGACCAGTTCGACGATGTCGGCGATGTCGACGCGGTCGTCGAGATTGGCGGAATACTCGATGGTGAAATGCGGCATGGATCCCTCGCCTCGGTCTGTCGTCCGAAGTAACAATTCACGGGGCCGTCGCCGGCCCGGATTCCGGTACGGTCCATCCAACAAAACCGTCGCGCGCCTACTGGTTAACATGTTAAATGATGACGCTCAAACCGAAACCGCGTCTGCTGCGATGCGAAAGAATTCACCGCCGTCATTGCGCGCCAAACGGAGCAATCCGGCCGCGCGCCCGAAGTCGGGCTTGCTGCGCGATGCGCCTCGCAAGGGCGGGGACGTGCGCGGTGAAAGCAAGCCGCCGATGCGCGAGTTCTCGCGCTCGCTGCCGATGCTGTTGCTGCGCGGCCGCGAGGCGGTGATGCGGCACTTCCGGCCGCTGCTGCGGGCGCATGGACTCAGCGAGCAGCAATGGCGGATCTTGCGCGTGCTCGCCGCCGCCGAGGCGATCGAAGTGACGGAACTGGCGGAGCGCGCCTTCCTGCTCGGCCCGAGCCTGTCGCGGATGCTGCGGGATCTCGAGGCGCGCAAGCTGCTGGCGCGCAAGCTGGTGAAGGACGACCAGCGCCGCAGCACGGTGTCGATCACCGCCAAGGGGTCGAAGCTGATCGCGGCGGTGGCGCCGTTCTCCGAAGCGATCTATGCCGAGATCACGCGGCGGACCGGTGGCGATCGTCTCGCCGAACTGCAGGACCTGCTGCGGGTACTGGAGGCGAGTCTGATCGCGATGCCGGTGCGCCATGCCGGGAGCGCGGTGGACAGCGAAGCCGAATTTCGCTCAACTCGCGCCACACAAAAACGACCGAGGGCGAAGTCCGCGGCGCCGGGAGGAGACGACGAATGACGCAACAGCCCATGACCGCTGGCCGGCGGAGTGCGCCGGAATGGTGACGGTGCAGGTGAAACGGCTGATCGATTTCGTCGCCCAGGTGTTCGAACGCGCCGGCTCGTCGAAGGAAGAGGCGCTGCGGATCGGTTCCTATCTCACCACCGCCAATCTCACCGGCCATGACAGCCACGGCGTCATCCGAGTGCCGGTCTACATCCGCTGGCGCAACGCCGGCGCGGTGCATCCGGATCAGACCATCGACGTCCCGGTCGATCTGCCGTCGCTCGCGGTGGTCGACGGCAAGTTCGGCTATGGCCAAACGGTGGGACCGCAGGCGGTGCGGATCGGCATCGACAAGTGCAAGGCGCAGGGGCTGTCGGCGATCGCGCTGAAGAACTCCGGCCATATCGGCCGGATCGGCGATTGGGCCGAGATGGCCGCCGCCGAAGGGCTGGTGTCGATCCACTTCGTCACCGCCGCGGGCTCGATCCTGGTGGCGCCGTTCGGCGGCGTCGAACGCCGATTGTCGACCGCGCCGTATTGCGTCGGCATTCCGCGCCCCGGCGCGACGCCGGTGGTGCTCGATCTTGCCACCTCGATCGTCGCGGAAGGCAAGGTGCTGGTCGCGGCGCGCGGCGGCAAGAAGCTGCCGCAAGGCGCGCTGATCGATGCGGACGGTTCATTGAGCGAAGATCCGGCGACGTTGTATGGCCCGCACGAGAAGGACGGCCCGATCAACCACGCCAACGGCACCGGCGCGATCCGCGCGTTCGGCGAGCACAAGGGCTCGGGGCTGGCGCTGATCTGCGAACTGCTCGGCGGCGCGCTGACCGGCAATGGCGCCACCGGCCCGAACCGGCCGTTCGCCAACGGCATGTTCTCGATCTATGTCGATCCCAAGCGGATCGATCCGGCGCATGTGTTCGACGCCGAAGTGACGCGCTACGTCGATTATTTCAAGAGCGCCAAGCCGATCGCCGGCGTCGACCAAGTGCTGATTCCCGGCGACCCGGAAACGCGCACCCGCGCCGAGCGCACCAAGAACGGCGTCCCGCTCCCCGACGATACCTGGGCCGCCATCGTTGCCACGGCCCGCGAGGTGGGTGTCGACGAAGTCGCGATCCAGGCGGCGACGGCGTGATGGATCGCGACCAGCACGACCTCATCCTGAGGAGCCGCGCGCAGCGCGGCGTCTCGAAGGATGGGCTGCGGCGCGCGCTATCCACGCAGCCCATGGTTCGAGACGGCGCTACGCGCCTCCTCACCATGAGGGATTCTGCTTGGCCAGGTCACATGGCGTCATGCGCGGGCTTGACCCGCGCATCCATCGTTCTTCGCAAGATGGATCGCCGGGCCTTCGCCGCGCCGAAGGGCTTCGGCCCCGCAGGCGGGTCTAGCCCAGCGATGACGATCGTTTGATAAGTGAGTCCGCGGATCAACAACGCACTTCGGGGAGCAACAATGGCCAACAAAGTCAAACAACTCTGGGCCGACGGCAAAGTCGTGGTCAATGGCTGGCTGGCGATTCCGTCGGGGTTCTCGGCCGAAGTGATGGCGCAGTGCGGGTTCGACAGCGTCACGGTCGATATCCAGCACGGCGTGCAGGATTATCAATCGATGGTCACCTGCTTCCAGGCGATGCAGGCGCATCCGGTGACGCCGATGGTGCGGGTGCCGTGGAACGAGCCGGGCATCATCGGCAAAGTGCTGGACGGCGGCGCCTATGGGGTGATCTGCCCGATGGTCAATACCAAGGAAGAGGCGGAGAATTTCGTTCAGTATTGCAAGTACCCGCCGCGCGGCACCCGCAGCAACGGCCCGATCCGCGCCGGCCTGTACGGCTCGTCGGGGACTTATCAGGCGACCGCGAACGACGAGACGCTGTGCATCCCGATGATCGAGACCCGCACCGCGGTCGAGAACATGGAAGCGATCCTGGACGTCGAGGGCATCGCCGGCGTCTATATCGGCCCGTCCGACCTCGGCTTCTCCTACGGCCTGGTGCCGAAGCTCGATCGTGACGAGCCGGAGATCCTGAAGATCTACGACAAGCTGCTGAAGGAATGCGACAAGCGCGGCCTGTATCCGGGCATCCATTGCTCCAGCCCCGAAGGCGCCGCCCGCAACATCGCGCTCGGCTTCAAGCTGGTGACGCTGCTCAACGACAGCGGCATCATGGCGATCGGGGCGCGGAACTGGGTCGCCGAGACGCGGAAGAACTCGGGCGGGAAGGCGTAAGGGCCGGCGTCCATCTCCATTCTCCACCGACGTCGTCTTCCAGAGCCACCGCCTTCAATCCCCACTCACCGTCATCCTCCGCGAAAGCGGAGGATCCAGTATTCCAGAGCATTGGTGTTCGGTTGCAAACGCTCTGGGATACTGGATCGCCCGCCTACGCGGGCGATGACAGCAGTGTGTGAGGGGCCAGACGCCTTCCGCTTGTGCACCCCTTGCCCTTTGTTCGCACTTGATCGCCCCGAGTTCCGGTGTTCTGCTCAAATTCAATGCCGGAGCTGCCCTCGTGTCGATCTACGTCGCCCTTCATCACGTCACGCATTACAAATACGACCGCCCGGTCGACATCGGCCCCCAGACCATCCGGCTGCGTCCGGCGCCGCATACCCGGACGCCGATTCTGTCGTATTCGCTGAAGGTCACGCCGGCCAACCACTTCATCAATTGGCAGCAGGACCCGCAGGGCAATTGGCTGGCGCGGTTCGTGTTTCCGGAGAAGGCCGACGAACTCAAGATCGAGGTCGATTTCACCGCGGCGATGACGGTGATCAACCCGTTCGACTTCTTCGTCGAAAGCTACGCCGAGAGCTTTCCGTTCTCATATACCGCCGACCTGCAGCACGAGCTGGCGCCGTATCTGGCGACGATCGAGCCGGGGCCGTTGTTCAAAGCCTATCTCGATTCGATTCCGCGCGAGGCCGAAAGCACCGTCAACTTCCTGGTCGACCTCAACGCCAAACTGCGCGAGCGGGTCAATTACATCATCCGGATGGAGCCGGGCGTGCAGACGCCGGAGGAGACGCTCGCCAAGAGCGCCGGCTCGTGCCGCGACTCGGCCTGGCTGCTGATCCAGACGCTGCGGCATCTCGGTCTCGCGGCGCGGTTCGTGTCCGGTTATTTGATCCAGCTCCGCCCCGACATCGAATCGCTCGACGGCCCGAAGGGCGCCGCGCACGATTTCACCGATCTGCACGCCTGGGCCGAAGTCTATCTGCCCGGCGCCGGCTGGGTCGGCTTCGACGTCACCTCGGGTCTGCTCGCCGGCGAGGGTCACATCCCGGTCGCCGCCACGCCGCATTATCGCACGGCGGCGCCGATCTCCGGCGTGGTCGGCTTCGCCAATGTCGATTTCAAGTTCGACATGCGGGTCGAGCGCATCCGCGAAGTGCCGCGCATCACCATGCCGTTCTCCGACGAATCCTGGGCGCGGCTCGATGCGCTCGGCGAAAAGGTCGACGCCGATCTGACCGCGCACGATGTGCGGCTGACGATGGGCGGCGAGCCGACCTTCGTGTCGATCGACGACATGGAATCGCCGGAGTGGAACGTCGCCGCGGTCGGCGGCGCCAAGCGCAAGCTTGCCGACGATCTGATCCGGCGCCTGCGCACGCGGTTTGCGCCGGGTGGCCTTCTCCATTTCGGCCAAGGCAAATGGTACCCGGGTGAAAGCCTGCCGCGCTGGGCCTTCGGTCTGTATTGGCGCAAGGACGGCGTGCCGATCTGGAACAATGCCGATCTGATCGCGCCGGTGGTTGGCCAGCGCCCGGCCAAGGTCGAGGAGGCCGAGCAATTCGCGATCGGCACGGCGAAGAGGCTCGGCATCGACACCGACTACGTGCTGCCGGCGTTCGAAGATCCGACCCACTGGCTGCAGAAGGAAGCGACGCTGCCGCCGAACGTCGATCCGCACGACAACAAGCTCGCCGATCCGGAAGAGCGCGCGCGGATGGCGCGGGTGTTCGACACCGGGCTGAATACGCCGCGCGGTTTCGTGCTGCCGATCCAGGCGTGGAATGCGGAAGCGACGGCGGCGCAGAAGAAGCGCTGGCGCAGCGAGCGCTGGAAGCTGCGACGCGGCAATCTGTTCCTGCTGCCCGGCGACTCGCCGCTCGGCTTCCGGCTGCCGATCTCGTCGCTGCCGCACATCCCAGAAGACGACTATCCGTTCATCGTGCCGCGCGATCCCTTGGAGCCGCGCGGTGCGCTGCCTCTGTTCGCGCCGCCGCCGGCGGACGAAGCCGAGCCGGAGCGCGAGCAGATGGCGGTGTTCGAACAGTCGGCCGAGGCGACGACAAGTCAGCCGGTCGAGGAGCAGAAGCTGCGTAAGGGAGGTGTGCGCACCGCGATGTCGATCGAGCTGCGCGAGGGCGTGCTGTGCGCCTTCATGCCGCCGACCGAGACCATCGAGGACTATCTTGAACTGATCGCCGCGGTCGAAGCCACTGCCGAAGAGATGCAGATCCGCGTGCACATCGAGGGCTATCCGCCGCCCTACGATCCGCGCATCGACGTCATCAAGGTGACGCCCGATCCTGGCGTCATCGAGGTCAACATCCAGCCGGCGCAGAATTGGCGCGAGGCGGTGCGCACCACTTTCGGCCTCTACGAGGACGCCGCCCAGGTGCGGCTCGGCGCCAATCGCTTCCTGATCGACGGCCGCCACACCGGCACCGGTGGCGGCAATCATGTCGTGGTCGGCGGTGCCAGCCCGGCGGATTCGCCGTTCCTGCGCCGGCCCGATCTGTTGAAGTCACTGGTGCTGTTCTGGCAGCGGCATCCGTCGCTGTCCTATCTGTTCTCCGGGATGTTCATCGGCCCGACCAGCCAGGCGCCGCGGATCGACGAGGCGCGGCACGATTCGCTGTACGAGCTGGAGATCGCGCTGGCGCATGTGCCGCCGCCGGGCGTGAAGGGGCCGCTGTGGCTCGCCGACCGGCTGTTCCGCAACATCCTGGTCGATATCACCGGCAACACCCATCGGGCCGAGATCTGCATCGACAAGATGTACTCGCCGGATAGTCCGACCGGCCGGCTCGGCCTGGTCGAATTCCGCGCGCTGGAGATGCCGCCGGATCCGCGAATGTCGCTCGCGCAGCAGCTTCTGATCCGTGCGCTGATCGCGATGCTGTGGCGCGAGCCGCTCTCCGGCAAATTCGTGCGCTGGGGCACTGCGCTGCACGACCGCTTCATGCTGCCGCATTATCTGTGGGAGGATTTCCGCGACGTGCTCGGCGAGTTGGCGCGCGCCGGCTACGCATTCGAGCCGGAGTGGTTCACCGCACAGCTCGAGTTTCGTTTTCCCGTATTCGGCAGCGTGTATCACGGCGGTGTCACATTGGAGCTGCGGCAGGCGCTGGAGCCGTGGCACGTGCTCGGCGAAGAGGGCACCGCGGGCGGCACGGTGCGCTATGTCGACAGTTCGGTGGAGCGGCTGCAGGTCAAGGCCGAAGGCTTCGTCGAAGGCCGCCACGTCGTCACCTGCAACGGCCGCCGGCTGCCGATGACGCCGACCGCGCGTGCCGGCGAGGCGGTGGCGGCGGTGCGGTTCAAGGCCTGGCAGCCGGCTGCCGGGCTGCATCCGACGATTCCGGTGCATGCGCCGCTGGTGTTCGACATCGTCGACACCTGGAACGGCCGCTCGCTCGGCGGCTGCGTCTACCACGTCGCCCATCCGGGCGGACGCGCCTACGAGACCAAGCCGGTGAACTCGTACGAAGCCGAGGCGCGTCGGCTGGCCCGGTTCCAGGATCACGGCCACACCCCGGGGCGGATCGATCCGCCCCGGGAAGAACGCACACTTGAATTCCCGCTGACCCTCGACTTGCGCACGCCGCTGCTGCATTGAATCATTCCGCATGGGGGATGAGACGATGGCGCAGCAAGGCGGCCCGGCCCGAAAGGCACGACCGCGCGACCGCAAGGTTGCGCAGTGGACCCGCGACTACACGCGGCTGCCCGGCATCCCCGACGAATTCATCGGTGCCGACGGCCAGCCACGCGCGGTGTGGAGTCGTTATTTCGACGCGTTCGCAGCTCTGTCCGCCGACGAAATCGAGCGCCGCTTCGCCGCCGCCGATCGGCATCTGCGCGACGCCGGCGTCACCTATCGGGCGCCGGGCGATGCGGTCGATCGCGCCTGGCCGCTCAGCCATGTGCCGCTGCTGATCGGCGAGACCGAATGGCAGCAGATCGCCGCCGGCATCGCCCAGCGCGCGACGCTGCTGGAGAGCGTGCTGCAGGACATTTACGGCGACGGCCGGCTGATCGCCGACGGCGCGCTGCCCGCCGCCGCGATCGCCGGCAGCGCCGACTATCTGCGGCCGATGGTCGGGGTGAAACCACCGGGCGGCCGCTATCTTCACTTCTATGCTGCCGACATCGGCCGCGGACCGGATGGGCAGTGGTGGGTGCTGGGCGATCGCACCCAGGCGCCGTCCGGTGCGGGCTATGCGCTGGAAAACCGGCTGGTGCTGTCGCGCGCCTTCAACGATCTCTACAAGTCGATGAATGTCGAGCGCGTCGCCTCGTTCTTCGAAGCGTTCCGTGACAGCCTGCGCGCGATCGCCGACCGCGACGAGCCGCGGATCGGGCTGCTGACCCCCGGCCGGTTCAGCGAGACCTATTTCGAGCACGCCACGCTGGCGCGCTATCTCGGCTTTCTGCTGGTCGAAGGCGACGATCTCGCGGTCGCCGACGACCGTCTGCACATCCGCACCGTCGCCGGCCTGAAGCGGATCGACGTGCTGCTGCGCCGGATCGACGCCAACTCGCTCGATCCGCTGGAGCTCGACGCCTCCTCGCAGCTCGGTGTCGCCGGGCTGGTCGACGTCGTCCGCAAGGGCGGCGTCGTGGTCGCCAACATGCCGGGCTCCGGCGTGCTGGAAGCGCGCTCGCTGCTCGGCTTCCTGCCGCCCTTGGCGCGCCGGCTGCTCGGCGAGGATCTGAAAATGCCGCACATCGCCACCTGGTGGTGCGGCCAGGCGGCGGCGCGCGAGGAAGTGCTCGACCGGCTGGACGAGTTCGTGATCGAAGGCGCTTACGGCCAGAGCGTGCCGGGCTTCTCGCATCACGGTCCGGTGCTGCCCGGCGAATTGCCGCCGGTGGTGCGCGATCATCTGCGCGACGCCATCGCGGCGCGCGGCCTCGACTATGTGGCCCAGGAGCAGGTCCGGCTGTCGACCACGCCGGTGTGGGACGACGGCAAGCTGGCGCCGCGGCCGTTCGTGCTACGGGTGTTCGCCGCCGCCACCGAACAGGGCTGGGCGGTGATGCCGGGCGGGTTCTGCCGTATCGCCGACCGCCTCGATTCGCGGGCGGTGTCGATGGGCGCGGGCGCCCGTGCCGCCGACGTCTGGGTGGTCGCCGATCACGCGGTGGCGCCATCCTCGCTGCTGCCCGCGGTCGACAGCGTTCGCATCCGTCGCATCACCGGCGTGCTGCCGAGCCGCGCCGCCGACAATCTGTTCTGGCTCGGCCGCTATCTCGAACGTGCCGAGGCGACGCTGCGGCTGCTGCGTGCGCTGAGCGCGCCGCAGCGCGATCCCGGCAAGGGGCCGCTGCACCACGCCATCGAGAAGATCCAGCGGCTGCTGATCGCCTGGGGCGCGACCTCGCTCGGCCCCCGCGCGCACACCGCCAAGATCGCCGCTGAGGCCTTGCAGAGCCCGGACGAGTTCGGCTCGGCGCTGTCGCTGATCCGCGCCGCCCAGCGCAACGCCTCGTCGCTGCGCGAGCGGCTGTCGCCGGATGCCTGGCACGTCATCACCCAGATGGAAGCGCGTCTCGCGGTGCCGGTCGAGGGCGAAGAGGCGGTGATCCAGGCCGCCGATGTGGCGCTGCAGGAGCTGGCAGGCTTCTCGGGCCTGTCGAACGAGAACATGAACCGCGCCGCCGGCTGGCGCTTCCTGCGGATCGGCCGCCGCGTCGAGCGCGCCGTCAACACCGCGCGGTTCGCCCGGCAGTTCTCCTGCGACGGCGCTACCGCCGAAGACCTCGACGTGCTGCTGACGCTGGTGGACTCGCAGATCACTTACCGGTCGCGCTATCTGCTGGCGCCGCTGCTGGCGCCGGTGCGCGATCTCGCGGTGCTCGATCCTTACAATCCGCGCTCGGTGGCGTTCCAGGTCGAAGAGCTCAACGACCACATCGCCAGCCTGCCGGCGCTGCACGAAGGCGGGTTGATCGAGCGGCCGCAGCGGCTGGCGGTGTCAGTGCTGGCGAAATTGACGGCGGCCGAGGTCGAAGCGATCGACGCGCCGTGGCTGTTCGCGCTGGAGCAGGATCTGCTCAGCCTCGCCGAGGCGGTCGGCGCGCACTACTTCCCGCACGGCGCCAGCGCGATGCGGCCGGAAAAGCTGACGGGGCTGGCGTGATCTACGACATTCGCCATGTCACGACCTATTCGTACGGCAGTCAGGTCAGCTTCGCCCGCTGTTCGCTGCGGCTGAAGCCGCTCGCCGATTTCGGCCAGACGCTGTTGTCGCATGCGATCGAGATCAAGCCGCGACCGGCGGCGCGCACCGTCCGCACCGATTACTTCGGTACGCTGACCGAAAGCATCGTGATCGAGGCGCCGCACAAGGTGCTGCGGATCGACAGCCGGTCGCGGGTCGAGGTGACGCGGCAGCCGCCCGCGCGCGGCGACGGCAGCCAGCCCTGGGAGCCGGTGCGCGATGCCGCGCTCACCAGCCGGAGCCTCGGCGCGTCCTCGCCGGTCGGCTACGTGTTTTCCAGCCCGCTGGTGCCGATCCTGCCGGCGGTGACGCGCTATGCGGCGCACAGCTTTCCCCCTGGTCGCGGCGTGCTCGCCGGCGCCGCCGAACTGATGCGGCGGATCCGCACCGAATTCCGCTACGACCCCAAGGCGACGGTGATCTCCACCCCGCTGGCCGAAGTGTTCGAGAAGCGCCACGGCGTCTGCCAGGACTTCGCCCATGTGATGATCGCCGGCCTGCGCGGGCTCGGGCTGCCCGCCGCCTATGTCAGCGGTTACTTGCGGACCTATCCGCCCGAAGGGCAGGAGCGGCTACAGGGCGCCGACGCCACTCACGCCTGGGTCTCGGTGTGGTGCGGCAACGAACTCGGCTGGATCGGATTCGATCCGACCAACGACCTGTTGGTCGGCACCGACCATATCGTCCTGGCGGTCGGCAGGGACTTCTCGGACGTCTCGCCGGTGGATGGCGTGATCGTCGGCTCGCGCCGGCAGAAGCTCTCGGTTGCGGTGGACGTGATACCGATCGAGTAACCAATCGGACAGCCGTTGGTCGTCTCGCAGGTTCGGTCTCGATCCGACTGCTGCAAAAATGGCAACTATGCCAGTTAGTTATGGATTCTCCCGTCGACCGACTGGTAACAACCCGAGGTGGTTGTTTAACACTACGTTCGCGTTTGAGCGTCAGGGTGATTGCGTCAGGAAGCCCCGAGCCCTTCTCAGGAGGACATACTCCATGAACAAGCACATCATCGCTATCGCCGCCGCGACCGTCACGGCTTTCGCCGCCGCTCCCGCGATCGCCGAAGCCAGCAAGGATGATGCCGTCGCGATGGTCAAGAAGGCCGTGGCCGCGATCAAATCCGACGGTGCGGACAAGACTTACCCGGCAATCAGCGATCGCGCCGGCCCGTTCGTCAAGGACGACCTCTACGTCGTGGTCTATCAGCTCGACGGTAAGGTGCTGGCGCACGGCGCCAACGCCAAGTTCATCGGCAAGGACATGATCGAAGCGCAGGATGTCGACGGCAAGCTCTACGTCAAGGAGCGCGTCGAACTCGCCGCCAAGCAGCCGTCGTTCTGGCAGGATTACAAATTCGTCAATCCGGTCAGCAAGAAGGTCGAACCCAAGGAGATGTACTGCGAACGGCTCGACAACACGGCCGTCTGCGCGGGCGTCTACAAGATGTGACGTCTACCCACGTCACCGTCGAACGCTGCTGAATCGATATCGGGACATCGTTGATGAGAAGCTGGATCAAACACATCGGTTTGTCGTGGAAGGTCCAGCTTGCTCCGGCATTTCTCGTCGTGGTGATGATTGCCATCGGGGCGTTCGCGCTGCAGTCGCTGCGCACCAACCAGCAGAACGTCGACAGGCTGGTGTCCGGGCCGGTCAGGCTGTCGGAGCTCGCCGCCGATCTCAACAATATCGCCTGGACCGCGCACGCCAAGCTGTACCGGATGGCCGCGACTGCGGCGAACGAGACCGACGCGGCCAAGCTGACCACGGTCATCAAGGAAGCCGCCGCCGGAATCGGCCAGATTCCGGCCGCGCTCGGCGAGGTCGAGAAGGCGATCGGCGCCGACGCCGCCAAGCCGGCGTTCCAGAAATTGAAGGCGGCGGTCGCCGCCTATCAGAAGCAGGCCAGGAACGCGATCGAGATGGCTGACGGTGACGCCGGCTCGGCGATGCTGTTCATCAAGAGCGCGGAGAAGAGTTTCGGCGAGATCGACCGGCAGATCAGCGATCTCATTCTGTCGACGGCCGACATGCGCGACCGCGAGATCGCCCAGACCGGCATCGCGCTCGATCGCGAGCAATGGGTGCTCGGCAGCGTGCTGGCGGTGGCGTCATTGGTCGGTGTCGCGTTCTCGTTCCTGATCGGCCGCGGCATCGCCCGCCCGGTGGTGGCGATGAGCGGCGCGATGCGCGAGCTGGCGTCCGGTAATTTCGAGGTGCAGTTGCCCGGGCTCGAACGCGGCGACGAGGTCGGCCAGATGGCCCGTGCGGTGGAGGAGTTCAAGGTTCAGGCGGTCGCCAAGGCGGAGCGCGAGCAGGTCGAACGCCAGCGTCAGGATCGCGAGGCCGCCGATGCCCGGCGCGCCGAGCTGCGTCAACTCGCCGACAGTTTCGAGGCCGCGGTCGGCCAGATTGTCGAGCAGGTCGGCATCGCGTCGCAGGCGCTGGAAGCCTCCGCCGGCGCGCTCGCCAAGGGTAGCGCCGAGACCCAGCAGCTTGCCACCACGGTGGCGGCGGCATCGTCGCAGACCTCGAACAACGTGCAGTCGGTGGCCTCCGCCACCGAACAGATGACCGCTTCGGTCGAGGAGATCAGCCGCCAGGTCAGCGAGTCCCGTAAGATTGCCGACCAGGCGGTGCAGCAGGCCGAACAGACCGATGCCCGGATCGCCAAGCTGGCGCAGGCCGCCGCCCGGATCGGCGACGTCACCCAGCTCATCACCACGATCGCCGGCCAGACCAATCTCTTGGCGCTCAATGCCACCATCGAATCCGCCCGCGCCGGCGAGGCCGGCCGCGGCTTCGCCGTGGTGGCGCAGGAGGTCAAGGCGCTGGCCGAGCAAACCGCGAAAGCCACCGACGAAATCAGCGCGCAGATCGCCGAGATGCAGGCCGCAACCCAGGAGTCGGTGGTGGCCATCAAGGAGATCGGCGGCACCATCGGCAAGATCGCCCATATTTCGTCGACCATCGCGGCGTCGGTCGGTGAGCAGGGCTCTGCCACCCAGGAGATCGCCCGCAGCGTGCAGCAGGCCGCGATCGGCACCAATCAGGTTGCGGCCAGTATCGGCAACGTCAACCGCGGCGCCGCCGACACCGGGGCGGCATCGGACGAGGTGCTGACCTCGGCACAGATGCTGTCCGGCGAGAACAACCGGCTACGCGCCGAGGTGGCTAAATTTCTCGCAACCGTGCGGGTCGCCTGACGCGCACGGCTTTGCTAGCCTCCGGCCTGCGCTGCGCTCGCAGCACCCGCGCCGGGAACGCCATGATCTATCGCCACAGCATCGGCAACGTCTCGTTCGTGTTCGAGGATCTGCGCGACCTGCTCGCCAAGGCGAGCCCGCCGCGCTCCGGCGATCGTCTCGCCGGCATTGCCGCCGACAGTGCCGAGCAGATGGTTGCGGCGCGGATGGCGCTGGCGAACCTGCCGCTGCGGCAATTCCTGTCCGAAATGGTGATCCCTTACGAAGCCGACGAAGTGACGCGGCTGATCGCCGACCGTCACGACGCGACGGCGTTCGCGCCGGTGGCCTCGCTCACCGTCGGCGGCTTCCGCGACTGGCTGCTGTCGGACGCCGCGACGCCGGCGGCGCTCGCCGCGCTGGCGCCTGGGTTGATGCCCGAAATGGTCGCCGCGGTGTCGAAGCTGATGCGCAATCAGGATCTGATCCTGGTGGCGAAGAAGTGCAGCGTGGTCACGCGTTTCCGCAACACCATCGGGTTGCCGGGACGGATGAGCGTCCGGCTGCAGCCCAACCATCCGTTCGACGATGCCCGCGGCATCACCGCATCCATTCTCGACGGCCTGCTGCTCGGCGCCGGCGACGCCTGCATCGGCATCAATCCGGCCAGCGACGATCCGGCGGTGCTCGGCCAGTTGGTGCGGCTGCTCGACGACATCATCGCGCGATTGGCGATCCCGACGCAGGGCTGCGTGCTCACCCACGTCACCACCACGCTGCGGCTGATCGAGCAGGGCGCGCCGGTCGATCTGACGTTCCAGTCGATCGCCGGCACGGAGGCGGCCAATCGCAGCTTCGGCATCGATCTGGCATTGCTCGCCGAAGCGCATCAGGCGACGCTGGCGCAGAAGCGCGGCACGCTCGGCGACAACGTGATGTATTTCGAGACCGGCCAGGGCTCGGCGTTGTCGGCGAACGCCCATCACGGCGTCGATCAGCAGACCTGCGAGGCGCGCGCCTACGCGGTGGCGCGGGCGTTCTCGCCGCTGCTGGTCAACAGCGTTGTCGGCTTCATCGGCCCGGAATATCTTTACGACGGCAAGCAGATCGTGCGCGCCGGCCTCGAGGATCATTTCTGCGGCAAGCTGCTCGGCCTGCCGCTCGGCGTCGACATCTGCTACACCAACCATGCCGAGGCCGATCAGGACGACATGGACACGCTGCTGACGCTGCTCGCAGCCGCCGGCGTCAATTTCATCATGGGTGTGCCCGGCGCCGACGACGTCATGCTGAACTATCAGTCGACGTCTTTTCACGATGCGCTCTATGTCCGCGATCTGCTCGGATTGAAGCGCGCGCCGGAATTCGACGACTGGCTGGTGCGCGCCGGTTTCGCCGGCCCCGATCGTCGCCCGTTGACCGATGGTGCCCTGCTGCCGGAAATCGCCGCACGGCTGATTGCCTGATCGTGTCCTCGACCGAAAACCGGTCAAGAAACGCTGGCCGCTCGATTGCGGTCGTGGTTAGATCGCGCATCGCGCGCCTGATCCGGGCGAGATTTTTGCAGCCGCGGGGAACCGGTCGGAAGTCGCGCAGTTGTATTGGACTTGCCGTTTTGGGGCCGGCGGTCGAACCGTGCCGACGATCGCCGCAACCAACACGGACAGCGTGTCGTTCGCGGGGAAAGTTCGATGAAAGCCGAATCCGGGCAGACCAGTCGTCGTATTCTGTGTGTCTTCCCGCGTTACACCAAGTCGTTCGGTACGTTCCAGCACTCCTATCCGTTGATGGACGGCGTCGCGGCGTTCATGCCGCCGCAGGGGCTGCTGCTGATTGCCGCCTATCTGCCGGAGGAATGGTCGGTCCGCTTCGTCGACGAGAACATCCGCCCTGCCAGCGACGACGATTTCGCCTGGGCCGATGCGGTGTTCGTCAGCGGCATGCATATCCAGCGGCAGCAAATGAACGACATCTGCAATCGGGCCCACGCCTTCGATCTGCCGGTGGCGCTCGGCGGCCCGTCGGTCAGCGCCTGCCCGGACTACTATCCGAATTTCGACTATCTGCATGTCGGCGAACTCGGCGACGCCACCGATCAACTGATTGCCAGGCTGGCGCACGACGTGGCGCGGCCGAAGCGGCAGATCGTGTTCACCACCGAAGACCGCCTCGACATGGCGCTGTTTCCGATCCCCGCCTACGAGCTGGCGGAGTGCAGCAAATATCTGCTCGGTAGCATCCAGTATTCGTCGGGCTGCCCGTATCAGTGCGAATTCTGCGACATTCCCGGTCTGTACGGCCGCAACCCGCGACTGAAGACGCCGGAGCAGATCATCACCGAACTCGACCGTATGGTCGAGTGCGGCATTCGCGGTTCGGTGTATTTCGTCGACGACAATTTCATCGGCAACCGCAAGGCGGCGCTCGACCTCTTGCCGCATCTGGTCGAATGGCAGAAGCGCACCGGCTTCGCGTTGCAACTCGCCTGCGAGGCGACGCTGAACATCGCCAAGCGGCCCGAGATCCTCGAACTGATGCGCGAAGCGTATTTCTGCACGATCTTCGTCGGCATCGAGACGCCGGACCCGACCGCGCTGAAGGCGATGCACAAGGACCACAACATGATGGTCCCGATCCTGGAAGGCGTGCGCACCATCGGCAGCTACGGGATCGAGGTGGTGTCGGGCATCATTCTCGGGCTCGACACCGACACGCCGCAGACCGGCAACTTCCTGTTGAAATTCATCGACCAGTCGCAGATCCCGCTGCTGACGATCAATCTGCTGCAGGCGCTGCCGAAGACGCCGCTGTGGGACCGGCTGGAGCGCGAGGGCCGGCTGGTGCACGACGAGTCCCGCGATTCCAATGTCGACTTCCTGATGCCCTATGACGACGTAGTGTCGATGTGGAAGACCTGCATGACCCGCGCCTACCAGCCGGCGGCGCTATTGGCGCGTTACGACCATCAGATCCGCAACGCCTATACGCACCGGCTGAAGCTGCCGGCGACGCCGCAGCGGGCCTCCAAAGCCAATATCAAGCGCGCCCTGGTGATGTTCAGGAACATCGTCTGGCGGATCGGCATCAAGGGCGACTACAAGGCGTCGTTCTGGAAGTTCGCGCTGACCCGGCTGGTCCGCGGCGAGCTCGAATATTTCCTGTCGGTGATGGTGGTGGCGCACCATCTGATCATCTACGCGCGCGAGGCCTCGCACGGCAACGCCAACGCTTCGAACTACTCGCTGCGCCTGCGCGAAGCTGCGGTGCCGGCCGAATAGACCGCGATGAACTCTCCCGCCACGCCACCGCGCTCGCTCGCCGAGTTGCGCTCTCTCACTCCGGCCCGCGTCGCGCTCGGCCGCGCCGGCGCCAGCCTGCCGACCGAGGCGCTGCTCGATTTCACTCTGGCCCACGCTCGCGCCCGCGACGCGGTCCATGCCGTATTCGACGCCGGTGCCATGGTGAGCGAGTTGCAGGCGCTCGGCTTGCCGGCGCTCCAGGTCGCCAGCCGTGCCGGTGATCGGCGAGAGTACCTTGCCCGGCCCGACCTCGGCCGACAGCTCGATCCGGCGTCGCGCGCAGTCCTGGACGGAGCGGCGAAGGCCGCCGATGTCGCGCTGGTGATCGGCGACGGCCTGTCGCCGGTCGCGGTGGCGGCGCAGGCGGTCGCGGTGGTGCGGCATCTGCTGCCGCGGCTGGCCGCGGCACGGATCGGCATCGGGGCTGCGGTGGTGGCCACCGGCGCCCGGGTGGCACTCGGCGACGAGATCGGCGCCGCGCTCGGCGCCCGGCTGGTGGTGGTGCTGATCGGCGAACGCCCCGGCCTGTCGGCGCCGGCCAGCCTCGGCGCCTATCTGACGTTCGGCCCGCGGCCCGGTCTCACCGACGCCGACCGCAACTGCGTGTCGAACGTGCACGCCGCCGGGATTTCGCCGGACGAGGCGGCGCACAAGATCGCCTGGCTGGTGCGCGAGGGACTGGCCCGGCAGGCGACCGGCATTGCGCTCAAGGACGAAAGCGGTGACCCGGTGCCGTCACTGCCGCCGCCTTGATCAGCCGGCGGGAAAACTCGCCTCTGCGCCGCGAATCTGGTGCATTCCGGTTCCAAGCCGCGACCGCAACGGCAAATTGCCGTCGCGAGCTTCTGCGCAGGGTGAACTGCCGTTGTCTTCCGGACAAATCGGCGGTCGGGCGACCGTGTCGCATTGGTGCCGGGAAGTTTCGCTACGACGGCGAGCGATCGACAGGACGGATAGCGCATGCTGGATAGAAACGTGAACCACGCCGAAGCCGCGGCCTCGAAACGGCAGCGGCTCAGCATCGCATTCGGCATCGAACGACTCGGGCTGATCCCGCTGCGCGCGCCGGTGGTGTCCTGCATCGTCTTGCTGGCGCTGATCGTCGGTGCGGTGTTCGGCATCGAGCGGATCAAGATCGACGATTCACTCAGCCAGTTGTTTCGCTCCGATACCAAAGAGTTCAAGCAATACGAGGAGGTCACCCAGCGCTTCCCCTCGACCGAGTTCGACGTACTGCTGGTGGTCGAAGGCAAGGAGCTGCTGGCGCGTGACAATCTGGAAAAGCTGCGCGACACCGTCACCGATCTGCAACTGATCGACGGCGTCCGCGGGCTGATCTCGCTGTTTTCGGCCAGACAGGCGCCCGAGCCCGGCAAGCTGCCGGCGGCGCTGTTTCCGCCCGATCTGCCCGAAGGCGAAGCCTACGATCAGTTAGTCAAGACGGTGAAGACCAACGAGATCATTCGCGGCAAGCTGTTGTCCGAGGACGGAACGCTGGCGCTGGTGGTGCTGTCGCTCGATCCCAAGGTCGTGGCGGACAACACCAGGCTGCGCGCCACCATCGGCGAAGTCCGTAAAGTCATGGCCGACGATCTCGACGGCTCGGGGCTCAGCCGGCAATTGTCCGGCGTGCCGGTGATGCAGCTCGAAATCCGCAACGCGGTCGAGCGCGACGGGCTGATCTACAACATCGCCGGCATCCTCGCCGGCTGCGTGATCGCCATCCTGTTCTTCCGCAAGGTCTCGTTCATGATCGCGGCGGCGTTTCCGCCGCTGCTGGCGATTCTGCTCGCGCTCGGCGTGCTCGGCTGGGCCGGTTTCAGTCTCAACATGTTCCTCAACGTGATGACGCCGCTGATCATGGTGATCAGTTTTGCCGATTCGATGCAGCTCACCTTTGCGGCACGGGACCGGTTGATCGCCGGCGAGGACAAATACACCGCATTCAAGAACGCGGTGCTGGTGGTCGGCCCGGCCTGCGTGCTGACCCATGCCACCGCCGGCATTTCCTTCATCGCGCTGCAGTTCTCCAGTTCCGATCTGATCCGCGCGTTCGGTGAGGCCGGCCTGCTCGCCACCGTGCTGGCGCTGGTGGCGGTGCTGACGCTGGTGCCGGTGTTCGGCGTGCTGCTGGTGCGCCACGAGGAAGCCTTCGCGGCCAAATTCCAGAGCGCGGATCTCGGCGTCAACGTGCTGCGGCGGTTCTGCGCCTTCATCGCGGTGCGGATGGTCGGCCGCCCCGGGCTGTTCAGCCTGCTGGCACTGCTGGTGGTCGGCGGGCTGTCGGTGATCTACGCCAATCTGGAGCCGCGCTACCGTCTGGCCGATCAGGTGCCCGACAAGGAGCAGGCGATGCAGGCCAGCGATCGGCTCGACGCCAAGCTCACCGGCGCGAATCCGATCGACGTGCTGATCGAATTCCCCAAGGGCGAGACGCTGTATTCGCCCCGGACCCTGCAGATCATCGCCGAGGTTCACGCCACCGTCGAAAAGCAGGCGGGCGTCGGCAACGTCTGGTCGATCGAAACGCTGCGCCGCTGGCTTGCCGAGAAGGCGCATACCACCAGCGTCGACACGCTGAAGGAATATGTCGACCTGCTGCCGCCGAACCTGGTGCGTCGCTTCCTGTCCGAGGATCAAACCGCGGTGGTGGTCTCGGGCCGCGTGCCGGATCTGGATTCCAGCGAAATCCTCCCGGTGGTGCAACGGCTCGATCACGCGCTCGACGCGGTCCGCGCGGCCAATCCGGGTTACGAGGTCGCGGTCACCGGCTTGTCGGCGATCGCCGCGCGCAACAGCGCCGATATGATCTCCAAGCTCAACCATGGCCTCACCATCGAGTTCGTGATGGTGGCGGTGTTCATCGGCCTCGCGTTCCGCTCGGTCGTGGTGATGCTGGCCTGCCTGCTGCCGGGCATCTTCCCGGTGGTGCTGTCCGGCACGCTGCTGTGGCTGATGGGGGAGGGGCTGCAATTTGCCAGCGTGGTGGCACTGACGGTGTCGTTCGGCCTCGGCCTGTCGGCCACCATTCACTTCCTCAACCGGCTGCGGCTGGAGAGTACGCCCGGCGTCAGCGCCGGGCTTGCGGTCGAGCGCGCCACCGTGCTGGTCGGTCCGGCGCTGATCCTCACCACGGTGGTGCTGGCCTGCGGGCTCGGCGTCACGGTGTTCTCGGACCTGCCGTCGCTGCGGCTGTTCGGCTGGCTCAGCGCGTTCGCGATGGTGGCGGCGCTGATCGCCGACTTGTTCATCCTGCGCCCGACCGCGATGTGGCTGATCAGTGTCGCGCACCGGCTGCGCGGCGGCAGCCATCGCGCCGGACCCGTTGTGTAGACTAGCTTCAGCCGCGCTGCCCAAACCGAAGCCCCCGGATCGCACGATCCGGGGGCTTCGTCGATTGGATCTGTGTCGTGGGTGTCGTCAGCCGCGAGTCATCGAGATGTTGACGCCGCGGATCTCGCCCTTCGAGCTGATGCCGACCGACTGCTTGTTACCGCGGGTGGTCAGCGAGATGCTGGCGGCGAAGCCGGCGGCTTCGACGAAGACTTCAATGTGGCCGCCGCCGGCCTTGCCCTGCAGGCTGCCGTTGACGTTGCGGCTGGCCTCGCTCCAGTTGCCGGAGATGCGGTCGCCGCTGGAGACCACGTTACTGGACAGGTCGAACTTGTAGCTGTCGCTGGCGCAGCGCAGCGTCTGGGCCAGTTCGTTGCCGCCGCCGGCGACCCGATAGGTCGCCTTGCAGCGGATCCGCTCCTTCGAACCGTCGGACAGCGCCACGGTGCCGGTACCCGACCACGATCCTTCGAACCCGGCGAACGGCCCTGAGTCGGCCGACGCCGCCGATGCCGACAGCATCAGCGCGGCGCCGATGCCGGCTGCCTTCAACGCGTGCAGGGAGGAAGTGGTGGAACGAAGCAGGCTCATTCTGGCCATCCTTGGAAATCGCTGTGGTGACGGCGTCGCGTCACGTCCGCTGGTTAGTGTGTTCGCCTCACGGCAGGTTCAATTCAAATAGTAACGCCGCGCCCGCACACCAAGGCGCGTCCTCGCGCTGTTCCGCCCGCGCTGCCGCGGAACTATCGCATTTGCATCAAATCGGCAACGATCGGCAAAAAAGCGGCAGGTATTTCAGGCTTTCTCCACGCCCGCGCGGACGGCAGGTGCGCCGGC
This sequence comes from Rhodopseudomonas palustris, assembly GCF_007005445.1. Lineage (NCBI taxonomy): Bacteria > Pseudomonadati > Pseudomonadota > Alphaproteobacteria > Hyphomicrobiales > Nitrobacteraceae > Rhodopseudomonas > Rhodopseudomonas palustris. The sequence continues at coordinate 3,105,761 of NZ_CP041387.1, read as the reverse complement.
GCTAATTTGGCCGTATTTGTCACCTTGATCGACACATCATGCCGTTGTGCCGATCGAGCGCCGCTCTTGTCAGATGGCGCGGTTGATGTGATCGAGAACGGGTTTCGACCCCCAGCCCATATCGAAGGAAGACAATGCAAAAGACCTTGGTTGCGCTCGCGTTGCTGCTGGTTTCGATGTCGTCCGGCGCCAATGCCCAGCAACAACAGCGCAGCGGCACCGATGCCGAACAGAAGGCCTGTTCGCGCGATGTGTCGCGTTTCTGCCGCTCCGTGATGGAGCAGAGCGATCTGGTGATCCTGTCCTGCCTGCAGCAGAATCGCGAGAAGATCAGCAAGGCCTGCAACCAGGTGTTGGTCAGCCACGGCCAGTAGGCGCGGGGACGACCGTCCGGCCGGCGCGTTGCCGGTTCATCCGGGCGGTGCGAGAGCGACCGGGGCGGATCTGCCGCGCCGACATCGCCCGTCAAGATCGTTGGTTTAACCGGCGATTTCCCTGTATATGGCGTCGCGAACGCTGCGCCCGGCCCGGCCGGGTGCGGGCGTTCGCCTTTTTTCGTCTTCAAACCAAGTGTTTAGCCAGCCGATGACGTCTGCGAGCGAACTCCGATCGGGCAAGACCCACCGGGACGAGAATTTCCCGGTCGCGTCGTGGATCATCCATCCGCGGCACCGCGACCTGATTCTGGCGTTCTACAATTTCGTCCGGACCGCCGACGACATCGCCGATCATGCGATGCTCGATGCCGGCACCAAGCTGGAATATCTCGACCTGCTCGAGGCCGAACTGCTCGGCCGCGGCGAGACCCAGGCCGAGGCGTTGCATCTGAGACGGGCGCTGGCCGAGCGCGGTATGCCGCCGCGCCATGCGCTCGATCTTCTGACCGCGTTCCGGATGGACGTCACCAAGCTGCGCTACGAAGATTGGGACGAAGTCATCCACTATTGCCGCTACTCGGCGATGCCGGTCGGTCGCTTCATGCTCGATGTGCATGGCGAAAGCACCGCGACCTGGCCGGCGTCCGACGCGCTGTGCGCGGCTCTTCAGATCAACAATCACCTGCAGGATTGCGGCAAGGATTATCGCACGCTCAATCGCGTCTATCTGCCGCGCGACGTGCTCGACGCCGTCGGCGCCAAGGTCGAAGAGCTCGGACTGCCCAAGGCGTCGCCGGCGCTGCTGAAGTGCCTGCACGGGCTGGCGGCGCGCACCGCCTCGCTGCTCGGCGACGGCCGGCCGCTCGCCGCCGAGATCAAGGATTTCCGGCTCGGCCTCGAAGTCTCGGTGATCCAGGCCTATGCCGATCGCATCGTGCAGATGCTGCAGACCCGCGATCCGCTCAGCGAGCGCGTGCATCTGAAACCGATCGAGTTCTCGACCGCCAGCTTTGGGGCGATCGGTGCGGAGATCGTCCGCCGCAGCTTCCGAAAGGGGCCGGTGTCGCATCCGGCGCCGCGCGCATGACCGTTCACGCCACGCCGGAGCCGGCCGCGCATCAAGGCGTCGCGCTCGGCAGTTCGTTCTACGCCGCGATGCGTATCCTGCCGCGTCCGCAGCGCGAGGCGATGTTCCAGGTCTACAGCTTCTGCCGCTTCGTCGACGACATCGCCGATTCCGATCGGCCGCGCGAGCAGCGGGTCGCCGAATTGCAGCAATGGCGCGAGGACATCGCCGCGCTGTATCGCGGCGCGCCGCCGCCGCGGCTGGCCGACTACCAGCAGTCGCTGCGCACCTTCGGGCTGAAGCGCGAGGACTTCGAGGCGATCATCGACGGCATGGAGATGGATGTCGATGCCGACATCCGGGCCCCCGACGAAGCGACGCTCGATCTGTATTGCGACCGCGTCGCCAGTGCGGTGGGGCGGCTGTCGGTAAGGATCTTCGGCCTACCCGAGGACGACGGCATCGAGCTGTCGCACCATCTCGGCCGCGCGCTGCAGCTCACCAACATCCTGCGCGACATCGACGAGGATGCCGGCATCGGCCGGCTGTATCTGCCGAGCGAGCTGCTGCACAAGGCTGGTATCACCGCGACCGATCCGCGCGTGGTCGCGGCGCATCCGGCGCTGCCGAGCGTCTGCGCGCCGCTGGTGAATCGAGCGCTGGCGCATTTCGCCGCGGCCGACAAGGTGATGAACCGCAATCCGCGCCGGCTGGTGAAGGCTCCCCGCATCATGGGCAAATACTACTATTCGATCCTGCAGCTTCTGATCGCGCGCGGTTTCGCAGCGCCGCGCACGCCGGTGAAGCTCGGCAAGGCGTCGAAGATCGCCATCCTGCTGCAATACGCGATCGTGTGATGTCGAAAACAGTTCACGTCATCGGTGCGGGAATTTCCGGGCTTGCGGCCGCGACCCGGCTCGCCCGCGCCGGCCTCACCGTCCAGGTTCACGAAGCGATGCAGCAGGCCGGCGGCCGCTGCCGCTCGTATTTCGACGCCCAGACCGGGCTGGTGATCGACAACGGCAACCACCTGCTGTTGTCGGGCAATCACGCCGCGCGCGACTACGCCCGTGCGATCGGCACCGAGGCCGGCCTGGTCGGCCCCGAGCGCGCCGAGTTCGACTTCATCGATCTGCCGGCCGAGTCGCGCTGGCGGCTCGATCTCGGCACCGGCAAGCTGCCGCTGTGGCTGTTCGATGCGGGCCGCCGCGTGCCGGACACCTCGATCGCTGACTACCTCGGCCTGATGCCGCTGCTGTGGGCGCCGACCGAGAAGCTGATCGGCGACACCATCAAGTGCTACGGCCCGCTGTATGACCGGCTGGTGGCGCCGCTGCTGCTCGCCGCGCTCAACGTCGATCCGCCGGAAGGCTCCGCCGGCCTCGCCGGCGCGATCGTGCGCGAGACCCTGCTGGCCGGTGGCCAGGCGTGCCGGCCGCTGATCGCCCGCGACGGGCTGTCGGCCGTCCTGGTGGAACCGGCGGTGGCCCAGCTCGCCGCCGGCGGTCGCGCCGTGCGGTTCGGCCACGAATTGCGGGCGCTGACCACCTCCGGCGACCGCGTCGGCGCGCTGCAATTCGGCGGCGACGATGTCGTCACCCTCGGGCCCGACGATGCGGTGGTGCTGGCGGTGCCGCCGCGTCCCGCCGCCTCGCTGCTGCCCGGGCTGAAGACCCCGCAGGAATACCGCGCCATCGTCAACGCGCATTTCAATTACGCGCCGCCGCCCGGGATACCGGCCCTGACCGGGGTGATCGGCGGGGTGGTGGAGTGGCTGTTCGCCTTCCCGAACCGGCTGTCGGTGACCATCAGCAACGGCGACCGGCTGGTCGATGCGCCGCGGGAACAGCTCGCCGCCGAGATCTGGGGTGAAATCTGCAAGATCGCCCGGATCTCGGCCGATCTGCCGCCGTGGCAAATTGTCCGCGAGCGCCGCGCCACCTTCGCGGCTACACCGGCGCAGAATGCCCTGCGCCCCGGTCCGGTCACCCAATGGAAAAACCTGTATCTCGCAGGCGATTGGACTGATACGGGGTTACCGGCGACGATCGAAGGATCGGTCCGGTCCGGCAACCGCGCCGCAGACCTGGTGCTGGCCGCCGGCCGCGCCTGATCCACCCCCACAACGGAGACTCAGCAGATAAAATGGATTCCGGCAGCTACGATACCGGTGTCGGGCGCAATGCGCTCGAAGCTTCGATCGATGCGGCGCGCAGCGCGCTGCTGAACTATCGTCGCGACGACGGCCATTGGGTGTTCGAACTCGAGGCCGATTGCACCATTCCTGCCGAATACGTGCTGCTGCGGCATTACCTCGGCGAGCCGGTCGATGCCGAGCTCGAAGCCAAGATCGCGACCTATCTGCGCCGGATCCAGGGCGCCCACGGCGGCTGGCCGCTGGTCCACGACGGCGATTTCGACATGAGCGCCAGCGTGAAGGGCTACTTCGCGCTGAAGATGATCGGCGACAGCATCGACGCGCCGCACATGGTGCGGGCCCGCGAGGCGATCCGCTCGCGCGGCGGCGCGATCCACTCCAACGTCTTTACCCGGTTCCTGCTGACGCTGTACGGCGTGACCACATGGCGCGCGGTGCCAGTGCTGCCGGTCGAAATTATGCTGCTCCCGAGCTGGTCGCCCTTCACGCTGACCAAGATCTCGTATTGGGCGCGCACCACGATGGTGCCGCTCTTGGTGCTGTGCGCACTGAAGCCGCAGGCCAAGAATCCGAAGGGCGTCGGCATCGACGAACTGTTCCTGCAAGACCCGAAGACGATCGGGATGCCCGCCAAGGCGCCGCATCAGAACTGGGGGCTGTTCAAGCTGTTCGGGTCGATCGATGCGGTGCTGCGGGTGATCGAGCCGTTGATGCCGAAATGGCTGCGGCAGCGCGCCATCGACAAGGCGCTGGCCTTCATCGAGGAGCGGCTCAATGGCGAGGACGGCATGGGGGCGATCTATCCTCCGATGGCCAACGCCGTGATGATGTACGAGGCGCTCGGCTATCCCGAAGACTATCCGCCGCGCGCCAGCCAGCGCCGCGGTATCGACCTGTTGCTGGTCGATCGCGGCGACGAGGCCTATTGCCAGCCCTGCGTCTCGCCGGTGTGGGATACCGCGCTCGCCAGCCATGCCGTGCTCGAGGCCGATGGCCACGACGGCGCCAAGTCGGTTCGCCCGGCGCTCGACTGGCTGTTGCCGCGGCAGGTGCTCGACCTCAAGGGCGACTGGGCCGTGAAGGCGCCGAACGTTCGACCCGGCGGTTGGGCGTTCCAGTACAACAACGCCCATTATCCTGATCTCGACGACACCGCGGTGGTGGTAATGGCGCTCGACCGCGCCCGCAAGGACGAGCCGAACCCAGCCTATGATTCGGCGATCGCCCGGGCCCGTGAGTGGATCGAGGGGATGCAGAGCGATGACGGCGGCTGGGGTGCCTTCGACATCAACAACACCGAGTATTATTTGAACAATATCCCGTTCTCGGACCACGGCGCGATGCTCGATCCGCCGACCGAGGATGTCACCGCACGCTGCGTCTCGATGCTGGCGCAGCTCGGCGAGACGGTCCACAGCAGCCCGGCGCTGGCCCGCGCGGTCGGCTATCTGCGCGACACCCAGCTCGCCGAAGGTTCATGGTACGGCCGCTGGGGAATGAATTACATTTACGGCACCTGGTCAGTGCTGTGCGCCCTCAACGCCGCCGGCATCGCGCACTCCGATCCGATGATCCGCAAGGCGGTCGCGTGGCTGGAGTCGGTGCAGAATCGCGATGGCGGCTGGGGCGAGGACGCGGTCAGCTACCGGCTGGATTATCGCGGCTACGAAAGTGCACCCTCGACCGCGTCGCAAACGGCATGGGCCTTGCTTGCTCTAATGGCTGCAGGAGAGGTCGATAATCCTGCCGTGGCACGGGGCATCGAGTACCTGAAAACCACACAGACCGAAAAAGGACTGTGGGACGAGCAACGTTACACGGCGACGGGCTTTCCGAGGGTGTTTTATCTGCGGTATCATGGCTATCCGAAGTTCTTTCCGCTCTGGGCGCTCGCGCGGTATCGGAATTTGCAGGCCACGAACAGCAAGGTGGTAGGGGTCGGAATGTGATTTTGGGGGCAGTGGACGACCAAGCCGCGGCGCATCGCCAAGATCCGCGGCCGGTCTTGATTGTGACGGGCCTGATTCAGGAAGCACGTATCGCGGCGGGGCCGGGCCTCACCGTTATCTGCAGCAGCAGCGATCCGAAGCAATTACGCGCGATCATGGCCGATTTCGACGCATCGTCGATTCGCGGCGTGATCAGCTTCGGCGTCGCAGGCGGTCTCGATCCGTCACTCAAGGCCGGCGACATCGTTATCGCCACCGAGGTGATGGCGGGTGAACGCCGCTGGACGTCGGAAGTTGCATTGACCGACGAATTATTGCGAAGCGCCGGCGTCCGCCGGCAGCGCGTCGTCCGTGGTGGTCTGGTTGGGGCCGAGCAGGTGATCGCGGCGCGTACCGCCAAGGCGGCGCTGCGGTCGGAAACCGGCGCGGCCGCTGTCGATATGGAAAGCCACATCGCCGCCGATTACGCCGCTGCCGCCAACCTGCCGTTCGCGGCGCTGCGGGTGATCAGCGATCCGGCGAGCCGCAGCCTGCCGCAGATCGTCTCGACCGCGATCAAGCCGAATGGCGACGTCGATCTGCGCAAGGTGCTGCGCGGCATCGCCCGTCACCCGACCTCGATCCGCTCGCTGGTGTCGACCGGCATCGACTTCAATCGGGCGCTGCGGTCTTTGCGCGGCTGCCGCAGCTTCGTGCTCGACGCAGTTCTCGGCCGCGGCGGTCTTGTCGCCGAGATCTGAGCGCATTGCGTGCCGCCGGCGAGCGCGGCGCGGACTTGGCGTCCGCCGACAAGCGCTGATCGGCGCGAGTCGTGAGGCTCTTTGAGCGTCACGACTTGATCTCGTGTTTCAGCCACTCCAGGAACCTGCCGAGATAGTGCGGATCGGCGCGCAAGGTTGGTTGAGCCAAGTATTTCTCGCCAGCCAGGCTTCCCAATGGCCCAGCCGCGTCGCTGACGTGACCAGCGGAAATGCGAGACGATTCTCCGGTTTCCGATGGACCTCTCCTGACCAAGATCCAGGCCGCAGATCGGCGTCAGGTGCTCTTCGAACAACAGCGGCGACGCCTTCGAAGGTGGGGCGATCTTGTCACCGCCGCCCCGCGTGATCAGGAGATCGTGCGAGGACACGTCTGGCGTTATTCACGACTTGAACGGGCGACACATGCCCAACAAAAATGCGCGGCCCGCAGGCCGCGCATTTGATGTGTCAGCCTGTCGCCGCGATCACGCCGCGGTCGAGGTCTCCGGCTGGCGCTTGTCCTTGGCCTCGGTGGCTTCGTCGCGGCGGATCTCGGACAGCTTCTTCTCGACCTGCTCGGAGAACACGTACTGCGCCGGGCGCTGCTTGGACATGTCGATCTCCGGCGCCATCGGTCCCGATGTCCGGATGCCGCGCAGCGCCACCCAGGCCGCCTTCAGCGGGTTGTTGAGCGACGCCATCGCCGCGGTCGGCTCGTAGCCGCAATGCGCCATGCAGTCGGCGCACTTTTCGTACTTGCCGGTGCCGTAGGAATCCCAGTCCGTGGTTTCCATCAGCTCCTTGAAGGTCTTGGCATAGCCTTCGCCGAGCAGGTAGCACGGCTTCTGCCAGCCGAAGATGTTACGCGCCGGCATGCCCCAAGGGGTGCACTCGAACTCCTGGTTTCCGGCCAGGAAGTCGAGGAACATGCTGGAGTGCATGAAATTCCACTTCTTGCCCTTGCCGCTGGCGAATACCTGGCGGAACAGGTTTTTGGTCTTGGTGCGGTTGAGGAAGTGCTCCTGGTCCGGCGCCCGCTCATAGGCGTAGCCCGGCGAGATCGAGACGCCGACGCCGAGTTCCTCGGTGAAGTCCATGAACTTGGCGATGTCCTCGGCGGCGTAGCCGTCGAACACCGTGCAGTTGACGTTGACGGCGAAGCCCTTGGCCTTGGCGGCTTTGATCGCCGCGACGGCGCGGTCGAACACGCCCTGCTGCGACACCGCCTTGTCGTGATGCTCCTTCAGGCCATCGAGATGCACCGAGAAGAACAGGTAGGGCGACGGCTCGAACAGATGCAGCTTCTTCTCGAGCAGCAACGCGTTGGTGCACAGCGACACGAATTTCTTGCGCGCCACCAGGCCGCGCACGATCTCGCCGATCTCCTTGTGGATCAGCGGCTCGCCACCCGGGATCGCGACCATCGGCGCGCCGCATTCCTCGGCGGCGTCCCAGCACTCCTGCGCGGTCATCCGTCGGTTCAGGATCGCGTCGGGATAGTCGATCTTGCCGCAGCCGGCACAAGCGAGGTTGCAGCGGAACAGCGGCTCCAGCATCAGCACCAGCGGGTAACGCTTCCGCCCGAGCAGCTTCTGCTTCAGCAGATAGCCGCCGATCACCAGCTCCTTGTGAAACGGTATAGCCATTACAAAATCTTCTCTTTCAAGCGCATGTCGGTTGGTACGGCTCAGGCGGTCGCCAGTTCCGCAGGCAGAACGAATTCGATGTTTTCCTCCCGGCCCGGCAGTACCGAAACGGTCACCGGACCGATCCGGCGCAGCGCCTCGATCACGTCGTCGACCAGCACTTCCGGCGCCGAGGCGCCGGCGGTGATCCCGACCGCGCGCTTGCCCTCCAGCCATTCCGGATTGAGCTCGCTGCCATCGGCGATCAGGTAGCTCGGAAGGCCGGCCTCGGTGCCGATCTCCCGCAGCCGGTTGGAGTTCGAACTGTTGTTGGCGCCGACCACCAGGATCAGATCCACCAGCTTGCTCATTTGCCGGACCGCCGATTGGCGGTTCTGGGTAGCATAGCAAATGTCGCGGGTATCCGGGCCCTGGATGTCCTGGAATTTCTCCGACAGCGCCGCGATGATGTCCTTGGTGTCGTCGACGCTGAGGGTGGTCTGGGTGATGTAGGCCACCGGGGTTTCCGGCGGCAGCGTCAGCGCCGCGACGTCCTCCAGATTCTGCACCAGCAGCACCGGGCCGGGAACCTGCCCCATCGTGCCCTCGACCTCCGGATGGCCGGCATGACCGATCAGGATCAGGGTGCGACCCTTCGACGTATAGCGCTTGCCCTGGTTGTGGACTTTGGTGACCAGCGGGCAGGTGGCGTTGAGCACCGGCAGGCCGCGAGCGGCGGCCTCTTCCTCGATGCTGCGAGCGACGCCGTGGGCGCTGAACACGGTGACCGCCTTCGGCGGCACCTCGGACAGTTCCTCGACGAAGATCGCGCCCTTCGCCTTCAGGCTCTCGACGACGTATTTGTTGTGAACGATCTCATGCCGCACATAGACCGGCGGACCGTACTTCTCCAGCGCGCGCTCGACGATCTCGATCGCACGCACGACGCCGGCGCAAAAGCCACGGGGTTGGGCAAGGAACACTTCGAGGGGGCGAACTTCAGACAAGGGGCACCACGCTCATGGTCGGTCGGTCTCCTGGAGCACGTCGTAATTCCCGTAGCATGATCTAGCTGGTATGAGGACACCCGCAACCGCAAGGGACGCAGGGGACTTATCGGCGCAGTGCAACCCATCATGCACAACGCCCTTGGCAAGCAGGCTCGGTGAGATTACTTCCGCGCACACGTCTCCCCCGGCTTGTTTTCGGCCACATTGTCCAGTCCTTGGTCGCAGAACCATCAGAAACAGTTCGAACGACTCGGAACCCGGCGGAGCGGCCGCATTTTAGGCCAGCCGGAAGCAATAGAAAGTGTTAATGTGCTGAAACGTGCCATCGTCTCCATTGTCAAAGCCAGCACTCGGGTTGCGGCTTTTACTGTGCTGATCGGCGTATTTCTCGCTGTCGCGGCCGGTTTCTATACTTACCAACATTTCGGGATCAACACCGACATCAACCATTTGATCTCGTCTGATCTCGACTGGCGCAAACGTGATATCGCGTTCGAGAAGGCGTTCGATCAGGAAAGACTGATCCTGGCGGTGGTCGAGGCCCCGACGCCGGAATTCGCGAATGCCGCGGCGGCCCGGCTCTCTGATGAATTGTCGAAGAATCACAAGAACTTCGACTCGGTGAAACGGCTCGGCGGCGGGCCGTTCTTCGATCGCAACGGACTTTTGTTCCTGCCAAAGGACGAGGTCGCCAAGGCGACCGGCCAGTTCCAGCAGGCGGTTCCGCTGATCGAGATCCTGGCGGGCGACCCGTCCATCCGCGGCCTCACCGCGGCTCTGGAAACCGGACTGCTCGGGCTGAAGCGGGGCGAACTGACGCTCGACGGCACCGCCAAGCCGTTCGATACCGTTGCGGCGACAGTCGAGGACGTGCTCGGCAGCCGGCAGGCGTTCTTCTCCTGGCGCGCTCTGGTCAATCCGGAACCGCTGACCGCCGGCGACAAGCGCGCCTTCATCGAGGTCAAGCCGATCCTCGATTTCCAGGCGCTGGAACCCGGCAAGGACGCCACTGATGCGATCCGTCAGGCGGCGGTCGATCTCAAGCTCGAGCAGGATTTCGGGGCGCGGGTGCGGCTGACCGGTCCGGTTCCGATCTCCAATGAAGAATTCGCCACCGTCAAGGAGGGCGCCATCGTCAACGGCATCGGAACCGTATTGGTGGTGCTGTTGCTGCTGTGGCTGGCGCTGCATTCTTCCAAGATCATCTTCGCGGTCGCCGCCAATCTGACGATCGGCTTGGCGATCACCACCGCGGTCGGGCTGATGCTGGTGGATTCGCTCAACCTGCTGTCGATCGCCTTTGCGGTGCTGTTCGTCGGCCTGGGTGTCGATTTCGGTATCCAGTTCAGCGTCCGCTATCGCTCGGAACGCCACAAGACCGGCGATCTCGACAAGGCGCTGGTGCAGGCTGCGGAGTATTCGGCTGTGCCGTTGTCGCTGGCCGCGATGTCGACCACCGCCGGCTTCCTGTCGTTCCTGCCGACGTCGTACAAGGGAATCTCCGAACTCGGCGAAATCGCTGGCGCCGGCATGGCGATCGCGTTCCTGACCAGCATCACCGTGCTGCCGGCGCTGCTCAAGCTGCTGAATCCGGCGGGCGAAAAGGAGCCGCTCGGCTACGCCTTCCTGGCGCCGGTCGATCGCTTCCTGGAGAAGCATCGGATCGGCGTCATCGCCGGTACGATCGGGGTCGCGGTCGCCGGCCTGCCGCTGCTGTACTTCATGCAGTTCGACTTCAATCCGATCAACCTGCGCAGCCCGAAGGTCGAGTCGATCGCGACCTTCCTCGACCTGCGCAAGGATCCAAATACCGGCGCCAATGCCGTCAACGTGATGGCGCCGTCGGAGCAGGCGGCGCGCGACATCGAGGCCAAGCTCGCCAAGCTGCCGGAAGTGTCGCGCACGATCTCGCTCGACACGTTCGTGCCGCCCGACCAGCCGGCCAAGCTCGCGCTGATCCGCGAAGGCGCCAAGCTGTTGGAACCGGCGCTCAACCCCGAGCAGGTCGATCCGCCGCCGTCCGATCAGGAGAACGTCGCGTCGCTGAAGAGTTCGGCCGAGGCGCTGCGCCGCGCCGCCGGCGAGGCCAGCGGGCCCGGCGCCGACGCCTCGCGCCGGCTCGCCGCTGCACTGACCAAGCTCGCCGAGGCCGATCAGGCGACGCGCGACAAGGCCCAGGACGTGTTCGTGCGGCCGCTGCTGATCGACTTCGAACTGCTGCGCAACATGCTCAAGGCCGAGCCGGTGACGCTCGACAATCTGCCCGCCGACATCGTGTCGTCGTGGAAGACCAAGGACGGCCAGATCCGCGTCGAGGTGCTGCCGAGCGGTGACCCGAACGACAACGACACGCTGCGCAGATTCGCCGCCGTCGTGCTGCAGGCCGAGCCGCTGGCGACCGGAGGTCCGGTGTCGATTTTGAAGTCGGGCGATACCATCGTCGCCTCGTTCATCCAGGCCGGTCTGTGGGCGCTGCTGTCGATCTCGATCCTGCTGTGGATCACGCTGCGCCGGCTCACCGACGTGGCGCTGACCCTGGTGCCGCTGCTGGTGGCCGGGGCGGTGACGCTCGAAATCTGCGTGCTGATCGACCTGCCGCTGAACTTCGCCAACATCGTCGCGCTGCCGCTGCTGCTCGGCGTCGGCGTCGCGTTCAAGATCTATTACGTCACCGCCTGGCGCGCCGGCCGCACCAATCTGCTGCAATCGGCGCTGACCCGGGCGATCTTCTTCAGCGCCCTGACCACCGCGACTGCGTTCGGCAGCCTGTGGCTGTCCAGCCATCCGGGAACCGCCAGCATGGGCAAGCTGCTGGCGCTGTCGCTGGTGACGACGCTGGCGGCGGTGCTGCTGTTCCAGCCGGCCCTGATGGGCAAGCCGCGCCACATCGACGAGAGCGGCGACACCGATCTGTGAGTCGTGCCCGGCAGGGGCGTCGGCGCTGCCGGCATCCCTGCTGGGACTTCGCCGAGGCGAGGCGTTTGTTCCAGCGGCCTGCCGTTTCTCAGCATGACGTGCCGCTGAGACCGGCGGGCAAGGCGACATTGACGCAGGCGGCGTGACAGGGCTGGCGCCGCATGGGGCGTTGGGACTATACCCACGTCGGGGCAGGGGGGCGTGCTTCATGCGGGAGCGGCCGTGAAATCCGGCGTGTCTCCCGCGCATCACAACTCTGGAAAGAAAGCTCCAGTGCGACGCACCGCCAGCCTTATGTGTTGACGGGGGGTCCAACAAGCGACGTAAGTATCCCATGCAGCAGCCGAATTTAGACCTCGCCGAGATGTTCGCGGCGCGCGAAGCGCAACGCAGCTCGATGCATACGCGGCATCTCAACGAGCAGCTCGTCCGCGTCCTCAAAACCATCGGCTACGACGTCGGCTTCCAGAAGGGCACCGGCCAGTATCTCTACGACCGCGACGGCGCCCGCTATCTTGATCTGCTCAGCGGCTTCGGCGTGTTCGCGCTCGGGCGCAACCATCCGGTGGTGCGCAAGGCGCTGCAGAGCGTGCTCGACGCCGACCTGCCCAATCTGGTGCAGCTCGACGTCTCGACGCTGGCCGGCATCCTGGCCGAGCGGCTGCTGGAGCAGGCGCCGTATCTCGACAAGGTGTTCTTCGCCAATTCCGGTGCCGAGAGCGTCGAGGCCGCGATCAAGTTTGCGCGCGGCGCGACGGGGCGCAACGGCATCGTCAATTGCGACCACAGCTATCACGGCCTGACCTACGGCGCGCTGTCGCTGACCGACGACCAGAACTTCCAGGGCGGGTTCGGGCCGCTGCTGCCGGGTGTCACCACCATCCCGTTCAACGATCTCGAAGCGCTGGAGAAGGCGCTGTCGACCCGCGAGGTCGCGGCCTTCATCGTCGAGCCGATCCAGGGCAAGGGCGTCAATATGCCCACCGACGAGTTCCTCCCCGCGGCCGCGGCGCTGTGCAAGCGCTACGGCACGCTGTTCGTCGCCGACGAGATCCAGACCGGCATGGGCCGTACCGGCCGCTTCCTCGCGGTCGAGCACTGGAACGTCGAGCCCGACATGGTGCTGCTGTCGAAGGCGCTGTCCGGCGGCCACGTGCCGGTCGGTGCGGTGCTGACGCGCAAGTCGATCTTCGACAAGATCTTCAACCGCATGGACCGCGCGGTGGTGCACGGCTCGACCTTCGCCAAGAACGATCTGGCGATGGCTGCCGGCATTGCGACGCTGGAAGTGCTGAAGGCCGAGAAGCTGGTCGAGGCCGCCGCCAAGCGCGGTGCCGAGCTGCGGCTGGCGCTGACCCGGATGGTTCCTGGCTACGAGCTGCTCAAGGAAGTGCGCGGCAAGGGCCTGATGATCGGCGTCGAATTCGGCCCGCCGCAGTCGCTGCGGCTGAAGGCGTCGTGGACGATGCTGGAGACCGCCAACAAGGGTCTGTTCGTTCAGCTCATCACCGTGCCGCTGTTCAAGGATCACAAGATCCTGACCCAGGTCGCCGGCCACGGCCTGCACACCATCAAGCTGCTGCCGCCGCTGACCATCACCGAGGACGACTGCGCCTGGATCGAACGCTCGTTCGATCAGGTGATCGCCGACAGCCACAAGGTTCCCGGCGCGATCTGGTCGCTCGGCAAGACCCTGGTCGACAACGCGGTACGAAAATCGGCGTAGCTTGATCGCACGCGGCGATCTGCCGGCAGCAGTCCCGAGCTGAGTGACGTTGCCTGAGCGACGTTGCGCGCTTCGCTTGCGCACAACTCATCGATCCGTGTGTGCGGCTGCGTGCAGACCGAATGCGGGTCGCCTGTCGTGTGCGTTGACGTGACGCAACACCACATCCCCTCGCCGACCTTTCTTCGCTACTCGTGCCGGCAGCGATTGGCCTGGATCAGTGGTGAGCGTATGGCCCTCAAGACGATCGTCGTATTCGTCGACCAGACCCCAGCCAGCGACGCGCGCGTTCGCTATGCCGCCGGCCTGGCGATGCGTCACCAGGCGCATCTGATCGGCCTCTTCATCGTCCCGAATGCGTGGCAGCACGATCGCTCCGACAGCAACATCCAGGGCGGCGCGGCGATCCGCGAGATGCTGGAACGGCACAATCTCATCGAAAGCGATGCGCTGCAGGCCGCGGGTCGCAGTTTCGAGGCGATGGCTGCGCGCGACGACGCCTCGTTCGAATATCGCGCTGTTCGCGGCGGCGACGTCGGCGAGCTGGTCCGGCTGCATTGCCTCCACAGCGATCTCGTCGTCGTCGGGCATCCTTCCGCGGGCCTGCCCGCGGGATGGTCGCCGCAGCAGATGCTGCTCTCCACCGGGGTTCCGGTGCTGATCGTTCCGGCGAGCTGGCCCGAAGGGACGATCGCGCGCAACGTCCTGTTTGCCTGGAATGCGAGCCGCGAAGCGCGGCGCGCACTCACCGACTCTCTTCCGGTGCTGCGTGCGGCGGAGGCGGTTTCGGTCGTGGTGGTCGATCCGAACAATAATCGTGCGCATGGGCAAGAGCCCGGCGCCGACATCGCGCACCATCTCAGTCGCCACGGTGTCACCGCGCGCGTCGAACAGTTGCAGTCCAAAGGCGAGCCGATCGCCGAGGTGATCCGGCGCTACGCCGCCGAACACCAGTCCGACCTGATCGTGCTCGGCGCCTACAGCCACTCGCCGAAGCGCGAATTGCTGTTCGGCGGCGTGACCCGCACCTTGCTGAGCAAAGTGACGATCCCGACGCTGATCGCGCATTGAGGCCTGCGAACGGAACGGCGTGCCGGCAAGAGCATGGCCGGCACGCGGTCAAGCACGTGTGCAGTTTCGCCGTGATCGTCGAGCCTCGATAGCGGCCGCAGCGGGCGCTGTTGCTTTGACGATGCCCAGTTGCAATGATATATATCATTGGTAGATATCAAATTGGAGGCTTGGTCGTGACCAATCGCGCCAAGAGGTCCGGGGCCTCGTCGCCTTCCGCGCCCGACGCGCCGGCGACCGCCAAGCTATTCATGCACGGCCGCAGCCAGGCGGTGCGCTTGCCCAAGGCGTTCCGCTTCGAAGGCTCGGAGGTGCGCGTCTCTCGGCAGGGCGACAAGGTCATCCTGGAGCCGATCAAGCGGAAGCCGTTCGACGCCGAGGCGTTCTGGGCCAAGCTCGACGCGCTCGGCGCGCGCGATTTCCCGGATCTGACAGACGACGATTTGCGCCCGGATCTCGACGACAAGCCTTCGTTCGATTGACGACGCCGTGTTGTTTCTTGATACCAATGTCGTCGTCGATCTGCTGCGTAAGCGATCGCCGCGGCTTCGCGACAGTTTCGCCGCTGCCTGCGCCTCCGATAGTCCGCTCGCGATCTCAAGTATCGTGCTGTTCGAGCTGCGCTTCGGCGCACACCACAGCCAGCGGCCGGAAGCGAACATGCGTGCGCTCGAGGCTTTCCTGGACGATACCGGCATAACCGTCGTGACTTTCAACGCAGCCGACGCCGCGCAAGCCGCCGACATCCGCGCCGGGCTCAGCCGGGCGGGCGCACTGATCGGACCCTATGATATCCTGATCGCCGCGCAGGCGCGCGCCCGCGGCGCGATCCTGGTCACTGCCAACCGGCGCGAGTTCGAGCGCGTGCCCGGGCTGATGGTCACCGATTGGACGGCGTGACGGGTTGAGCGTGCGCTCCCTGACGAGCCGACCAGGGCGCTGCTGGCGCGACTTTCGCCGCAGACTACAGTTGCCCGACGCGGCCGTGGAGGAAGGACGCTTGCGAAATGACCGACGACGACGCTCCGCCGTTCGCCGACCGCTGGGTTCGCATCATGTGCGACTATTCGGCCGAAGGCGTCTGGGACAAGCAGGGCCGTTCAGTCTCGGCCGAAGACCTGCCGGTGCCGTCCGACATCCACCGCATGCTGCTGGGCTGGCAGGAGTGGTACGAAGCAGCCGACTCCACCGACGCGGATCGGCTGCCGTTCGACGGCGCCGCACACGCCGCCTTCGGCCTATACATCGCCCGCAGGGTCAAGCGCGCGCTGCCGGACTGGACGGTGGTCTATTTCGACGAAAGCAAATTGCCGCCACGCGGCGCGCCCGATTTGCCGCGTCACGTTTTCGAATACGAAATCCATCTTCCGGACTGCCCGCCCGGAAAATTCTGATCACCCGTGCGCATCCGCGCCTCTCGATGAAAGTCTGCTGTGAACCCGCAATCCCTCGTCGCCAAGGTCTGGAATTTCGCACATGTGCTGCGCGACCAGGGCGTGTCGTATCAGGCCTATATCAGCCAGATTTCCTACCTGCTGTTCCTCAAGATGGACGAGGAGCGCGTCGAGCAGATCGGCGAAGCATCGATGCTGCCCGACGGCGCGCGCTGGGCCGATATCAAGGAATTGTCCGGTGAGGCCCTGGGCACGACCTACGGCAAGCTGCTCGAAAAACTGTCGAAGCAGCCGGGCATCATCGGCGCGATCTTCCTGAAGGCCCAGAACGAAATCCAAGACCCGGCCAAGCTCAAGCGCCTGGTCGGCCTGATCGACGGCGAAACCTGGCTCGCCTTGCCGGTCGACGTGAAAGGCAGCATCTACGAAGGGCTGCTCGCCCGTAACGCCGAGGACGTCAAATCCGGCGCCGGGCAATACTTCACGCCGCGCCCGGTGATCGAGGCAATGGTCGCGCTGGTCGATCCGAAGCCGCATCAGACTGTGCACGATCCGGCCTGCGGCACCGCCGGATTTCTGCTCGCGGCGTGGGAGCACATGAAGAAGCACCCGAAGGCGCGTGACCGGCGGGTCTATTCCGAGCTGAAGAACAAGTTTTCCGGCGTCGACATCGTCCCCGAGGTGGTGCGGCTCGCGGCGATGAACCTTTACTTGCACGGCATCACCGGCGTGGACTCCATCGTCGAGGCCAAGGACGCGCTGCTCGGCGCCGGCGGCAAGAGCTACGACGTGGTGCTGACCAATCCGCCGTTCGGCAAGAAGCAGAGCTACCGCATCGTTCGCGACGACGGCGAGATCGACAGCGAGCGCGAGGACTACGACCGCCAGGACTTTTTCGTCACCACCTCGAACAAGCAGCTCAACTTCCTTCAGCACATCATGACGGTATTGGCGCCGAACGGCGAAGCGGCGGTGGTGCTGCCCGACAACGTGCTGTTCGAGGGCGGCGCCGGCGAGACCATCCGGCGCCGGCTATTGCAGAACTTCGACTTCCACACCCTGCTGCGGCTGCCGACCGGCATCTTCTACAAGCAGGGCGTCAAGGCGAACGTGCTGTTCTTCGACAAGAAGCCCCCGTCGGAGGAGGCCTCGACCAAGGAGCTGTGGATTTACGACCTGCGGACCAACCAGCGCTTCACCCTGAAAGAGCGCCCGATGGTCCGGGCCGACCTCGACGATTTCGTCGCTTGCTACCGGACGGGCCACCGCGCCGAGCGCGCCGAGACCGAGAAGTTTCGCCGCTACCCGCTCGACGCTCTGTTGTCGCGGGACAAGGTCAACCTCGACATCTTCTGGCTCAAGGACGACACCCTCGACGACCCCGACCTACTGCCGCCGCCCGACGAAGTCGCCGCCGAGATCGTCGAGAGCCTGGAGACCGCGCTGGAGCGGTTTCGGAGCGTGTCGAAGGCGCTGGGGGAGGGGCCGGCTTGAGCCAACCGTCGCTCCGCGGCGCGTCGTCCACGCTGGCCCTCGAACCGACTTGACAAAATTCCTATTGTGACTATAATCCGCTTTGTCCTGTCCACGAGGGGCGCTTCGCGAGGCGTCGTTGAGTGGGACAGATCATCGGCCGGGAGGCTGGCCGGTGAGGGTCGGCGAAGTCGCACTGCGCGGCATCGTCCGGCCGGATGCGGCGTCCTGCGCGGTGTGGTTCGCAGCCACGTCGTCCGGGAAGTCGAGGGTCGCCGTCCGCCGCTACTACGAGCGGCTGCCGCTTCAGAGGCTGGACGGGTCGAGTAGAGGCCGGGGAAAGCCCGCAAGCTCGCTCGGTCCCGGAAGCACGGTCCTTCGGCTCAAAACTCGCCGCGGTGGGCGCGCCGACGAGGCGTAGCGCGATGGTTCGCAGCCATCGCGATCAGCACCACCCTTTGCGCCGACCGGCGCGCCCCCACCCCTCGCTGCGCAGCGACGGGTGCACGGCTCCGACGCATCAGGCGCCGCGAGAACGAATTGCCGTGGCTGTTTGACACGTGAGCTGGACAATCCAAGCGGGGCGCGGCCTGGCACTTACTTCCCATCCTCCAGGATCATCTCCGCGCCCTTCTCGGCGATCATCGCGGTCGGGGTGTTGGTGTTGCCGGAGGTGATCGTCGGCATGATCGAGGCGTCGACGACGCGCAGGCCATCGAGGCCGTGGAAGCGCAGGCGTTCGTCGACCACCGCGAGTGGATCGTCGGCGCGGCCCATCTTGGCGGTGCCGACGGGATGGAAGATCGTGGTGCCGATGTCGCCGGCGGCTTTGGCCAGCGAGGCGTCGTCGTCGCCGACCGAGGGCCCGGGCAGATACTCCTCGGGGTGATACGTCGCCAGCGCCTGCTGCTTCATCAGCCGCCGCGTGACGCGGATCGCGTCGGCGGCGACGTGGCAGTCTTCGGCGGTCGACAGATAATGCGGCGCGATCGACGGCGCGGCGTCGAGGGCTGTCGATTTCAGCTTGATCTCGCCGCGCGAAGTGGGGCGCAGATTGCAGGCGCTGACGGTGATCGCCGAGAACCGATGCAACGGATCGCCGAACTTGTCGAGCGACAGCGGCTGGACATGGAACTGGATGTTGGCGCGCTCCTGATGCGGGTCGGAGCGGGTGAAGATGCCGAGCTGCGACGGCGCCATCGTCAAGGGGCCGCGCCGACGCAGCGCGTAGTCCAGCCCCATCCAGGCGCGCCGCGGCAGCGAGTGATAGATCTCGTTCAACGTGCGGCCGCCGCTGACCTTGTAAATCGCGCGCTGCTGCAGATGGTCCTGCAGGTTGCGGCCGACGCCCGGCCGATCGAGCACCGGCTCGATGCCGAGCGGCTTCAGCCATTCGGCCGGGCCGATGCCGGAGCGATGCAGCACCTGCACCGAGCCGATCGCGCCGGCGCACAGAACCACCTCGCGGCGGGCGCGGGCCTCGATCGGCACTCCGTTCTGCATGAAGCGGACGCCGACCGCGCGGCCGTTCTCGACCAGTACGCGGTCGACCACGACATTGGTTTCGAGCCGCAGGTTGGAGCGGTGCAGTGCAGGCTTGAGAAAGCCGCGCGCCGACGACCAGCGCCGGCCGCGCTTCTGGTTGACATGGAAATAGCCGACGCCTTCGTTGTCGCCGGTGTTGAAATCGGCGCTGCGCGGAATCCCCATCTCGCAGGCCGCGTTCGCCACCGCATCGAGGATCGGCCACGACAGCCGCGCCGCCTCGATCCGCCAGCCGCCGCCCTTGCCGTGATGTTCGCTGTCGCCGAGGAAGTGGTCTTCGAGCCGGCGGAACACCGGGCGGACGTCGTCCCAGCCCCAGCCGGTGAGGCCGAGCTGGCGCCAATGATCGTAATCGGCGGCCTGGCCGCGCATCGAGATCATCGCGTTGATGGCCGAGGAGCCGCCGATCACCTTGCCGCGCGGATAGGCCAATGACCGACCATTCAGGCCCGGCTCGGGCTCGGTCTTGAACATCCAGTCGGAGCGCGGATTGCCGATCGCGAACAGATAGCCGACCGGAATGTGAAACCAGATCCAGTTGTCGCGACCGCCGGCCTCCAGCAGCAGCACCTTCCGACTCGGATCGGCGGAGAGCCGGTTGGCGACGATGCAACCTGCGGTGCCTGCGCCCACCACGATGGTGTCGAATTCGCCTTCGATCCGTGCCGTCATCGAGTCCGCCCGTGCATTTTGTCGTTGGGCAGAGGCTTAGCGCCGCGGGTCGGCGCTGTACAGTTGCCGGAGCGGAACGGGCCGGTTAGCCTGCTGGCTTGGACAACTGGAGCCGCACCGCCTCATGCCCGTGATCAACCGTGTCGCCGATCTGCAGCCCGACATCGCGGCCTGGCGCCGCACGCTGCATCAGCAGCCGGAGCTGATGTACGACGTCGACGGCACCGCGGCGTTCGTCGCCGAGCGGTTGCGCGAATTCGGCTGCGACGAGGTGGTCACCGGGCTCGGCCGCACCGGTGTGGTCGGTGTGATTCGCGGCGCTCGCCCGGCCGGCACCGGCGATCTCAAGGCGATCGGGCTGCGCGCCGACATGGACGCGCTGCCGATCATGGAGGCGACCGGACTGCCTTACGCCTCGAAGGTGCCGGGCAAGATGCACGCCTGCGGCCACGACGGCCACACCGCGATGCTGCTCGGCGCCGCGCGCTATCTCGCCGAAACCCGCAACTTCGCCGGCGATGCGGTGATGATCTTCCAGCCGGCCGAGGAGGGCGGTGCCGGCGCCGCGGCGATGATCGACGACGGCCTGATGGAGCGGTTCGGCATCGAGCAGGTCTACGGCATGCACAACGGCCCCGGCATTCCGGTCGGCGCGTTCGCGATCAGCCCGGGCCCGGTCATGGCGGCGACCGACGCCATCGACATCCGCATCGAAGGTCATGGCGGTCATGCGGCGCGGCCGCATCTGTGCGTCGATCCGGTGCTGGCCGGTGCGCAACTGATCACCGCGCTGCAGGGCATCGTGTCGCGCAACGTCGATCCGTTCGAAGCCGCGGTGCTGTCGATGTGCGAGTTCCACGCCGGCAACGCCCGCAACGTGATCCCGCAATTCGCCGAGCTGAAGGGCACGGTGCGGACGATGACCGCCGAGGTGCGCGACATGATCGAGCAGCGCGTGCGCGACGTGGTGGCCGGCGTCGCGCAGGTGACCGGCACCAGGATCGATCTGACCTACGAGCGCGGCTATCCGGTGCTGGTCAATCATCTGGCGGAGACCGATGTCGCGATCCAGATCGCGCGCGAGGTCGCCGGCGAGGCCAACGTGATGCCGCTGCCGCCGCTGATGGGCGCCGAGGACTTCGCCTACATGCTTGAGAAGCGGCCGGGCGCGTTCGTGTTCATCGGCAACGGCGACAGCGCCGGGCTGCATCACCCGGCCTACGACTTCAACGACGAGGCGATCGTGTACGGCACCTCGTATTGGGTCCGGCTGGTGGAGACCCAGCTTGCGGCGTGACGCTCAGCGTCGCCTCGAATTCGCGCAAAACCTCCGTCATGCCCGGCCTTGTGCCGGGCATCCACGTCTTTGCGGACATCACCGCACGAAGGACGTGGATGGCCGGGACGAGCCCGGCCATGACGGAATCTCATCACCGTAGCTAGAACTGCGTGCGCAGTCGCGTCGCGATCAGGTGCACCGGGCCGCGGTCGCGGTTGAACGCCGGGTTGGCGATGAACTGATAGTCCGCGGTCAGCCGCCAGGAATACAGCGGCAGGCTGTAATAGGCTTCGAACACCTTCTCGTCGCCGGGATTGGGTAGCCGGCCGTCGCCGATGATCGCCGTCAGGCCGCCGGCGTCGAGATAAGCGATCCGCGACGCCGAGATGTGGTTGAGCAAGCCGCCGAGCCCGACCGTGTCGCCCTCGCGGCCCCACATCCGCCCCGATAGCGACAGCCCGGCCGACACCGTGCGATCGGAATCGGTGAAGGCGTTGGTCTCGAGATTGGGGCTGCTGAAGCCGGCGCGGGCGAACATGCCGATGTCGGTGGTGAGCTGCTGCTCGAGGCTGGCGGACAGACCGGTCTTGGAGGTGTAGCGGCGGACGTCGGCGATGCTCGGCGTGGTGCCGGTCGCCTGCGCGGCGCGGACCGCGTCGTTGAAATTGCCGAGCCGGGCGCGGTTGAGGAAGCCGGTGACCAGCACCTTGCCGGCAAGGCCCCACAGCTCGTGGCGATGTTCGAGCTCGCCGACAAGCTGGAACTGGCCGAACGCGGGATCGAGGTCGGTGTTGTTGGGCGTCACCGGCAGATCGAACACGCCGGCGCGCACCGTCCAGGCGCCGGCGTACCACTCGACCGAGGTGCCGTAGGTGAACGCCCAGGCGTCGGCCGCGTAGTCGAAGGTCAGGGCGTCGGCAAGGCCCCAGTTGAGGAAGTCGACGCGGGGGTCGTGGGCGTATTTGTTGACGTCGAAGATGTCGGCGACCGAGAACTTGCCGGCGGTGATCACGATGCGGTCGGCGGTCTGCTTGCCGGCGAACTGGTTGGGCCCGCCCTGCACGGTTTCGACCGGGCCGCCGAGGTCGAGCGTCTGCCGGACGAAGTAGCGCGGCACCCGCGCATACGGATAGTCGGCGCCGACCTTGTACGACTCCGCGCTCGGAAACGCCGCGACGCCGAAGGTGCCGCTGAGGCCGAAGCCCTGGTTGATCTCCGGATTGATCCAGAATTCGGCGCCGTCCCACAGTCTGGCGCCGACGTAGAGCGTGGCGTCGAAGGTCTGGCGTGCCTGGTTCGGCTTCAGGCTGTTGGCGCCGAGATAGGGCGAGCGGAATCCGGGGGCGTATTGCCAGGTGAGGGTGCTCTGGCCGTGCACCGCGAACCGCTCCAGCTCCAGCGCCTCGATGCCCTTGGTGAAGACATCCGTCTTGGCGATGTCGTCACCGAGCCGATAGTTCAGGCCGAGGCGGACTGCATGAGTCAGCACGTCGGAGGTGACGCGCTCGCCGGCGATCGGAAAGCTGACCGTACCGTTACCGAACCCGGTCGCCAGATATTCGGCCCGCGCGCTCCAGGCCGGTGACAGCGGCAGGTCGATGCCGGCGCCCGCGGACCAGCCGAGGCGCCACAGCAGCGCGGTCTCCTGCTGCGCGAGCGCGGGATCCGGCGGCCAGCGCAGCCGGTCGTAGCTCCAGGCGAAGCCGGCGGTGACGTAGGGCAGCCAGCCGCCCAGCGCGTAGCCGAGACGGCCGCGCACGGTGCCGCCGAGCAGCGCCTGATGATCGTGCCCGCCGACCGTGCCCGACGGCAGGGTATTGCCGGTATTGCCGCCGAGGGTGTTCGGCGAATTGAGGTCGGCCTCGACGCCGATCAGCCAGCGCGACGGCAGCATCCAATTGTAGCCGGCCTGCAGCCCGACCACGTAGCTGCCGGTGCCTTTGAACAACTGAAACGCATCGAACAGATCGATCGAACCGCTGCCGCCGGCCGGGGCGGAGCTCCAGTTGGAGTGACCGGCGACCGCGCTGAAATGTGCGCCGATATAGAACCCGCTCCAATCGAACACCGCGCGCGGCGCGAGCGGTGCTGTGCGCACGAGATCGGCCGCCGCCGCAGGGGCGGTGCAGATCGTGGTGGCAGCGAGGAGTGGCAACAGCAGGTTGGTTTGCACGCGGTCGGTCGTCCAGGTCTTCGAGTTGGCGTCCCGTATCACAGCGATCGGAACACCGGTGCCGCCGATCGGAGCCATCGTCAGATTTCGCGGCGGCGTAGCTGCCGGGCCACAGCCCGGCCTGGGGCAGGCTTGCGACACGCCGGCAAGCAGGAGGGGCACAGGCGGCTGACTACCTGATCAGACCGAAGCGCTTCATCACCACATAGGCGACGATCGACGACAGCAGCATGATCACGATCGCCCAGACAAAGCCGCCGGCGTCCTCGGCGAACGGCAGGCCGTGCAGGTTCATCCCGAACATGCCGGTGACGAGTGTCGGGGGCAGCAGCAGTGCGGTCAGCACCGACAGCACCCGCAGGCTGCTGTTGCCCTGCTCCTCGATCTGCAGATGCAGCTCTTCCTGCAACAACCGGCTGCGCTCGCGCATCTCGACCACCGAATGGTCGAGCCCGTCGAGCCGCTGCGCCAGCTTGCCGGCGCACGGCCGCAGCCGCGGAGCGAGTTCGGCGCCGTCGCGGTCGAACCGATGCAGCAGCACGCGCAGGCCGGATAGATGCCGATGCAGCCGCACGCAACTGCGGCGCAGCCGGCCGAGGCCCTGGCGCAGCTCGTCGGTGTCGTCGGTCAAGAGCTTCTCCTCGAGCCGGTCGAGCGCCTGCGCCATGTCGTCGGCGATCGCTTCGATCGCCTCGGCGACGTTGTGGACGATCATGTCGAACAGCCCGGCACAGCTCTCGACCCGATGGCCGGTCTCCAGCGCCCGCCGCGCCTCATCGACCGCGCCGAGCGGCTGGTGACGTCCGGTGATCACCAGATGCTCGGTCATAGCGAAGCGCAGCAGGCCGATGTCCTCGGTGATTTCGTCGATGTCGCGGCCGAGATCGGCGATCGCCCCGTACACGCAGCCGCCGACATTGTGGATCTGCTGATAGGCGTCCGCGGCCTGCAGCAAGGCCTTGGCCGGCGGCGGCAGCTCGGTGCCGCCGATCCAATGCAGCGCGCGGGTGTCGGTGAGATCGAGATGTAGCCAGGTCCAGCCGTCGTGCGGTTCGAGTGGCAATACGCCGTCAGGCCTCGCCTGTGCGACCCCGTCGGGGCCGATCCGGAACGCCCAGATCAGCCCGGGCACCATCGGATGCGCCGAGGCGCCGCCGGCCGCGGGTTCTGCGGCGGGGACACTGAAGCGGACATCGCCCGCGAGCGGCAGCACGGGCGGCATCGCTGCGCAATCAGACCGAACGCAGCACGCCGGTGCACCGGGGCGGCGTCGCGGCGATGGGGGAGGCGGGGCGGCTGCCGTGGTTCATTCTCGTCATCCTGCACGTACGAATGACGATTTTGCCTCGGCGATTTGACGGTGGGATGACAGCGCCGGGCGCCGCGAACACCAGGAACAATTGCCTGAAGGTCGCGTTGGGCGGGTGGACTGACAGCGCCCTACCTCATTCACCCGACGGAGTTCACCAAGATGGCCGCGACCAAAGACAAGGACCTCAACGACCTGTTCCTCGACACCTTGAAGGACATCTATTTCGCCGAGAAGCAGATCCTGAAGGCGCTGCCGAAGATGGCGAAGGCCGCCACCTCGGACAAGCTGCGGGCGGCGTTCGAGAAGCACGTCGCCGAAACCGAAGGCCAGATCGAGCGGCTGGAGCAGGTGTTCGAACTGCTCGAGAAGCCGGCCCGCGGCAAGACCTGCGACGCCATACTCGGGATCATCGACGAGGGTAAGGAGATCATGGACGAGTACAAGGGCACCGAGGCGCTCGATGCCGGCCTGCTCGCAGCCGCCCAGGCGGTCGAACATTACGAGATCTCCCGCTACGGCACGCTGAAGACCTGGGCCGGCCTGCTCGGCATGAAGGATGCGGTCCGGCTGATCGACCAGACACTGCAGCAGGAAAAGACCACCGACCAGACTCTCTCGAAGCTGGCCGAGAGCGAGGTCAATTACGAGGCGGCGGCGTAAGCGGCGGCATTTCGCAGGCTATCGGCGGATCGGAACGACGAAGCCCCGGGCGCTGCCGCCCGGGGCTTCTGCGTGATCGTCCGTCAGTCTCAGCCGCCGACGTCGGCGCTGATGACGTCGCCGAACAGCTCCCACTTCTCGCCCTTGAAGCGCATCAGCTGCAACTGGCTGACCGGCGCGAAGTCGGTCGCCGAGGTGTTGATCTTGATGCCCGGCAGCAGCACTTCGGTGCGATAGTCCTTCAGGCTGGCGGCCTGCTTCATGACGTTTTCGCGGGTGAGGTTGTCGCCGCACTTCTTCAGCACCTCGACCAGCGTCTGGGCGACGCCGTAGCCGACCACAGTGCCGCCATCGAGCTTGTTGCCCTCCGGGAACTCCTTGTCCATGAAGGCGAGGAACTCCTTCATACCGGCGTCGTCCTTCCACTGCTCGTCGGAGACGTCCTTCAGATACGCCGCCGAGATGACGCCCTGGGCGTTTTCATAACCCGCCGGCTTGATCACGCTGCCGACCGAGGCCGACACGTTGTTGAGGAAGTGGGTCGGCTTCCAGCCGATCTCCCCCATCTTCTTGATCGCCTGGGCGGCGAATTTCGGCGTGGTGATGTTGATGAAGACGTCCGCGCCGATCGACTTCAGCTTGACGATGTGGCTGTCGATCGTCGGCGTCGAGATCTCGTAGGCTTCCTTGATGACGATCATCGACGCGCCCTTGGCGCCGAGCCCGTCCTCGAGGCCCTTCAGATAATCCTTGCCGTAGTCGTCGTTCTGATACAGCACCGCGATCTTCGCGTTCGGCATCTCCTTGAGGATGTACTTGGCGTAGATCTGGGTTTCGCTCTGGTAGTTCGGCTGCCAGCCCATCGTCCACGGGAAATTCTTCGGATCGTTCCATTTGGTCGCGCCGGTGGCGACGAACAGTTGCGGTACCTTCTTGCTGTTCATGTATTTGTGGATCGCCGAATTCGGCGGTGTACCGAGCGAATTGAAGATCAGCAGAACTTCATCGCTCTCGACCAACTTGCGTGCCTGCTCCACCGTCTTCGGCGGCGAATAGGCGTCGTCGTAGCTGATGAAGTTGATCTTGCGCCCGTTGATGCCGCCCTTGTCGTTGATCATCTTGAAATAGGCGGCTTCGGTGCGGCCGATCACGCCGTAGGCGGAGGCCGGTCCGCTGTAGGGCATGATGTTGCCGATCTTGATCTCGGTATCGCTCACGCCGGGATCGTATTTCTTCTGCGCGAGCGCGCCGCTCGAGGCTGCGAAGCTGACGAGGAGTGCCGCGGATAGCGCAGCCGCGTGCGAACGGAGTGATGGCATTTCGAACTCCCTTTTCTTGGATGTATGATTGTTGTGTCGATTGCGGGCTCTTGCCGGCCCTTTGTCGACATTCAACACCTTCTCCGCGTCGCCAGCAAGCAGCAGCCGGCGACAGAATAGTCGCAATCGAATTGCTGCATTGCGAAGTAGCTGATTACAGACTAACACCCAGGTAGAACTACCTGGGTCGCGCTGTCGTGTCCGGTCTTGATGCGCTGCAACCGCCCGCGGCGGTTGTGGCGCGGATGCGCGAATTCCGCCCGGCCGATTCGCCGGCCGGGCAAACAAAAGCCCCCGGCAATCGCTTGCCGGGGGCTGGTTCGGACGGAGGCCGTCCGTGACCGTGCGATCAGTTCGTCGCGGCGTCGGCCGAGATGATGTCGCCGAACAGCTCCCATTTGTCGCCCTTGAAACGCATCATCTGAAGCTGGCTGATCGGAGCGAAATCGGTCGCCGACGTGTTGATCTTGATGCCGGGCAGCAGCGTGTCCGTCTCGAAGTCCTTTAGGCTGGCGGCCTGCTTCATCAGGTTTTCGCGGGTCAGGTTGTCGCCGCACATTTCCAGCACCTTGTGCAGAGTCTGGGCGACGCCGTAGCCGTACACCAGGTTGCCGTCGGCCTTGTTGGCGCCCGGCATGTATTTGTCGACGAAGGCGTGCCAGTTCTTGAACCTCGGATCGTTGTCCCATTGCGGATCGGTCGGATCCTTGGCGTAGTTGGCCGACAGCACACCCTGGGCGTTGTCGAAGCCGGCGGGCTGCATCACGCTGCCGACGGAGGCGGAGACGTTGGTGAGGATCTGCATCGGCTTCCAGCCGAGTTCGGCGGTCTTGCGGATGGTCTGCGCGCCGAATTTCGGGGTGGTGTAGATCAACAGTACGTCGGGATTGAGCGAGCGCAGCTTGACGATATGGCTGTCGATCGTCGGGGCCGAAATCTCGTAGGCTTCCTCGGCGATGATCATCGACGCACCCTTGGCGCCGAACCCGTCCTTGGTGCCCTTCAGGTAGTCTTTGCCGAAGTCGTCGTTCTGATAGAGAATCGCCACCTTGGCGTCGGGCTTCTCCTTCATGATGTATTTGGCGTAGATCTGCGCTTCGCTCTGGTAGGAGGGCTGCCAGCCGATCGTCCACGGGAAGCCCTTCGGATCGTTCCACTTGGTGGCGCCGGTGGCGACGAACAGTTGCGGTACCTTCTTGGCGTTGAGATATTTCTGAATGGCGGTGTTGGACGGCGTGCCGAGCGGATTGAACACCGCCAGAACTTCGTCGCTTTCGACCAGCTTGCGGACCTGCTCGACGGCCTTCGGCGGCGAGTAGGCGTCGTCGTAGCTGATGAAGTTGATTTTGCGGCCGTTGATGCCGCCCTTGTCGTTGACCATCCGGAAGTAGGCTTCCTCGGTCTTGCCGATGGTGCCGTA
Source organism: Rhodopseudomonas palustris (assembly GCF_007005445.1). NCBI lineage: Bacteria > Pseudomonadati > Pseudomonadota > Alphaproteobacteria > Hyphomicrobiales > Nitrobacteraceae > Rhodopseudomonas > Rhodopseudomonas palustris. The sequence goes on along the minus strand of NZ_CP041387.1, from coordinate 3,077,876 downwards.
GGCCGATGCCGGGCCCGAATAGGGGATGATATTGCCGATCTTGATCTCGGTGTCGGACGCCCCGGTGTCGTACTTCTTCTGTGCGAGGGCAGTGCCGGTGAATGCGGCGAAACTGACGGCGACGGCTGCCGAGGCGGCGAGCGCGCGCGAACGGAAGGTGGGCATTAAGAAGGCTCCTTGGGATTTTCGATTCTTCTTGTGGACTTCGAGGTCCGGAGCCGATTGAACACGTTTCTCGCGGGCGCAGCAACCAAAAGGCGGCGGTTGCAGCCGCGCTGCGGCAAGTGGCCCTATCCTGCGGCCCCGACGATGCCGTCGATGTCCGAAGCCTGCGGCGAGGCGCCGCTTAGTTGCGTAGTTCGCCGCCGATCACCGGACCGAAAAGTTCCCAATGATCGCCGGAAAACCGCATCATCCGCAGTTGCTCGATCGGATGGAAGTCGTCCGCTGCGGTGTTGATGGTGATGCCGGGGAGCAGCGTGTCGGGCGCGTAGCCTTCGAGGCTGGCGGCCTGCTTCATGATGTTGGCGCGGCTGAGATCGTCGCCGGCGCGGCGCAGCACTTCGACCAGGCATTGCGCTGCGCCGTAGCCGTAAACCACCGAGTTGTCGCCGCGGTCGACGTCCGGCGCGTAGGCGTCGAGGAAGGCATGGAACCGTCTCATGCCTGCGTCGTCTCGCCATTGCGGATCGGCGGCGTCCTTGTTGTAGGCGGCCGACACCAGCCCCTGCGATGCGTCGAGCCCGGCGGGGCGGAGCACCGCGGCGATCGAGGCCGACACCAGGGTCTGCACATACAGCGGATGCCAGTCCAGCGTGGCGGCGGCCCGGATACTCTGGGCGGCGAATTTCGGCGTGGTGATCGAGACGAACACGTCGGCACCGGACGCCTTCATCCGGGCAATGTGATTGTCCGCGGACGGTTCTGTGACTTCGTAGCTCTCCTCCAGCGCGATCATCGATGCTGCCCGATCGCCGAGCCCGTCCTTGAGGCCTCTGAGCATGTCGCGGCCGAGGTCGTCGTTCTGGTACAGCACCGCGATCCGGCCCTGCGGGCGGGTCGCGAGAATGTACTTGGCGTAGACCCGCCCCTCGGTCTGGTAGGGTGGCTGCCAGCCCATCGTCCAGGGAAACGCCTTGGGATCGCCGAACCGGGTGGCGCCTGTGGCGGCGAACAATTGCGGCACCTGTTTGGCGTTGAGATATTTCTGGATCGCGGCGTTCGACGGTGTGCCCATCGCGCTGAACACCAGCAGGACCTCGTCGCGCTCGACCAGCTTGCGGACCTGTTCGACCGCCTTGGCCGGGTTGTAGCCGTCGTCATAGGAGATGAATGCGATCTGGCGGCCGTTGATGCCGCCCTGATCGTTGATCATCCTGAAATACGCCTGTTCGATCCGGCCGACGATCGAATAGGCCGAAGCCGGCCCGGAATACGGCATCAGATTGCCAATTCGGATGACGCGGTCGTCGGTGCCGGCGGCGCTTCCGCCGGCCAGTGCCGGTGAGGCGAGGGCGAGGGTAGCGGCGGACAAAGCCAACAACGCGCGTCGGCGCCAGCGGCAGGGCATATTGAGGGACATGGCTCGATCGGGGTCGTGGGCGGCGCGCGGCGTGCGTGCGTCTCGGTACTGCCCTGCATACGCCCGCGCCGGCCGGCGCGACACCCTCCGATCGGGCAACAGCCCCGCCGGCGGCGCAGAGGCGGGCCGACGCTCGCGGCCGGCGAGAACGGCCAAAGGAGAGGCAAAGAAAAGGCCCCTCGCGATCGGGTCGCGAGGGGCCGGGAGTGGGCGGTGCGGGCGGGTTATGCCCGCCGGCCGAGTTTGTGCACCCAGTTCTGCACCGTGTAGGCGATCTGCCGCGAGCCGTGCGGCAGCAGGAAGATGATCAGCACCAGGATCACGCCGAACACCGCGCCCGACAGACCCTTGGAGAACTCCTCGGCGATGTTCGGCACGAACACGATGAACGCCGCGCCGACGATCGAACCGGGCAGCCAGCCGACGCCGCCGACCACCATGCCGAGGAACAGCGCGATTGCGAGCTGGATGGTGTAGCTGTCCGGCGCGACGAACTGCACCGCGATGGCGCCGAGGCCGCCGGCGACGCCGGTGATGCCGGCAGAGATGCCGAACGCCAGGGTCTTGTAGCGCGCCACGTCCACGCCCATCGCCGAAGCGGCGATTTCGTTGTCGCGGATCGCCATCATGGCCCGGCCCGAGCGCGACTTCAGCAGGTTGACCGAGGCGACATAGATCACCATCGAGACCACCAGCACGAAGTAGTACAGCCACATATCCTGCGACATCGGCAGGCCGAACGGCGCGTCGGGCTTGGTGATCACCAGACCCTGCACGCCGCCTGTCCAATGCTCGAAATAGTGCAGCTTCAGGAGCTGCGGCATCGCGGTGGCGAGCGCGAATGTCGCGAGCGCCAGATAGATGCCGGACAGCCGCAGCGCGGGCAGGCCGAACAGATAGCCGCAGATGAAGCAGATCGCTCCGGAGATCGGCAGCGTCAACGCGTAGTTGACGCCGAAGTTCTCCATCAGGATGGCCGAAGTGTAGGCGCCGACCGCGTAAAACGCGCTCTGGCCGAGCGAGAACTGGCCGGAACCGCCGGTCAGGATGTTGAGTGCCAGGACGGCGATGGCGTAGATCAGCACCATCGTCATCTGGAAGATGATGAAGTTCTTGGCGAACAGCGGGGCGAGACACAGCAACAGCACAACCACGACCGAAGCGGTGGTGCCGAGCGCCATGTACTTCTTCGGCGTGGTCTCGACCGGCTGTGTATCGTTGACGATTTCCTGCAGTGCGCTCATGTTCAGACTCGCTTGACGATGGTGCGGCCGAACAGGCCAGTGGGTTTCACGACGAGAACGGTGACGATCAGTGCAAGCGCGATCGGCAGCTTGAGTTCGTTACCGACACCCGGAATGTAGGTGCCGGCGAGATTCTCGAACACGCCGACCAGGAAGCCGCCGACCACCGCGCCGAACGGGCTGGACAAGCCGCCGAGCACCGCAGCCGCGAAGCCGTAGATCAGAACGCCGCCCATCATGTTGGGCTCCAGGAACACCACCGGAGCGATCAGCATGCCGGCGATCGAGCCGATCGCGGCCGCCATGCCCCAGCCGAGCGCGATCATCCACGAGGTGTTGACGCCGACGAGCCGCGCGGATTCCGGCTGTGCCGCAGCCGCCCGCATCGCCAGACCGATCCGGGTGTACTGGAAGAACAGAAACAGCAGGATCAGCAGCACGATCGTCACGCCGATCATCCCGGCCTGGTGGGTCGAGATCAACTGGCTGCCGAGGAACGGCGAGGAGCCGAACGGCGAGGGGAACTGCTTGATGGTGAAGTCCCAGGTCAGGCCTGCGACCGAGTTGATGATCGCGAACAGCGCGATGAAGCCGGCGACGTGCGTCAGCACCGGCGCGTTGCCGAGCGGCTTGAACAGCGCGCGCTCGATCACGATGCCGCCTGCGAACGAGAACGCCAGCGTCAGCACGAACGCGCCCCAATACGGCACGCCCCATTGCATCAACTGCCAGGCGACGAAGGTGGAGAACATCGCCATTTCGCCCTGGGCGAAGTTGAGGTGGTCGATCGCCTGGTAGATCATCACGACGGCGAGCGCCATGCAGGCGTAGATCGCCCCGGTGGCGATGCCAGCCAGGATTTGGTTCAGAAACAGATCCATGGCGGGTCTCCTCAGTAGCCCAGATAAGATTTGCGGACGTCTTCGTTGCTGGCGATCTCCTCCGCACTGCCGGACATCACGATCCGGCCGGTCTCGATCACATACGCCTTGTCGGCGAGTTCGAGCGCGAGCTGGGCGTTCTGTTCGACCACCAGGATGGTGACCTTGTCCTCGCGGTTGATCTTGCCGAGGATCTTGAACAGATCCCGCACGATCAGCGGCGCGAGGCCGAACGAGGGTTCGTCCAGCAGCATCAGCCGCGGCCGCAGCATCAGCGCGCGGGCGACCGCGAGCATCTGCTGCTCGCCGCCGGACAGCGTGCCGGCCTGCTGGGTGTGGCGCTGCTTCAGCACCGGGAAGTGCGCGTACATCCGCTCGATGTCCGAGGCGATCGCCTTGGTGTCCTTGCGGCTGATGGCGCCGAGCTGAAGATTCTCCTCCACCGTCATGGTGGTGAAGGTGCCGCGTCCCTGCGGGACGTGGGCGATCCCGAGCTTGACGATGGACTCCGTCGAGCTCTTGTTGATGGCCTTGCCCTCGAACTCGATCGCGCCGGTCGAGCGCACCATGTTGCAGATCGCCCGCAGTGTGGTGGTCTTGCCGGCACCGTTGGCGCCGAGCAGGGTGGTGAGGCTGCCTTCGTGCAGGTCGAATTCGAGCCCGTGCAGCGCCTGGACCTGGCCGTAATAGGCGCGCAGGTCGCGAACGTTGAGCATCGCGGTCATTGTTCGTCCTTGCTCCCCAGATAGGCTTTGATCACATCCGGGTCGTTCTGCACCTGCGTCGGCGTCCCCTCTGCGAGCTTGCGGCCGAAATTGAGCGCGACCACGTAGTCGGCGGTCGACATCACCATCCCCATGTGGTGCTCGACCAGCAGCACGGTGATGCCGCGATCGTCGCGGATGCGGCGGACCAGGTCGCCGAGGATGTAGACTTCCTCGTGATTGAGGCCGCCGGCGGGTTCGTCGAGCAGCAGGATCTTCGGCTCGGCGGCGAGCGCGCGCGCCAGCTCGACGCGCTTCTGGGTGCCGAACGGCAGGCCCGACACGGTGGTGTGGGCGACGCTGCGCAGTTCGAGATAGCCGAGGATGTCGTCGACGCGCTTGTTGAGCACCTTCTCGGAGCTGCGGATCCACGGCATCCGCAGCGAATCCGAAACGATGTCGCTGTTGGTGCGGCAATGCGCGCCGACGCGCACGTTGTCGATCACCGACATGTTGGGAAACAGCGCGACGTTCTGGAAGGTGCGGCCGATGCCGACTTCGGCGATGCGATGCGGCGGGCGGGTGAGAATGCTCTCGCCTTCCAGCAGGATGTCGCCCTTGCTCGGCTGATACAGCCGGGACAGGCAGTTGAACAGCGTGGTCTTGCCGGCGCCGTTCGGGCCGATCAGACCGAGGATCTGTCCCTTGTGCATGTTGAATGAAATGCCGTTCAGGGCGACGATGCCACCGAACACGACGCTGACGTCGCGCACCGCGAGAAGCGGCGACGCGGAAGACGAAACCTGAGCCTGCATCATTTGCAGCGGCCCGGCCGAGGTAGCGACCTGCTACCTGATCCCCTCGACGACACGCGCAACTTTCCCTCCTTTTGTTCTTTTGTTATCGGATTTTCTTGGTTGCGGCGCAGCTACTCCCCCGAGCGCCGCTTCGATTTTCCTTACCATCGCCACGAGGCGAGGTCCAATATCGTTGATCAGTCGCTCTTCCGTGAAACGGAATGCCGGTGCGCCGCAGTTGAACGCGTAGGTCCCGGTGCCGTCGTTCAAAGTCATCGCAACGCCTGCTGCATGGACGTCGTCTTGCCATTCGCCGACCGAAATCGCAAAGCCGCGCTTTTCCACCATTTCTTCCGAGCGCTCGATCCCTTCTTTGATGCGCGGCCACCGGCTGCCGTAGTGCTCGCGCATTTCCCTCATCAGAATCGCGCGTTCTTCATTCGGCAGTGCACACAAATACGCGCGTCCCATCGCCGTGGTGGCGATCGGAATCCGCGAACCGACGTCCAGTTGCACGCCCACGGTGAGGCTCGATCGCGCCTGGCCGACATAGATCATGCTGAGGCGATCACGCGCGCCGACCGCCACGGCACCGCCGGTCTGCTGCATCAATTCGTCGCGGAACGGCTGCGACAGATGTCGTAGCCCGAGATTGGCGACGGCCGCATAGCCGAGCGACATCGCGGCCGGTGCGAGTTGATACTTCTCGAACCGGGGCACCTGCGTGAGATAGCCGAGTTTGGTCAGCGTGTAGGTCAGCCGCGAGATCGTCGGCTTGGGCAATTTGGTGCGCGCCGCCAGTTCCTGATTGCCGAGCAATCCGTCGTTGGGGCCGAACGCGCGCAGCACCTCCAGTCCGCGCGCCAGAGCGACGACGAAACTGCGGTCGGTGGCGGATTTCTTGGCTGGACGTTTCATCCCTGCACGGCTTTTGATTTATGGACGTCGTTGACAATCGACGCTCTTCAAAATAACCCTCGATGTCAAGATGTGGAATTAATTTTCGCAGTGCGAAATCAACCAAGAAACGCAAACCCAAGGAGAACGGCATGAGCGAAGTCGTCACACGCGCAACGCAGGATCAGGTCGCGATCGTCACGGTCGACAGTCCGCCGGTCAATGCGCTCAGTGCGGCTGTTCGCCGCGGCATTCTGGAAAACGTCAACGCCGCCGTTGCCGATCCCGCCGTGCAGGCGATCGTGCTGGTGTGCGCGGGCCGCACCTTCATCGCCGGCGCCGACATCACCGAATTCGGCAAGCCGCCGCAGCCGCCGGCGCTCAACGACGTCATCGCCGCGCTGGAGAATTCGCCGAAGCCGACGATTGCGGCGATCCACGGCACCGCGCTCGGCGGCGGTCTCGAAGTCGCGCTCGGCTGCCATTTCCGCGTCGCCGTGAAGGAGGCCAAGCTCGGTCTTCCCGAGGTCAAGCTCGGCCTGTTGCCTGGTGCCGGCGGCACCCAGCGCCTGCCGCGCGCGGTCGGTCCTGAGCTCGCCGTGCAGATGATCGTCGGCGGCAGCCCGATCGGCGCTGCTGAAGCGCTCAAGCATGGTCTGGTCGAAGAGATCGTCGAGAATCTGGTCGCGGGCGCGGTCGCGTTCGCCAAGAAGGTGGTGGCCGAGAAGCGCCCGACCCGCCGGCTGCGCGACGATGATTCCAAGCTCGCTGCTGCCAAGGCCGATCGCTCGATCTTCACCAATGCGGTTGCGGCGATGACCAAGAAGGCGCGCGGCCTCGAAGCGCCGTTCGCCTGCGCCGACGCGATCGGCGCCGCGATCGATCTGCCGTTCGAAGAGGGGCTGAAGAAGGAGCGCGAGGGCTTCATGAAGCTCGTCGTGTCCGATCAGTCGAAGGCGCAGCGCTACGCGTTCTTCGCCGAGCGTGAAGCCGCCAAGGTCGACGGCGTGCCGGACGGCACCAAGCCGCGCCCGGTGTCGCGCGTGGCGATCATCGGCGCCGGCACGATGGGCGGCGGCATCGCGATGTCGTTCGCCAATGCGGGCATCCCGGTGACGCTGATCGAGACCGGCGAGGAGCAGCTCAAGCGCGGCCTCGGCATCATGCAGAAGAACTGGGAAGCCACCGCAGCACGCGGCGGCCTGCCGCCGGACGCGCCGGCCAAGCGCATGGCGCTGATCACCGGGGTGGTCGGCCTCGAGAACGTCAAGGATGCCGACCTGATCATCGAGGCGGTGTTCGAAACCATGGCGGTGAAGAAGGAAGTGTTCACCGCGATCGACGCCCACGCCAAGCCGGGCGCGGTGCTGGCGTCGAATACCTCGTATCTGTCGATCGACGACATCGCCGCGGTCACCAAGCGTCCGCAGGACGTGCTCGGCATGCACTTCTTCTCGCCGGCCAACGTGATGAAGCTGTGCGAGATCGTGCGCGGCGCCAAGACCGCGCCGGACGCGTTGCTCACCGCGGTGTCGATCGCCAAGAAGATCGCCAAGGTGCCGGTCGTGGTCGGCGTCTGCGACGGCTTCGTCGGCAATCGCATGTTGGCGGCCCGCTCCAAGCAGTCCGAGAAGCTGCTGTTCGAAGGCGCGCTGCCGCAGCAGGTTGACGCCGTCGTCACCAAGTTCGGCATGCCGATGGGCCCGTTTGCGATGGGCGATCTCGCCGGCCTCGACATCGGCTGGCGGTCGCGCAAGGACCGCGGCATCAAGTCGGAGATCGCGGACGCGCTGTGCGAAGCCGGCCGCTTCGGCCAGAAGACCGGCAAGGGCTACTACAAGTACGAAGCCGGTTCGCGCGCCCCGATGCCCGATCCGGAAGTCGAGACGCTGATCAACGACACGCTGGCCAAGCTCGGCCTCAAGCGACGCGACATCACCGACGCGGAGATCCTCGAGCGGATGGTTTACCCGATGATCAACGAGGGTGCCCGCATTCTCGAAGAGAAGATCGCGGCGCGTCCGAGCGACATCGACGTGGTCTGGCTGTACGGCTACGGCTGGCCGATCTATCGCGGCGGCCCGATGCACTACGCCGACTCGGTCGGCCTCAAGCACATCGCCGAGCGGCTGTCGGCTTACGCCAAGGCCACCAACGATCCGTCGCTGGAGCCGGCCCCGCTGCTGAAGAAGCTCGCCGACGAAGGCAAGACCTTCGCGTCGATCGGCCAGCCGTCCAAGGCTGCGGCGTGATCGCTCTCCCTCTCCCGCTTGCGGGAGAGGGCCGGGGTGAGGGCGACACGAGGGATAGGCTGTCGTCGTGGACCCCCCACCCCCTACCCCTCCCCGCAAGGGGGAGGGGAGGTACGCTCGCCTCGCTTCGGAACAATCCTTAGTTCATTCAGCAATGGTTGGTGGCATGTCCAAACCCGGCGAACAGTTCTATCCCCCTGGTATCCGCTGGGACGTGCCGATTCCGCGCGGCACGCTGGTCGATCTGCTGGCGCAGGCGGCGAAGAACTATGGCTCGCGCCCGGCGCTGGAATTCCGCGACCGGCAGATCACCTACACCAAGCTCGAAGCGATGGCCGAGACCGCCGCGTCCGCGCTGCTCGCCGCCGGCTACGACCGCAACTCCTCGGTCGCGCTGTTTCTCGGCAACACGCCGGACCATCCGATCAATTTCTTCGGCGCGCTGAAGGCCGGCGCCCGCGTGGTGCATCTGTCTCCGCTCGACGGTGAGCGGGCGCTGTCGCACAAGCTCACCGATTCCGGCGCACGGGTGCTGATCACCACCAATTCCGCGGCGCTGCTGCCGATGGCGCAGAAGTTCCTGGAGAAGGGGCTGCTCGATCGCCTGATCGTCTGCGCCGATGCGGCGTGGGGCGAGTCCGGCACGCCGCTGGCTCCGCTGCCGGACGATCCGCGGGTCACCACTTACGCCGACTTCGTCAAGGACGCCCTGAAGCCGATGGCGTGGCCGACCGTCACGCCCGACGACATCGCGCTGCTGCAATACACCGGCGGCACCACCGGCCTGCCCAAGGGTGCGATGCTGACCCACGGCAATCTCACCGCGGCCGAAGCGATCTTCAGCATCTGGTGGGCGCCGAGTCGGCGCGAGGGCGTGATCGAGCGCGTGATCTGCGTGCTTCCGCTGTTCCACATCTACGCGCTCACCGTGATCCTGTTTCGCTGCCTGCGCCAGGGCGATCTGATCTCGCTGCACCAGCGCTTCGACGTCGCCTCGATCTTCCGCGACATCGAGGAGAAGCGCGCCACCTCGTTCCCGGGCGTGCCGACGATGTGGATCGCGCTCGCCAACGATCCGTCGCTGGAGAAGCGCGATCTGTCGTCGCTCGTCACTGCCGGCTCCGGCGGTGCGCCGCTGCCGGTCGAAGTCGCACGGCTGTTCCAGCGCAAGACCGGGCTGTCGCTCAAGAGCGGCTGGGGCATGACCGAGACCTGTTCGCCCGGCACCGGCCATCCGCCGGAAGGTCCGGACAAGCCGGGGTCGATCGGGCTGATGCTGCCGGGGATCGAACTCGACGTCGTCGCGCTCGACGACACCTCCAGGGTGCTGAGGCCCGGCGAGGTCGGCGAGATCCGGGTTCGTGGCCCGAACGTCACCAAGGGTTATTGGAATCGCCCTGAAGAGGCCGCCCACAGTTTCGTCGGCGACTGGTTTCTCACCGGCGACATCGGTTACATGGACCAGGATGGCTACTTCTTCCTGGTGGATCGCAAGAAGGACATGATCATCTCCGGCGGCTTCAACGTCTATCCGCAGATGATCGAGCAGGCGATCTACGAACACCCGGCGGTGCAGGAGGTGATCGTGATCGGCATACCGGACGATTACCGCGGCGAAGCTGCGAAAGCCTTCGTCAAGCTGCGCGACGGGGCGCAGCCGTTCAGCATCGACGAGCTTCGTGCCTTCCTCACCGGCAAGCTCGGCAAGCATGAGCTGCCGACCGCCGTGGAGTTTCTCGACGAACTGCCGCGCACCACGGTGGGCAAACTGTCCCGCCATGAACTGCGCAGCCAGCAGACCACCACCAAGACACAGACCAAGTAATTCGTAACAGCAACCCCGCAGGAGCCTGCATATGAACGAGGCCGTTATCGTTTCAACCGCGCGCACGCCGATCGGCAAGGCGTATCGCGGCGCTCTCAACGCAACCGAGGGCGCCACGCTGCTCGGCCACGCCATCGAGCACGCGGTGAAGCGCGCCGGCATCGACCCGAAGGAGGTCGAGGATGTGGTGATGGGTGCGGCGCTGCAGCAGGGCGCCACCGGCGGCAACATCGCCCGCAAGGCGCTGCTGCGCGCCGGCATGCCGGTGACCACCGCCGGTACCACCATCGACCGCCAGTGCGCCTCCGGCCTGCAGGCGATCGCGCTCGCCGCCCGTTCGGTGATCTTCGACGGCGTCGAGATCGCGGTCGGCGGCGGTGGCGAGTCGATCAGCTTGGTGCAGAACGACAAGATGAACACCTTCCACGCCGTCGATCCGGCGCTCGAAGCGATGAAGGGTGACGTCTACATGGCGATGCTCGACACCGCCGAAACCGTGGCGAAGCGTTACGGCATCTCGCGCGAGCGCCAGGACGAGTATTCGCTGGAAAGCCAGCGCCGCACCGCGGCGGCGCAGCAGGGCGGCAAGTTCAACGACGAAATCGCGCCGATCTCGACCAAGATGGGCGTGGTCGACAAGGCCACCGGAGCGGTGTCGTTCAAGGACATCACCCTGTCCCAGGACGAAGGTCCGCGGCCGGATACCTCCGCCGAAGGCCTCGCCGGCCTGAAGGCCGTGCGCGGCGAAGGCTTCACCATCACGGCCGGCAACGCCAGCCAGCTCTCCGACGGCGCCTCGGCCACGGTGATCATGAGCGACAAGACCGCGGCCGCGAAGGGCCTCAAGCCGCTCGGCATCTTCCGCGGCATGGTCTCCTACGGCTGCGAGCCGGACGAGATGGGCATCGGCCCGGTCTTCGCGGTGCCGCGCCTGCTGAAACGCCACGGCCTCAGCGTCGACGATATCGGCCTGTGGGAGCTGAACGAAGCCTTCGCGGTGCAGGTGCTGTATTGCCGCGACAAGCTCGGCATCGATCCGGAGAAGCTCAACGTCAACGGCGGCGCGATCTCGGTTGGCCATCCCTACGGCATGTCGGGCGCGCGCCTGGCCGGTCACGCGCTGATTGAAGGCCGCCGCCGCAAGGTGAAGTATGCGGTGGTGACGATGTGCGTCGGCGGCGGCATGGGCTCCGCCGGCCTGTTCGAGATCGTGCAGTAAGCCTCACGGAGTCATTCCGGGGCGCGAGCGCGGCTCGCGAACCCGGAATCCTGATGTTGCTGCGGCACCACTCAACAGCTCGAGATTCCGGGTTCGCGCTTCGCGCTCCGGAATGACGAATGATAGTTTCGTAGACGAATTCGACCCAAGGAGGATCCGATGGATCTGAACTTCAGCAAGGAAGAAATCGCGTTCCGCGACGAGGTGCGGCAGTTCTTCAAGGACAACGTGCCGGCCAAGACGCGGCAGAAACTGATCGAAGGCCGCCACAACACCAAGGAAGAAATGGTCGAGTGGTACCGCATCCTCAACAAGAAGGGCTGGGCGGTGACGCACTGGCCGAAGGAATACGGCGGCACCGGCTGGAGCAGCGTGCAGCACTACATCTTCAATGAGGAGCTGCAGGCAGCGCCCGCGCCGCAGCCGCTCGCCTTCGGCGTCTCGATGGTCGGCCCGGTGATCTACACCTTCGGCAGCGAGGAGCAGAAGAAGCGCTTCCTGCCGCGGATCGCCAATGTCGACGACTGGTGGTGCCAGGGCTTCTCCGAGCCGGGCTCGGGCTCCGACCTCGCGTCGCTCAAGACCAAGGCCGAGAAGAAGGGCGACAAGTGGATTATCAACGGCCAGAAGACCTGGACCACGCTGGCGCAGCACGCCGACTGGATCTTCTGCCTGTGCCGCACCGATCCGGCCGCCAAGAAGCAGGAAGGCATCTCCTTCATCCTGGTCGACATGAAGACCAAGGGCATCACCGTCCGTCCGATCCAGACCATCGACGGCAGCCACGAAGTCAACGAAGTGTTCTTCGACGACGTCGAGGTGCCGCTGGAGAATCTGGTCGGCCAGGAGAACAAGGGCTGGGACTACGCCAAGTTCCTGCTAGGCAACGAGCGCACCGGCATCGCCCGCGTCGGCATGTCGAAGGAGCGCATCCGCCGCATCAAGCAGCTCGCCGCCCAGGTTGAGTCCGGCGGCAAGCCGGTGATCGAGGATCCCAAGTTCCGCGACCGGCTCTCCGCGGTCGAGATCGAGCTGAAGGCGCTCGAGCTCACCCAGCTCCGCGTCGTCGCCGATGAAGGCAAGCACGGCAAGGGGAAGCCGAACCCGGCTTCGTCGGTGCTGAAGATCAAGGGCTCCGAGATCCAGCAGGCGACAACCGAGCTGCTGATGGAAGTGATCGGCCCATTCGCCGCGCCCTACGACGTCCACGGCGACGACGACTCGAACGAGACGATGGATTGGACCGCCCAGATCGCCCCCGGCTACTTCAACAACCGCAAGGTCTCGATCTACGGCGGCTCCAACGAGATTCAGCGCAACATCATCTGCAAGGCGGTGCTCGGGCTGTAAGCGGCTCAGCGAAGCGTCTCCTAAACCTCTCCCCGCGCGCGGGGAGAGGTCGGATTGCGCAGCAATCCGGGTGAGGGGGCGTCTCCGCAAGGCCGAGAGTCAGCGACTCGCGTCGCCCCTCACCCCAACCCTCTCCCCGCAAGCGGGGAGAGGGAGCGAGGCAACCGGATTTCTTAAGGAAGCATCACGATGGATTTTGATTTGTCGGAGGAGCAGCGTCTCCTCAAGGAAAGCGTCGAAGGCCTGCTGAAGGGCTCTTACGATTTCGACAGCCGCAAGAAGTACGCCAAGGAGAAGGGCGGCTGGAGCCGCGCGGTGTGGGGCAAGTTCGCCGAGCAGGGCCTGCTCGGCCTGCCGTTCTCGGAAGAAGATGGCGGCTTCGGCGCCGGCGCGGTCGAGACCATGATCGTCATGGAAGCGCTCGGCCACGCGCTGGTGCTCGAACCCTATCTGCCGACCGTGGTGATCGGCGGCGGCTTCCTTCGTCGTGCCGGCTCGGCCGCGCAGAAGGCGGCGCATCTGCCCGGCATCATCGACGGCAGCAAGACCTTTGCGTTCGCCCAGCTCGAAAAGAACTCGCGCTGGGATCTCGGCGACGTCTCCACCACCGCCAAGAAGAATGGCGACGGCTGGGTGATCGATGGCGAAAAGTTCGTGGTGCTGAACGGCGAAGCCGCCGACACGCTGATCGTCACCGCTCGCACCAAGGGCGGCCAGCGTGACCGCGCCGGCGTCGGTGTGTTCCTGGTGCCGGCCGATGCCACGGGCATCACCCGCAAGGGCTATCCGACCCAGGACGGGCTGCACGCCGCCGACATCACCTTTACCGGCGTCCAGGTCGGCGCCGATGCGGCGATCGGAGATCCGGAGAACGCGCTGGAGCTGGTCGAGGCGGTGGTCGACGATGCCCGCACCGCGCTGTGCGCCGAAGCGGTCGGCCTGATGGATGAATCGCTCACCACCACGGTCGAGTACATCAAGACCCGCAAACAGTTCGGCGTGCCGATCGGCTCTTTCCAGGTGCTGCAGCATCGCGCTGCCGACATGTTCGTTGCCACCGAGCAGGCCCGCTCGATGGCGATGTTCGCCACCATGGCGGCCGAGTTCGAGGACGCCAAGGAACGCGCCGGCGCGATTGCGGCCGCGAAGGTGCAGATCGGCAAGTCCGGCAAGTTCGTCGGCCAGCAGTCGATCCAGCTTCATGGCGGCATCGGCATGACGATGGAAACCAAGATCGGCCACTATTTCAAGCGGCTGACCATGATCGAGCAGACCTTCGGCGATACCGATTACAACCTCGCCCGCGTCAGCGCGGGTGGTGGGCTGATCTGATCTCTGCACGAGTCATTCCGGGACGCTCACGACAGTGAGCGAACCCGGAATCTCTCACCTCCGTCATTCCGGGTTCGCGAGCTTCCGCTCCGCCCCGGAATGACGACAACAAAAATACTCAGGGAGCCTCGCCATGACCGTCAATCCGTTCGATCTGTCCGGCAAGGTCGCCGTCATCACCGGATCGTCGCGCGGCATCGGGCGGGCGTCTGCGGAGCTGCTCGCCAAGCTCGGCGCCAAGGTGGTTGTATCCAGCCGCAAGGCCGATGCATGTGAAGAGGTCGCCGAGGGCATCCGCAAGGACGGCGGCGATGCGCACGTCATCGCCTGCAACATCTCGCGCAAGGCCGAGGTCGACGGGCTGATCGACGGCGCAACTGCCAAATACGGCAAGGTCGACATCCTGGTCTGCAACGCCGCGGTCAATCCGTATTACGGCCCGCTGCTCGATATCGCCGACGAGGCGTTCGACAAGATCATGGCGTCGAACGTCAAGAGCAATATCTGGCTGTGCGCCCGCGCGATTCCGCAGATGGCCGAGCGCGGCAACGGCTCGGTGGTGATCATCTCGTCGATCGGCGGCCTGCGCGGCTCCACGGTGATCGGCGCCTACGGCATCTCCAAGGCGGCCGATTTCGCGCTGTGCCGCAGCCTCGCCGGCGAATGGGGCCCGAAGGGCGTCCGCGTCAACGCCATCGCGCCGGGCCTGGTCAAGACCGACTTCGCCCGTGCGCTGTGGGAAGACGAGGCCAATCTGAAGCGCCGCACCGCCGGCACCCCGCTGCGCCGGATCGGCGAACCGCACGAAATCGCCGGCGCCGTCGCCTATCTGGGCTCCGACGCCTCGACCTTCATGACCGGCCAGACCATCGTGATCGACGGCGGGGTCACGACCGCGTCGGTGTAGGCGTCGCGGTCACGCACCCTTCCTCCGTCATTCCGGGGCGCTCACGAAGTGAGCGAACCCGGAATCTCTCTTCGTTGGAAACAACCTTTGGATTCCGGGTTCGCGCTGCGCGCGCCCCGGAATGACCGGTGAGGGGCAGGGTACTTAGTATACATCCTGCTGATAGCGCCCCTGCTTCTTCAGCTCCGACACGAACGCCGTCGCCTCCGCCGCTGAACGGGCGCCGTGCTGGGCGACGATGTCGACCAATGCGCGCTCGACGTCCTTGGCCATGCGCTTGGCGTCGCCGCAGACGTAGAGGCTGGCGCCTTCGGTGAGCCAGCTCCAAAGGTCGCGGCCGACTTCGCGCATCCGGTCCTGGACATAGATCTTCTCGCCGCTGTCGCGCGACCATGCCAGCGTCAGGCGTGTCAAATGGCCGGCGTTTTTCATCGCCTTCAATTCGTCCTCGTAGAAGAAGTCCGAGGCGGAGCGCTGATGCCCGAAGAACAGCCAGTTCTTGCCCGGCGCCTGGATCGCCTGGCGTTCGTGCAGGAAGGCACGGAACGGCGCGACGCCGGTGCCGGGGCCGATCATGATGATCGGCTGGCTGGAATCGGACGGCAGCGCGAAATTGTGCGCCTTCTGTATGTAGGCACGGAGCGTGTCGCCGGGCTGCACCCGCTCGGCGAGGCCGGTGGAGCAGACGCCGAGCCGCTGCCGCTTGCCGATTTTGTAGCGCACGCAATCGACCGTCAGCGACAGCCGGCCGGGCGTGGTCTTCGGCGACGACGAGATCGAGTACAGCCGCGGCTGCAAGGGATCGAGCGCCTCGATGAACGCTTCCGGATCGGGGCGAAGGCCAGGGAATTTCTCCAGCGCGGCGAGCACGTCGAGCGTTGCGGCGTCGCCGTCGGGATCCTCGCCGCTGGCGAGCGCGCGGGCCTTCTTCCGTTTGTCGCCGCCGGTGATGTAGCTGATCAACTGAAACAGCGTGTCGGGTGCGGGCGACAGCGACACGCTGTCGAGCAGCGTCTCGCGCAAGGTCCGTTGGCCGATCGGCAACTCCGCCGGTGCGCCGAGCGCCGCGATGATCGAATCGACCAGCGATGGATCATTGGTCGGAAACAGCCCGAACGAATCGCCGGCCTCGTAGCTCAGGCAATCCTCCAGCTCGAACTCGACGTGCCAGGTTTCCTTCTCCGAGCCCGGCTTGTTGAGCCGGCGCCGTGACAGCACTTTCGCGGTTGCCGGATTGTCGCGCGAGGTGCCGCGCGGCGGCAGCGCCGCAACTGGGGCGGCATCGGCGGCCAGCGAGGGCGCATGCTCCAGCGTCGGCGCCGCGCCGATCTGTTCGGCCAGCGCCTTCACCATCCGCGCGGTGTCCTTGCCGCCGGGGGCGCACAGGTTCAGCCGCGTCTCCTTGCCGTCGAAAATCGCGCCCGAGTAGTTGCGGCAGTCGTAGCCGCATTGGCCGCAATCCTGCTGCGCCATCGCGGCCATCAGCCTCCAGCGCAGCGGCTTGCCTTCCGCAAGCTGCATCCGTTCGCCAATCGGCAGGCTCTGATCGTGCCACGGCGCGCCGCCGTCGTCGTCTTCGGCCGCTGGCGCCGGGCCGCCGGCGAGCAATGCTGCGGCCTGATCGGGCGACAGCGCGGTGACGCCTTGCCCATCGAGCGACACCAGTCCGGCGAAGAAGCCGTTGAGCCAGGCGCGCTGCTCCTCGGAGAACGGCGCGGTCTCCGGCACCAGGAGCGGGATCGGCGGCGGCAGGTTCTGGCTCATGCCACGGTCTCCGGTGATGGTTCGGCTGCGAACAGTTGCTGCAGCGTCGCCGCATCGTGGCGGCGGGCGAAGGCGAGGAAGGTTTCGGATGGCGAGGTGCGCTGCGCGAGGTACGTCTGCAGCATCCGCTCGATCACGCGTGGTGCATCGTCCTGCTTGACGTCGCGCAGCACCTCGGTGCCGATCGCCGCGTCCGGGCCAAAGCCGCCGCCGACATGGATGTGAAAGCCCTCGACGCTGTCTTCATCCGAGATCGCCACCTTGGCGCCGATCAGGCCGATGTCGCTGATGAAGTGCTGGGCGCAGGAGTTATGACAGCCGGTGAGATGGATGTTGATCGGCGTGTCGAGCGGCACGCGCGGCTCGCAATATTGCGCGATCGCTTCCGCGGTTTCCTTGGTATGCGCGGCTGCGAAGCGGCAGCCGCTGGCGCCGGTGCAGGCGATCAGTCCGGCGCGGAGCGGCGAGGCGGTGATCGCCAGTCCCAGCGCCTCGATCGCCGCGGTAGCCTCAGTCACGCGCGGATCCGCCACGCCGGAGATCAAGAGATTCTGCCACACCGTCAGCCGCAGATCGCCGTCGCCAAAATTGCGCGCGACCTCGGCGAGCCCGCGCATCTGTGCCGAGGTGAGATGGCCGGTCGCGAGCCGGACGCCGATCCAGTTCAGCCCTTCCTGCTGTTGCGGGTGCACGCCG
Source organism: Rhodopseudomonas palustris (assembly GCF_007005445.1). Taxonomy (NCBI): domain Bacteria; kingdom Pseudomonadati; phylum Pseudomonadota; class Alphaproteobacteria; order Hyphomicrobiales; family Nitrobacteraceae; genus Rhodopseudomonas; species Rhodopseudomonas palustris. Next base: position 3,060,426 of record NZ_CP041387.1, on the reverse strand, counting down.
AGATGCGCCGCGCGATCCTGCGCCGGGCGCGGTGCCGCAGCTTCGGTGGGCACTCGGATCAGCTTGCGGCCGAGCTTCTCCTCGACAAGCTCCAAGTACTTGTCGAAGCCGAACGCATCGAGCACGTATTTCAGCCGCGCCTTGTTGCGGTCGGTGCGGTCGCCGTGCTCGATGAACACCCGCACGATGGCATCCGCCACCTCGGTCGCCTCGTCCGGCGCCACGATCACGCCGGTGTCGCGGGCGAAGTCCTTGTGGCCGGTGATGCCGCCGAGCGCGAGGCGAAACCACATGCCGGGCGCGACGCCGTGACCGTCCGCGATCTGCACCGCCTGGAATGCGATGTCGTTGGTGTCCTCCAGCGTCGGGATCAGTCCGCCGCCGTCGAATGCGACGTTGAACTTGCGCGGCAGCCCGAACAGCGCGCGTTCGTTGAGAATGTGGAAGTGCCAGTCGCGGGCGTAGGGCCGCGTATCGATCAGTTCCTGCGGATCGATCCCGGCGGTCGCCGAGCCGGTGACGTTGCGGATGTTGTCGGCGCCGGAGCCGCGCGCCCACAGCCCGAGGCTTTCGATGCCCTGCAGCAGCAGCACGGCGTTCTTCGGCGCGATCTCGCGCATCTGCAAATTGGCGCGCGTCGTGACATGCGCGTAGCCGCCCGCGAGCGTGTCGGCCAGATCGGCAAGCCCGGCCATCTGCCACGATGTCAGGATGCCATTGGGAATACGCAGGCGGCACATATACGAAGTCTGCGCTGGTGCGACGTAAAACAGCCCGTAGTAGCGCCAGCGGAAATTGTCCGCCGGCTTCGGCGCGGCGTTATCCTTCGCCTGCTGCTTCAGTCGGGCGTAGGCATCGAATGGGTGCTGCTCGCGCTTCCACTTCTCCTGGTCGTTGAGCTTCTTGCCCGACGCGGTGACGCGGTCCTGCGCTGCAATGTGGATCGCGTCCGGGCCGCTGGGTGACGCGGCGCCGCCGGCCGGCAGGCTGCCGCGCGCGGCGCGCGCCGCAGTGACGCCAGTGGCGAAGCCTTCGAGATAGCGCTTCTGGTCGATCGAGAATTCGCTGCCCATCGCCGCCTCACGCCGCTTGCACGGAGAGGAGCAGGGCGCTTATCAGCTCGGCGTGGTATCGCCGTAAGCCGCCGCCAGCATCGTCTCGGACAGCATCGCGTAGGCGTCGCGCCAGGCCGCCGCCAGCTCCGGCGTCCAGTTCGCGCCGAGCTCGCGCTCCAGCGTCCACAGCAGCGCTGCACCGAACGGCGTGTAGTGCGCGGCGCTGACGCCGTAAGCGATGTGCAGCCGCGCCAGCCGCCCCGTGGCCGGCAGGATGGTGTCGAGGGCGGTCAGGCCGGTCACCACCACGTTCAGCGTGCTCATCAGCTTCTTGCCCTGCCGGCGCATGTCGCCGTGAAACAGCGCCCGCAGCTCCGGCGCGGTCGTGAACAGCCGCTCGTAGAACAGCGTCGCGGTTTCGTCCGAGATCGGCGTCAGCCGCGCGAAGCTCTGTTGCACCAATGCGATCGCCTGCGGCGTCATCACGATCCTTGCTTGCGATGTGGTTTCGCCGACATCCGTACACGAAGCGCTGCATCGACCAATCCCCTTTGCACGGGGCGCCTCGAACCGACGAAAAAAAGCCGCTGCCTGGTTGCTCGCGGAGCGAGGCCAGGACAGCGGCGTTGCTGTCGGAGTTTCGATGACGCCAGGACGCCCCACCGGCATCCCGCAACGATAGCTCAGCGAATTTCGTGCCAATTGCTGGCAGGAGAGGGATTTGGCCGGATTATCAGGCGCTTAGCGGCTCGCGTGGGGGATGCCGGCGCCTGCTCGAAGCCGCCGTCCTGCGCTGCCCGGCTGAGCAGCGTGGCGATGAAATGTGCAGCGCAGCAGCTCTCAGGCAGGGTGGTGGTTCGGATAAGCGGCGCCGATCATCCGCGCCGAGATCACCGCATAGACCTTGCGCCACGATTGCTCGACGTCGTCGTCCCAGAACCCGGCGAGCTGCCGGCCGAGACTCCAGAGCAGCGCTTCGCCGACCGGCGCGTAGTGATCGGGGCGGACGCCGTAGCGGACGTGATCGACGCGAGCTTGCCGGCGACCGCGTACAGACCGGTGAGATTGTCGAGGCTGCCGACCAGCACCGCCAGGGTCTGGATGAACTTATCCTTCATCCGGGTCATGTCGCTGCGAAACAGCGTCCGGCTGTCCGGCGCGATCTCGAACAGCCGGGCGTAGAACTGATCGGCCATCTCGGTCGAGCGCGGCCACATCAGGTCGAACGAGGTCCGCACCCGGTGGATGTCGGCGGGACTGAGGGTCGCGAGCGGACTCATGACGCGGTCTCGTGCGGGGCTCAGCGCCGGATCGTCATCCGCGCCAGATAGCCGGCGATGTCGTCGGGATCGAACGGCGCGCCGGTGCACTCGCCGATGCCGTCGGCGGGCGCGCTCGGCAACGCAGGAGCCGTGCCGACCGCTGCGTCATACAGGTCCGGCCGGAACACCGCTTTGGCGGCGGCGAGCAGATCGGCCGACAGCGGCGCCTGTCCCCACCGCACCATCTGGGCGTAGTTCCAGGCACCCTGCACCGGATCGGGCCGCGCCGCGGCCTCGCGCCCGACCAGCAGATAGCGGTCGGTCGCGCGGATCGTGCCGTCCGCCGCGACCTTGAGTCGCCCGTCCAGCGTGCGGCGGATCAGCTCCGGCGTCACCTCGATCCGGCCCGGCGCGGTGAGCAGGCCGCAGACCTCGTCGCGGTTGGCGACGTCCTCGATGTAGTCGGCGGCGCGGGCATGGGCGCGGATCAAGGCTTGCAGCACCTCGGGGTGTTGCGCGGCCCAGTTCGCCCGCACCGTCAGCATCTTCTCGGCGGCGCGCTGGAACAGCTCGCTGGTGAAATGCAGGATGGTGCCGATGCCGAGATCGATCGCCACCGAATTCCATGGCGCGCCGACGCAGAAGCCGTCGAGATGCTTGCTGGCCAGACTCTCGACCATGAACGGCGGCGGCAGCACCACCAGCCGCACATCCTCGTCCGGATCGACGCCGCCGGTGCCCATCCAGAACCGCAGATCGTAGTTGTGGCTGGAGAACGGGAAGGTCATGCCGAAGGTCAGCGGCTCCTGGCCCTTGGCGCGGCGCTCGGCGACGACCCGCGCCAGAGCCTTCGCCGACACCACCGGATCGGCAACGTCGCCGTCGGCCATCGCGACGATTGCGGCGTGCAGGTCCGGCGACACCGTGATGGCGTTGCCGTTGACGCCGAGGCCGAAGCCGGAAATCACCGGCACCTTGACGTGGCCGATGCCGAGGCTGGAGGCGACCGCCAACGGGGCGAGCAGATGCGCGGCGTCGAACATCCCGATATTGAACTTGTCGCGAACGTTGGCCCAGGAGATTTCGCGGACCAGCTCGACGTCGAGCCCTTCGGCGGCGCAGAAGCCTTTGTCGGCGGCGACGATCAGCGCAGCAGCGTCGACCAGCGGGATGAATCCGATGCGCAGCCGCTCGCTCATTTCAGGCGCTCCAGCTTTCCACTCGTCATGCCCGGCCTTGTGCCGGGCATCCACGCCTTGCTGACGGCAACGCGAGAAAGGCGTGGATGGCCGGGACGAGCCCGGCCATGACGCGTGGAGAGGATGGTGTTGATGGCGCGACGCATCATTTCAGCATCTCCGAAGCCGTGATCACAGACTGGGCGATCTCGGCGATCTTCTTCTTCTCGTTCATCGCGGTGGTCCGCAGCAGCACGTAGGCCTGCTCCTCGGTGAGGCCCTTGGCCTTCATCAGGATGCCCTTGGCGCGGTCGATCACCTTGCGGTCCTCCAGCGCCGAGCGGGCGTTGCTCAGTTCGGTCTCGAGCTTGGCGAAGGCATTGAAGCGCGAGATGCACAGATCGAGGATGTGCTTCATCCGCTCCTTCTTCAGCCCGTCGACGATGTAGGCGGACACGCCGGCATCGACCGAGGCCTGGATCGAGGCGGTGTCGCTCTGGTCGACGAACATCGCGATCGGCCGCTTCACGATCCTCGAGACCTGGAACATCTGCTCCAGCATGTCGCGGCTGGGGTTCTCGAGGTCGATCAGGATCACGTCGGGATCGATCTGGTAGATCCGCGCCAACAGATTGGTGGTGCCTTCGAGATGGGTGATCTCTGTCATCCCGGCCTCGCGCAGGCCCTCGGTCAGAATCGCGGCGCGCACCGGGTTCTCATCGACGATGACGATGTTGAGCGAATGGTCCATCAGTCGAGGCGGTACCTATGGAGGGTTGATGGCAGCACAAACCACATCCCGGTCGGCAATTGAAGCAGATTGATTGTGCACCGCCGGCGCTCCCAGGTTCAAACCCGGCAGCGGGCGCGGCCCAGATTTTCCGCCGATATTGACGGCGAAACCGCGATCGGGTGGGGTGGGCAAAACCGTTCCGTCATCATCTCCGGGAAGAACGCTGATGCCTTTCGTCATGGCCATCGATCAGGGCACCACCTCGTCGCGGGCGATTCTGTTCCGCTCCGACATTTCGATCGCGGCCTCCGCGCAGCAGGAATTCCCGCAGCATTTCCCGGCGTCCGGCTGGGTCGAGCACGAGCCCGAGGACATCTGGGCGACAACCATCGCCACCTGCCGCGCGGCGATGGACAAGGCCGGCGCGACCGCCGCCGATATCGCCGCGATCGGCATCACCAACCAGCGCGAAACCGTGGTGGTGTGGGATGCCGTCTCAGGCCAGGCGATCCACCGCGCCATCGTCTGGCAGGACCGCCGCACCGCGGAGTTCTGCACCCGGCTGAAGGCCGAGGGGCTGGAGCCGATGGTCACCGCCAAGACCGGGCTGATCATCGATCCGTATTTCTCCGGCACCAAGGTCGCCTGGCTGCTCGACAACGTGCCCGGCGCGCGGGCTCGCGCCGAACGCGGCGAGCTGAAGTTCGGCACCGTCGATTGCTATCTGCTGTGGCGGCTGACCGGCGGCAAGGTTCACGCCACCGACGCCACCAATGCCTCGCGCACGCTGCTGTTCAACATCCATGACGGCGCCTGGGACGACGAACTGCTCAAGCTGCTGGGCGTGCCGCGCTCGATGCTGCCGGAGGTGAAGGATTCCTCGGCGCATTTCGGCGACAGCGTGCCGGAGCTGTTCGGCGGTTCGATCACCATCCGCGGCATCGCCGGCGACCAGCAGGCGGCGACCATCGGCCAGGCTTGCTTTACCCCGGGCATGATCAAGTCGACCTACGGCACCGGCTGCTTCGCGCTGCTCAACACCGGTGCGACGCCGGTGAAGTCGAACAACAAGCTGCTCACCACCGTCGCCTATCAGCTCGACGGCAAGCGCACCTATGCGCTGGAAGGCTCGATCTTCGTTGCCGGCAGCGCGGTGCAATGGCTGCGCGATGGCCTCGGCGTCATCAAGCATGCCTCCGAGACTGGGCCGCTCGCCGACAAGTCGGATTCGGCGCAGAGCGTGTATCTGGTGCCGGCCTTCGTCGGCATGGGCGCGCCGTATTGGAATCCGCGGGTGCGCGGTGCGCTGTTCGGCCTGACGCGCAACACCGGCCCGGCCGAACTTGCCCACGCCGCGCTGGAGAGCGTGTGCTACCAGACCTTCGACCTGTGGGCGGCGATGCGCGCCGACTGGCCGGACGCTGACGCCGCCACCACCGTGCTCCGCGTCGACGGCGGTATGACCGCCTCCGACTGGACCATGCAGCGCCTCGCCGATCTGCTCGACGCCCCGGTCGACCGCCCGGTGATCCAGGAAACCACCGCGCTCGGCGCCGCCTACCTCGCCGGCCTCAGTGCAGGCGTCTTCCCCGAGCCACAAAAATTCGCCGACAACTGGCGCCTCGACCACCGCTTCCGCCCCGCCATGAGCGCGGCGACGCGCGAACGCAAATTGGCGGGCTGGGCGAGGGCGGTGAAGGGGCTGCTGGCGACGGATGAGGGGGAGTGACAGGGGAGCTTCGTCGCAATGCCGACCGTGCTGCGCTGGGGGCCGTACCGGGCGTTCTTCTACTCGAATGAATCCGGAGAACCTGCTCACGTGCATGTCCGCGCCGGCAACAGCGAAGCCAAGTTCTGGTTGCACGATCTCTCGATTGCGGTGAATGCGGGATTTCCCGCTCACGAGATCGGCGCTATTCTTCGTCACCTCCGCGCGCATCGTGAGTTGCTGGAAGGCAAGTGGCATGAGCACTTTGGAAATTGATGTCGGTGACATCAGACCGGTTGCGGTGGAGTTCACCGCGGACGAACTCGTCGTGACGCTCGCCGATGGCCGGCGGATCGCAACGCCGCTCGATTGGTACCCCAGCCTGCTACACGCGTCTGCGACGGCGCGCACCAATTTCGAGTTGATGCCGATGGGCATTCACTGGCCGGAGCTCGACGAAGACCTCGGCATTGCAGGTATGCTACGCGGTCGATCTGCGACACGCGCTTCACAAGCTTAGCGCAGGGGCGGACGACTGGCGCGTCATTGCCCAAGCACGCCACGTCATGACGTCCTCGCCGAGCACCGTCGGCTATTTCGCGCTTGAGCCGCACCGGCAGCCGGACGACGATTATGCTGTATTAACCCCACGGTGCCCGCGATGATCCTGATCGGCCAATACGACTCCCCCTTCGTGCGCCGCGTCGCGCTCGCGCTGCGGCTGTATGAGTTGCCGTTCGAGCACCGGCCGTGGTCGACCTTCGGCGATGCCGACAAGATTGCGCCATACAATCCGCTGCGCCGGGTGCCGACGCTGGTGCTGGACGATGGCGAGGCGCTGATCGAGAGCACCGCGATCCTGGATTATCTCGACGAACTGGTCGGGCCTGCCATGGCCATGATCGCGGAGAGCGGATCGGCGCGGCGGCAGGTGCTGAAAGTCTGCGCGCTGGCGACCGGGCTTGGCGACAAGGCGGTCAGCCTGGTCTACGAGCGGGTGCTGCGCCAGCAGCAATCCGACGTCTGGGTCGCGCGCTGCGAGGCGCAGATCGGCAGTGTGCTCGACGTGCTGGAGGCGCAACGCGCCGCGATCGCGACGCCGTTCTGGTTCGGCGACACCATCGGCCACGCCGATATCGCGGTCGCCTGCGTGCTGCGCTTCACCGGCGAGGCGCATCCGCATCTGTTCGATGCCGCGCGCCATCCCGCGCTCGCGGCCCATGCGGCGCGCTGCGAAGCCCTGCCGGCGTTTCGCGAGATCGTACAGCCGCTGATCCCGCCGACGCCGGCATAGGCGGGGGAGGAGGGCGACAGCACGTCCGGTTGCCTGATCGCGCGCGGGGTCCATGAGGCTGATCGTCGGATCAGCCTCGGCCATGCGAAGTTGCGCCGCATATTGACAATATTCCTACAAGGACTATAGTCCGTGTCGTCCTGTCCGTGAGGGGCGCTTCTCAAGGGCGCTTGGAAGCGGGACAGATCGTCGGCCGGGAGACCGGCCGGTGAGGGTTTGGCGAAGCTGCATGGTGCAGCGGCGCCGAGCCTGACGCGGCGTCCTGCGCGAGCGGCCTCGCAAGCCGATCGTCCGGGAGGCAGAAGGTCGCCGTCCGCCGCTACTATGAGCGGCTGCCCATCGCGAGGCTGGACGGGACGGAACGAGGCGGGAGAAATCCCCGTGCTCCCCGCGCCCGGAAGAACGGTCCCGACGCCAAAAGATCGCCGCTGGTGGGCGCGCCGTGACGGCGTCGCGCGATGGTTCGCAAGCCATCGCGACCAACCACCAACTTTGCGCCGCGCGGCGCGCCCCCGCCCCTCGTCGTGATGACGACGGGCGCATAGCTCGGGCTCGTTCGAGCCGCGAGATCGCGACGCCGTGGCTGTTTGACAGGCTGAATCGGAACAACGCAGTTCGAGCCGAAGCTCGCGACAAGCCTCGCGATCACGCACGCGCTCGCCCGACTTTCCACCGTCATCGCCCGGGCCATACAACGAGCCGGGCGACCCAGTATCCCAGAGCGCCCGCTGCATCGCTCGAGGCTCACTACGCGCTCTCTGCCATACTGGGTCCCCCGCCTGCGCGGGGGACGACGGCGGAGGCGGCTGATGCGGTGACGGCGGCTTGCGCAGGCGATCACGCCTGCAAGAAGGCCGCCCCGCTGTTATTTCGCCGCGACTTTCTGCTTGCGCCAGGCGAGGTGCAGCGCGCAGGTGCAACCCTGCGGATGCGAGGCCAGAGCGGCGTCGTCGGCCGACAACGCAGCATCGGCTTGCGGCGCCAGTGGCGGCATGCCGGTTTCGTCGGTGGCAACCGTGCTGCGCGCCGGAATGTAGTTCAGCACCGGAGCCAGCCAGCGTTCGGCGGTGGCGACGTCCCAGCCCTTGCGGGCGGCGTAGTCTTCGACCTGGTCGCGTTCGATCTTGCCGACGCCGAAATAGGCGCTCTGCGGATGGCTGAAATACAGTCCCGACACCGACGAGCCCGGCCACATCGCAAAGCTCTCGGTCAGCGTCACGCCGGCGGAGGCTTCGGCGTCGAGCAGCTCGAACAGCGTCGCCTTCTCGGTGTGGTCGGGCTGCGCCGGATAGCCGGGCGCGGGGCGGATGCCCTGATACTTCTCCAGGATCAGATCGTCGGCCGACAGCGTCTCGTCCGGCGCATAGCCCCAGAACTCGCGGCGGACGCGGGCGTGCATCCGCTCGGCGAAGGCTTCGGCGAGGCGATCGGCCAGCGCCTTGACCATGATCGACGAGTAGTCGTCGCGCTCGGCCTTGAACTTGTCGGCGATCACGTCCTCGCCGATGCCGGCGGTGACCACGAAGCCGCCGATATAGTCGGCGACGCCGCTCGCAACCGGCGCGATGAAGTCGCTGAGCGCGGCGTTGGCGCGGCCTTCGCGCTTGTCGAGCTGCTGGCGCAGGCTGTGCAGCGTGGCGATCGGCGTGGTGCGCGCTTCATCCGCATAGACCAGGATGTCGTCGCCTTGCGCATTCGCCGGCCAGAACCCGATCGTGGCGTTGGCGGTGAACCAGTTCTCGGTGACGATGCGGTCCAGCATCTTGCGGGCGTCGGCATACAGCGCCGTTGCGGCTTCGCCGACCACGCCATCCTCGAGAATCGCGGGGAAACGTCCGGCGAGCTCCCAGGCCTGGAAGAACGGCGTCCAGTCGATGTAGTCGACCAGTTCGGCGAGCGAATAGCTGCTGAAGCTCCGGGTGCCGATGAAGGAGGGCTTCACCGGCTTGGTCGCGGCCCAGTCGATCTTGGTGGCGTTGGCGCGGGCGGCGGCGAGCGTCAGCCGCTTCTTGTCGGCCTGGGCGCGGTGATGCGAGGCCGAGATCTTGGCGTAGTCGGCGCGAATCTCCGCCGCATAGGCGGCGCCCTTGTCCTTCGACAGCAGCGAAGAGGCGACGCCGACCGCACGGCTGGCGTCGTTGACGTGCACCACGCTGCCGGCGGGATAGGCCGGGTCGATCTTCACCGCGGTGTGGACACGGCTCGTCGTCGCGCCGCCGATCAGCAGCGGAATGTCAAAGCCGCTGCGCTGCAGCTCGCCGGCGAGGAAGCTCATCTCGTCGAGCGACGGCGTGATCAGCCCGGACAGGCCGATGATATCGGCGTTCTCGGCCTTCGCGGTCTCGATGATCTTGGCGGCCGGCACCATCACGCCGAGGTCGATCACCTCGAAATTGTTGCACTGGAGCACGATGCCGACGATGTTCTTGCCGATGTCGTGGACGTCGCCCTTGACGGTGGCGAGCACAATCTTGCCGGCGGAGGAGCGCTCGCCGAGATCGGTCCCGGCGGCGAGATTGCGCGCCTTCTCCTCCTCCATGAACGGCATCAGATAGGCGACCGCCTGCTTCATCACGCGGGCCGACTTCACCACCTGCGGCAGGAACATCTTGCCGTCGCCGAACAGGTCACCGACCACGTTCATGCCGGCCATCAGCGGACCTTCGATGACGTACAGCGGCCGCTCGGCCTTGGCCCGTGCTTCCTCAGTGTCAGTTTCGATGAACTCGGTGATGCCGTGCACCAGCGCGTGGCTGAGCCGCTGCTCGACCGGCCACGAACGCCAGGCGAGGTCCTGTTCCTTCTGCTGCTTGCCTTGGCCGCGATATTTGTCGGCGAGCGCCAGAAGCCGCTCGGACGCACCCGGGTCGCGGTTGAGGATGACGTCCTCGCACACCTGGCGCAGCTCGGGATCGATGTCGTCATACACGATCATCTGCCCGGCATTGACGATGCCCATGTCCATGCCGGCCTTGATGGCGTGATACAGGAACACCGAGTGCATCGCCTCGCGCACCGGCTCGTTTCCGCGGAACGAGAACGACAGGTTGGAGACGCCGCCGGAGACGTGTGCGTGCGGCAGGTTTTGGCGGATCCAGCGCGTCGCCTCGATAAAGTCGACGCCGTAGTTGTTGTGCTCTTCGAGGCCTGTGGCGATCGCGAAGATGTTCGGATCGAAGATGATGTCTTCGGGCGGGAAGCCGATGCGGTTGACGAGAATGTCGTAAGCGCGGGCGCAGATCTCGGTCTTGCGTGCGTAGGTGTCGGCCTGGCCGGTCTCGTCGAACGCCATCACCACCACGGCGGCGCCGTGACGCTTGGCGATGCCCGCCTCGTGAACGAATTTGTCCTCGCCCTCTTTGAGCGAGATCGAGTTCACGACCGGCTTGCCCTGCAGGCACTTCAGGCCGGCCTCGATCACGTTGAATTTCGAGGAGTCGACCATCACCGGCACCTTGGCGATGTCCGGCTCGGCGGCGACGAGGTTGAGGAAGGTGACCATCGCGGCTTCGGAATCGAGAAGCCCTTCGTCCATGTTGACGTCGATGATCTGGGCGCCGTTCTCGACCTGATCGCGCGCCACCTGCAGCGCGGCAGCGTAGTCGCCGGCGGTGATCAATTTCCGGAACTTCGCCGAGCCGGTGACGTTAGTGCGCTCGCCGACATTGACGAACGGAATGGCCTTGGTCAGCTCGAACGGCTCGAGGCCCGAGAGCCGCAGCCGCGGCTCGATGGTCGGGATCACGCGCGGCTGATGCGGCGCGACCGCTTCGGCGATCGCCTTGATGTGGGCCGGCGTGGTGCCGCAGCAGCCGCCGACGATGTTGACGAGGCCGGCTTCGGCGAACTCGCCGACGAGACCTGCCATGTACTCCGGGCTTTCGTCGTATTGGCCGAATTCGTTGGGCAGGCCGGCGTTGGGATAGGCGCAGACCAGCGTATCGGCGACGCGGCTGATATCGGCGATGTGGGCGCGCAGATCCTTGGCGCCGAGCGCGCAGTTGAAGCCGATGGTGAGCGGCTTGGCGTGCCGCACCGAATTCCAGAACGCTTCGGGCATCTGGCCGGACAGCAGGCGGCCTGACTTATCGGTGATGGTGCCGGAGATCATCACCGGCACGTCGATGCCGCGGGCTTCGGTGATCTCGGCGATGGCGTACAGCGCCGCCTTGGCGTTCAGCGTATCGAAGATGGTTTCGAGCAGCAGGATGTCGGCGCCGCCGTCGAGCAGGCCGTTGATCTGCTCGGCATAGGCGATGCGCAGATCGTCGAACGTCACCGCGCGGTAGCCGGGATTGGCGACGTCGGGCGAGATCGAGGCGGTGCGGTTGGTCGGGCCGATCGCGCCGGCGACGAAGCGCGGCTTACCGTCTTCGGCTTCGACCTTGGCGGCGGCATTGCGGGCGAGGCGGGCGCCGTCGCGGCTCATCTCGTAAGCGAGGTCCGACATGTCGTAGTCGGCCTGGGCGATCGAGGTCGAGGAGAAGGTGTTGGTGGCGACGATGTCGGCACCGGCGCGCAAGTACTGCGCGTGGATGTCCTCGATCGCCTGCGGCTGGGTCAGGATGAGGAGGTCGTTGTTGCCGCGCAGGTCGCGGTGGAAATCCTTGAACCGCATCCCGCGGAACGCAGCCTCGTCGAGCTGCAACTGCTGGATCATCGTCCCCATCGCGCCGTCGAGCACGAGGATGCGCTGCGCGGCGAGGGCGTGAAGACGATCGGCGATCGGGCTTTTGGAAGTCGACATTTGCAAATTACTCAGCGCGGCTCCCTCTCCCCGTCGGGGAGAGGGCTGGGGTGAGGGGGATCGAACGCATGCGGTCTGATCGTTCGAGCAATCGTTTCGAGTACGCCGTCGATGTTCGACAGCACGTCGTTGTTCCAGAACCGAATGACCAGATAGCCCATCGCGGAGAGTACTTCCGTCCGCGCCGCATCTTGCTCGGTCTGTTGTCCATGTTGTCCGCCGTCGAGTTCGACGACGAGCCGCGCTTCGGTGCAGCAGAAGTCGACGATAAATCGGTCGATCGGGAATTGGCGTTTGAATTTCCAGCCATCGAGCTGGCGATTGCGCAGACGCCGCCACAGCAACGTTTCAGCCTGCGTCGGCTGAGCCCGCAGGCGTCTGGCGATCGGTGTACGCGTGGTGCGGACGATCATTGGCGCCTGTGCCCCCTCACCCCAACCCTCTCCCCAAAGGGGAGAGGGGGCGGGCGGTGCGCTTGGAGAGTTCAGTTGCAAACTCACGCGGCTTGCCTTGCCGCCTGCGGCCGGAAGCCCAGCAGATGGCTGATGGCGAACACCAGGTCCGCGCGGTTCATGGTGTAGAAGTGGAAATTGTTGACGCCGTGCTTGGCGAGCTTGTGCACCTGGCCGGCCGCGACGGTGGCAGCCACCAGCTTGCGGGTGTCGGGATCGTCGTCGAGCCCTTCGAATTGTTTGGCCAGCCAGTCCGGCACGCTGGCGCCGGCGCGGGCCGCAAAGCCCGCGGCCTGCTTGAAGTTCTGCACCGGCAGGATGCCCGGCACGATCGGGATACCGATGCCGCGGGCGCGGACGCGGTCGAGGTAGCGGAAGTACAGGTCGTTATCGAAGAAGAACTGAGTGATGGCGCGCGTCGCGCCGGCATCGACCTTGGCTTTCAGGATATCGAGGTCGGCATCGAAGCCGGTGCTCTCCGGATGCTTCTCCGGATAGGCCGACACCGTGACGTCGATGTCCGGATAGCGGCGCTTGATCGAGGCGACGAGGTCGGCCGAGCTGCGATAGCCCTGCGGATGCGGCGTGTAGGTGCCGCCGAGGCCGGTGGTCGGATCGCCGCGCAGCGCCACGATATGTCGGACGCCGATGTCGTGATACCGCGTCACCACCTCGTCGACATCGCCACACGGAGCGTCGACGCAGGTCAGATGCGCCGCCGGGGTCAGATCGGTTTCTTTCAGAATGCGCGCGATGGTGGCGTGGGTACGCTCCCGGGTGGAGCCGCCGGCCCCGTAGGTGACGGAGACGAAGCTCGGATGCAGCGGCGCCAGCCGGCTGATCGCCTGCCACAAATTGCGTTCCATCTCTTCGGTCTTCGGCGGGAAGAACTCGAAAGAAATTGCCGGAAGCTGTTGCGGCAGGTCGCTCATCTGATGGTCATCCAGTTTGAAAGGGCGGTTCGGGTGTCCACAGGCACGTGCGGCTGCCCAACGATCAGGAACCTCCACGAACCGCGTTAAATTAGGCCGAACTGCTTTCGGCGGCCAGCCCACTTTGGGAGGTGGTGGCTTGGGAAGTTGCCCAAAATAGTCAATTTAGTTCGCTCTATGGGGGCGTGAGCTGTGTGATAGTGGGCAGGATATGCGGCGCGCATGCTTTAAAAATCTACGATATGACAGATGTTTATGTGCAGTGCAGCGATCCGCGCAGAGCGAGGTCCATCAGACTCCTCCAAGCTTGCGGTCGTTCTGCCCACTCCGAGAATAGGAGGCAAAGCATCACCGAATTGCCTAGCCCATTACCTTTGCGCAGGCCTCGGTTGAGCACTAGGTTATGGACATGTTGCCGCTCTCGATCCTCGACCTGTCTGTCGTCACCACCGGCACACCACCGGCGGTCGCCCTGCGCAACTCGATCGACTTGGCGCGCCACGCGGATTCGCTGGGCTATGTGCGTTACTGGCTGGCCGAGCATCACAATCTGCCATCGGTCGCCAGTCCGGCGCCCGAGATCATGATCGGACAGATCGCGGCGGTGACCGAGCGCATCCGCGTCGGTTCCGGCGGCGTGATGCTTCCCAACCATGCACCGTTGATGGTGGCCGAGCGATTCAAGATGCTGGAAGCGCTGTTCCCAGGCCGGATCGATCTCGGCATCGGCCGCGCGCCGGGCACCGATCAGGCAACGATGCACGCGCTCCGCCGCCGACTCGACGGCCGCGAAGGCGACGATTTTCTGGAGCGGCTGCAGGAGCTGACCCTGTGGGAAACGCGCGGCTTTCCGCCGCGTCATCCCTACAACAGCGTCGTGGCGATGCCCGACGACACACCGTTGCCGCCGATCTGGCTGCTGGGTTCCAGCGACTACAGCTCCGAACTCGCCGCCCAGGTCGGCATGGGCTTCGCGTTCGCGCATCACTTCGCCTCGCACGACGCGGTCGAGGCGCTGACGCACTACCGCAGCAACTTCCGTCCGACCCGCTGGCGCTCGACGCCGCACGGCATTCTCGCCGTTGCCGCCGTGGTGGCCGACACCGACGAAGAGGCGGAGCGGCTGGCGAGCTCGATGGATCTCAGCCGCCTTCTGCGCGACCGCGGCCGCTACGTGCCGCTGCCGAGCGTCGAGGAGGCGCTGTCCTATTCGTACACCGAAGCCGACCGTGCCTCGATCACGCGCAATCGCTCGCGTCTGTTCGTCGGCAGTCCGGCGACGGTGCGGCAGGCGTTGCAGCCGCTGATCACCGCCAGCCGCGCCGACGAGCTGATGGTGATCACCGCGACCTACGACCACGAAGCGCGCAAGCGGAGCTATAGCTTGCTGGCCGACGCGTTCGAGCTGCAGCGCGTGGCGGCATAGTTCGGTGCTGTCGCAAAGTTCGTGATTGCGAGCGCAGCGACGTAATCCAGAGGCTCCGTGCACGGAGCTGGATTGCTTCGTCGCTACGCTTCTCGCAATGGCGCTACCCGAAGTCAGCGCTCGCTGAACGTCGCCCGGAACGGGTGTCCTGGATAGACGCCGACGATGCGGAATTCGCGGGAGAAGAACTTCAGTTCGTCGAGCGCGAAAGCGAGGTTGCGATCCTCAGGGTGGCCTTCGACGTCGGCGTAGAACTGCGTGGCGAAGAAATTGCCGTCGACCATGTAGCTTTCCAGCTTGGTCATGTTGACGCCGTTGGTGGCGAAGCCGCCGAGCGCCTTGTACAGCGCCGCCGGCAGGTTGCGGACACGGAAGACGAAAGTGGTGACGAGCTGGCCAGAGCCCTGCTGCGCCCAGCGCGGCTCGCGGGCCAGTACCACGAAGCGGGTGGTGTTGTGAGTCTCGTCTTCGATGTCCTCGGCGAGGATGTCGAGGCCGTAGATCTGCGCCGCCAACCGCGAGGCGATCGCCGCGCAGCTCTTGTCGCCGCGCTGGGCGACGACGCGGGCCGAGCCCGCGGTGTCGCCGGCGACGATCGGCTTCAGGCCGAATTTGCGGATGATCCGCCGGCACTGGCCGAGCGCGTGGACGTGGCTTTCGACCGTCTTGATGTCTTCGAGCTTGGCGCCGCGCACCGCCACGAGCTGATGCCGGATCGGCAGAAACCATTCGCCGACGATGAACAGTTTCGAGGTCGGCAGCAGGTGATGGATGTCGGCGACGCGGCCGGCGACCGAGTTCTCGATCGGGATCATGCCGAGATCGGCTTCGCCCGAGGAGATCGCGCTCAGCGCGTCCTCGAAAGTGGCGCAAGGCATCGCCTCGGCGGTGGGGTAGGCGTCGCTGATCGCGATGTGAGAATTGGCGCCGGGTTCGCCCTGGAATGCGATTTTCATGGTCTGGGTCATAGCGTCCTGTGTCTGGCGGGCGTTCTAGCAGCCGCAGCGGTTTTCGCCAGAGGGGCGGCTCAGCCGACCAGCACGCGCCGCGCGGTCTCGAGATCGGCCGGCGTATCGACCCCGCGCGGCACGCTGTCGACGATGCCGACGTCGATCCGCATGCCGGCCTCCAGCGCACGGAGCTGTTCGAGCTTTTCGCGACCTTCCAGCGGAGAAGGGGGCAGCGCCACGAAGCGCTCCAGGGCGGCGCGGCGGTAGCCGTACAGGCCGATGTGGTGGTAGCGCGGCCCGTCGCCCCAGGGAGCGGTGGCGCGGGTAAAGTACAGCGCCCGCAACCGGTCCGCAGCCAGCGGCGAGCCGACCACCTTGACCACGTTGGGATTGGTGGCCTCTTCGTCGGTATGGATCTCGGCCGCCAGCGTGGCGATGTCGACGGCGGGATCGGCGAGCGGCGACAGCACGGCCCCGATCTGCTCGGGCCGGATGGTCGGGAAATCGCCCTGCAGGTTGATCACGGTCTGGATCCGGCCCTCCGGATCCAGCGTCTGCAGCGCCTCGAAGATGCGGTCCGATCCGGAAGGATGATCTGCGCGGGTCATCACCACCTCGCCACCATGGGCGGTCACGGCAGCGGCGATCTCCGGGGTGTCGGTGGCCACCGCCACCCGACCGATTTCCGCCGCCTGCGCCCGGCGCAGCACCTGCACCACCATCGGCAAACCGGCGATGTCGAGCAGCGGTTTGCCGGGCAGGCGCGTCGCGGCCATCCGGGCAGGAATCAGGACCAGGGTCTCGGGAGCTGTCATCGTCGGGGAATCGCATTGCCGCGAAAGCGAGGATCGCATGTCGCGAATGGTGCAACGCAACGACAGCCCGGAACTGGTATCAGGCTGCCCGATGCGGCGCGCGTGAGGCGTTTATACGGGTTGCCAGCGCGGGGGCAAACCGATATCTCATCTCGACTAAAGTAGCGTTGAGAATGCCTCCGATGAACAATGCCCGCTCACGGGCCGGTTCTGAAACGCGAGCGAAAATGGATACTTTCGAACTCAACAAAATCGTCGGGGCGATCTTCGGCACCTGCCTGATCCTGTTGTTGTCGAACTTCGCCGCCCAGGCGATCTTTTCCCCGACCAAACCCGAGAAGCAGGGCTATGCAATCGCGGTGAAGGAGGCGGAGCCTGCTCCCAGCAAGGATGCCGCACCGAAGGCCGACGAGCCGATCGAGAAGCTGCTGCAAACCGCATCGGTCGACCAGGGCTCCAAAGCTGCGAGGAAGTGTGCGGCCTGCCACACCTTCGAGAAGGACGGCCCGAACCGCGTCGGCCCCAATCTTTACGGGATCGTCGGCGACCACCGTGGCGAAGGTCGCGGTGGCTTCAATTTCTCGGCGGCCATGAAGGCCAAGGGCGGCGCCTGGACGTTCGACGAACTGAACAAGTTCCTCGCGAACCCGAAGGGGTACATCCCCGGGACCGCGATGAGCTTCGCCGGCATCCCGAACGACAAGGAGCGGGCCGACCTGATCGCCTATCTCAACAAGAATTCCGACAAGCCCGAGCCGCTGCCGGCGACGGCAGAGAAGTAACGATTTTCCCAATGTTGGCGTTTGAGCGGCCGGGTTCTGCCCGGCCGTTTTGTTTGCGCGCCGGTGCGGATTAAACATCGGTAACCGGGACCTTTCGCCGCAAGTCGGCCGTGTGCGGGGTGTTATCCTCCGCCAAAATCGCCATAATCGGACGAATCCTCAGGCAGGTCCGGTCTGGCCGATCACCGCAGCGAACAGGGATTTCCGTATCGTGACGTTGACCCGACGACATCTTCTCCAGGGCGGCCTGCTGGTCGCTGCGACCCCGGCTCTCAACCTCAGCCCCGGCCTGTTCGCGGTCGGCGCGGCGCATGCCGAGGCTGCGCTGGAGGGGGCGAAGTGGCGGCACGGCCTGTCGCTGTTCGGCGACCTGAAATATCCGGCTGGGTTCGCCCGGTTCGACTATGTCGATCCGAACGCGCCCAAGGGAGGCGCGGCGCGGCAGATCGCGCTTGGCACCTTCGACAATTTCAATCTGGCGGTCGCGGGCGTGAAGGGTAACATCGCCGCCCCGGTCGGGTATCTCTACGAGACGCTGATGACCTCGTCGCTGGACGAGGTCGGCACCGTCTATGGTCTGCTCGCCGAGTCCGCCGCGCATCCCGACGATTTTTCGTGGGTCGTCTACCGATTGCGCACCGAGCCTCGCTGGCACGACGGCAAGCCGGTGACGGCCGACGACGTGGTATTTTCGTTCGACACGCTGAAGAAATACAGCCCGCGCTACGCCTCGTACTACCGTCACGTCGTCAAGGCGGAGAAGATCGGGGAGCGGGACATCCGATTCACATTCGATGCTCCGGGCAATCGCGAACTGCCGACCATCGTCGGCGAATTGATGATCCTGCCGAAGCATTGGTGGGAAGGCACCGACGCCCAGGGGCGCAAGCGCGACGTCTCGGCGACCATGCTGGAGCCGCCGCTCGGCTCGGCGCCTTACAGGATCAAGGACTTCGTCGCCGGCCGCTCGATCGCGCTGGAGCGAGTCAAGGACTACTGGGGCGAGAAGCTGCCGGCGCGGATCGGCCAGTACAATTTCGACGAACTGCGCTTCGAGTATTTCCGCGACAACACCGTGGCGCTCGAAGCCTTCAAGGCCGACCAGGCCGACTGGATCATGGAGAACTCCGCCAAGCAGTGGGCCACTGCCTACGATTTTCCGGCGATCACCGACAAGCGCGTCGTCAAGGAGGAGTTTCCGATCAACGATTCGGGGCGGATGCAGGCCTTCGTGCTCAACACCCGCCGCGATATGTTCAAGGACGCCCGGGTGCGGCGAGCCTTCAATTATGCGTTCGATTTCGAGGAGATGAACAAGCAGCTCTTCTACGGCCAGTATACGCGGATCGCGAGCTTCTTCGAGGGCACCGAGCTTGCCTCCAGCGGCCTGCCGGAGGGGCAGGAGCTGGCGCTGCTGGAAACCGTGCGCGACAAGGTGCCGGCCGAGCTGTTCACGCAACCCTACACCAACCCGGTCGGCGGCAGTCCGGAGGCGGTTCGCGCCAATTTGCGCGAAGCCATCAGGCTGGTGAAAGAGGCCGGCTTCGACATCCAGAATCGCAAGCTGGTCGATCCGTCCGGCAAGCCGGTCGTGGTCGAGATGCTGGTACGGGATCCGTCCTCCGAGCGCATCGCGCTGTTCTACCGGCCTTCGCTGGAGCGGCTCGGCGTCACCGTCTCGATCCGGGTGGTCGATGATGCGCAGTATCAGAACCGGACTCGTGCGTTCGATTTCGACATCATCACCGACCTGTGGGGCCAGTCGCTGTCTCCCGGCAACGAGCAGCGCGACTATTGGGGATCGCAGTCGGCGGATCAGCAGGGCTCGCAGAACACGATCGGTATCAAGAACCCGGCGGTGGATGCGCTGATCGACAAGGTTATCTTCGCCAAGGATCGTCCCTCGCTGGTCGCGGCGACGCGGGCGCTCGACCGCGTCCTGCTGTGGAACTTCTACGTCGTGCCGCAATTCACCTACGGATTCATGCGCTACGCGCGGTGGGACCGCTTCGGCCACGCGCCGCTGCCTAAATATGCGCGCTCGGGATTGCCGTCGCTGTGGTGGTACGACGCCGACAGGGCCGCCAAGCTCGGCAAGCGCTCTTGAGGATCGCTCCGGGTATGGCGCCGCTCAATCGCCGCAACGTGCTCGCTCTTGGCGTCGGCGCACTTGCGGCGGCCCAGTTTCGCGCCGCCGCCGCCGCCGCCGAGACTCTTGCTCACGGCATGTCGGCGTTCGGGGATCTGAAGTACCCCGCCGATTTCCCCCATTTCGACTACGTCAATCCCGATGCGCCGAAGGGCGGCGTGTTCTCGACCATCCCGTCGGTCCGCGCGTTCAATCAGTCGTTTCTGACCTTCAATTCGCTCAATGCCTATATCCTGAAGGGGGACGGAGCCCAGGGCATGGGCCTGACCTTCACGACCCTGATGGCGCGGGCCGGTGACGAGCCGGACGCGATGTACGGTCTCGCCGCCTCCAGGGTGGCGATCTCCGCCGACGGTCTGAGCTATCGCTTCACGATGCGACCCGAAGCGCGGTTTCACGATGGCAGTAGGTTGACCGCGCGCGATGCCGCGTTCTCGCTCAACATCCTCAAAGCCAAAGGCCATCCAGTGATCACGCAACAACTGCGTGACTTCATCGAAGCGAAGGCCGAGGACGACACCACGCTCGTGGCGACCTTCAAGCCGAAGCGTGGACGGGACGTGCCGCTGTTCGTCGCCGGCTTGCCGTTGTTCTCGGAAGCCTACTATTCCAAGCAGCGGTTCGATGAATCCACCATGGACGTGCCGCTCGGCAGCGGGCCCTACAAGGTCGGCCGGCTGGAATCGGGCCGTTACATCGAATTCGATCGGGTGCCTGATTGGTGGGGCGCCAAGCTCCCGGTCAACATCGGGACTTACAATTTCGACACCGTGCGGTTCGAATTCTATCGCGATCGCGACGTCGCCTTCGAAGGCTTCACCGGGCGGAGCTATCTCTTTCGCGAAGAGTTCACCTCGCGGATCTGGAACACCCGCTACGACTTCCCGGCGGTCCGTGACGGCCGCGTCAAGCGCGATATACTGCCGGACGAAACCCCGTCGGGCGCGCAGGGTTGGTTCATCAACACTCGCCGCGACAAGTTCAAGGACCCACGCGTGCGCGAAGCGCTCGGCTGCGCGTTCGATTTCGAGTGGACCAACAAGACGATCATGTACGGCGCCTATGCCCGCACGGTGTCGCCGTTCCAGAACTCCGACATGATGGCGGAGGGCCCACCCTCGCAGGGGGAGCTGGCGCTGCTCGAACCGTTCCGCGGCAAGGTGCCGGACGAAGTGTTCGCTGTCCCGTTCTCGCCGCCGGCGTCCGACGGCTCCGGTCAGGACCGTTCGTTGTTGCGCCGGGGGGCGCAGCTTCTCAACGAGGCGGGATTCGAGATCAAGAGCGGCAAGCGGCTGACACCATCGGGCGAACCGTTCCGTGTCGAGTTTCTCCTGGACGAGCCGGCATTTCAGCCGCACCACATGCCGTTCATCAAGAATCTCGGCACGCTGGGGATCGATGCCAGTTTGCGGCAGGTCGATCCGGTGCAGCTTCGAGCCAGACGTGACGATTTCGATTTCGATCTGGCGATCGAGCGCTACAGCTTTTCGACCGTGCCGGGCGACGCCCTCCGCAACTTCTTCTCGTCGCAGGCAGCCGCGACCAAGGGCTCCAACAATCTCGCCGGCATCGCCGATCCGGCGATCGACGCGATGATCGACGTTGTGATCGCCGCCGACAGCCGTGCCAAGCTGGTGGTCGCCGCCCGGGCGCTCGACCGGTTGATCCGCGCCGGCCGCTATTGGGTGCCGCAATGGTACTCTGCTTCGCACCGGCTGGCGTATTGGGACGTGTTCGGCCATCCGTCCAAACTGCCGAAATATGCCGGCGTCGGCGTGCCGGAATTGTGGTGGGCGACCGATACGGCGGCCGCCGGCCGAGGGAAATAGCATGGCCGCCTATATTACCCGCCGCATTCTTCTGATGTTTCCGACGCTGCTCGGGATTCTGTTCGTGTCGTTCGTCGTGGTGCAGTTCGCGCCGGGCGGGCCTGTCGAACGGGTGATCGCGCAGATCTCTGGTGCCGACACAGGCGCATCGTCGCGCGTCTCCGGCTCGTCCGGCGGCGATTTCGGTTCGCGGCCGCAAGCGGCGGGGTCGGCCGATGCGGTCAACTCGAAATATCGCGGTGCGCAGGGCCTCGATCCCGAATTCGTCAAGAGTTTGGAGAGACAGTTCGGCTTCGACAAGCCGGCACCCGAGCGCTTTGCGATCATGCTGTGGAATTTCGCCCGGTTCGATTTCGGCAACAGCTACTTCCGCGACGTCAGCGTCCTGCAATTGATCAAGGAGAAGCTGCCGGTCTCGATGTCGCTCGGAATCTGGATGACGCTACTGACCTACCTGGTGTCGATCCCGCTCGGCATCCGCAAGGCGGTCCAGGACGGCTCGAAGTTCGACACCTGGACTTCGGCGGTGATCATCATCGGGTTTGCGATCCCGGGCTTCCTGTTTGCGATCCTGTTGATCATTCTGTTCGCTGGCGGCTCGTTCTTCAGTTGGTTTCCGCTGCGCGGGCTGACATCCGACGGCTGGAGCGATTTTCCCTGGTACTGGAAGATCATCGACTATTTCTGGCACCTGACCTTGCCGCTGATCTCGATGGCGCTCGGCGCGTTCGCCACCATGACGCTGCTGACCAAGAACTCATTCCTCGACGAGATCCGCAAGCAATACGTCATGACCGCGCGCGCCAAGGGCTGCAGCCAGACCCAGGTGCTGTATGGTCACATCTTCCGCAACGCCATGCTGATCGTGATCGCCGGGTTTCCGAGCGCCTTTATCGGCGCGTTCTTTTCCGGATCGCTGCTGATCGAGACCATCTTTTCGCTCGACGGGCTCGGCCTGCTCGGTTTCGAGAGCGTGTTGAACCGGGATTATCCGGTGGTGTTCGGAACGCTGTTCGTGTTTTCGCTGGTCGGCCTGGTGGTGAACCTGATCTCCGATCTCACCTATATGTGGATCGATCCGCGGATCGACTTCGAGGCGCGGGACGTCTGATGACGCTGATCGCACGCGAGCCGATCGAGAGCACCACCAACATGCCGCTGGGCGAGGCAGTACCGCCGACGCGAAACCGGCTGGCGCTGTCGCCGCTGAACAAGCGGCGGTGGCAGAACTTCAAGGCCAATCGCCGTGGCTACTGGTCCTTGTGGATATTCCTGGTGCTGTTCGGGGTGTCGCTGTTCGCCGAGTTCATCGCCAATAACCGGCCGCTGCTGATCAAGCTCGACGGTCATTACTATTTCCCAGCCGTCGTGACGTATTCCGAGACCACCTTCGGCGGCGATTTCGAGACGGCGGCCGATTACCGCGACCCATATTTGCAGAAGCTGATCGCCGACAAGGGAGGCGTCGTGATCTGGCCTCCGATCCGTTACTCCTACGGCACCCACAATCTCGATCTGCCGACGCCGGCGCCGTCGAAACCGACCTGGATGCTGACCGAACAGGAATGCGCGGCGGTGGTCGCCAAGAAAGACGTCAAGAGCTGTCGAGACCTCGAGTACAACTGGCTCGGGACCGACGATCAGGGTCGCGACGTGGTGGCGCGGCTGATCTACGGCTTCCGGATCTCGATCCTGTTCGGCCTGAGCCTGACGATTGTGTCGTCGATCATCGGCATCGCGGCCGGCGGTATCCAGGGCTATTTCGGCGGATGGGTCGATCTGACCTTCCAGCGCTTGATCGAAGTCTGGACCGCGATCCCGTCGCTTTATCTGCTGCTGATCCTGTCGTCGGTGCTGGTGCCGGGCTTCTTCGTGCTGCTCGGCATTTTGTTGCTGTTTTCCTGGGTGTCGCTGGTCGGTCTGGTGCGCGCCGAATTCCTGCGCGGCCGCAATTTCGAATATATCACCGCGGCTCGCGCGCTGGGTGTTTCCAATGCCAAGATCATGGTGCGGCACCTGCTGCCGAACGCGATGGTGGCGACCATGACGTTTCTGCCGTTCATCGTCTCGTCCTCGGTGATGACGCTCACCGCGCTCGACTTCCTCGGCTTCGGCCTGCCGCCCGGCTCGCCGTCGCTCGGGGAACTGCTGGCGCAGGGCAAGGCCAACGTCCAGGCGCCCTGGCTCGGCTTCACCGGCTTCTTCGCGGTTGCGGTCATGCTGTCGCTGCTGATCTTCATCGGCGAGGCCGTTCGCGACGCCTTCGACCCGCGCAAGACGTTCAGGTGAGCCGCATGGACGCGATCAACCAGCCCCTGCTCGACGTCAGCGATCTGTCGGTTGCGTTTCACCAGCCGAGCGGCACCACCACCGCGGTCGACCATGTTTCGTACCAGATCAAACGCGGCGAATGCGTCGCGCTGGTCGGTGAGTCCGGTTCGGGCAAGTCGGTCAGTGCGCTGTCGATCCTGAAGCTGCTGCCTTATCCGAGCGCTTCGCATCCGTCCGGTCAGATCCGGTTCAAGGGCCGCGAGCTGCTCGGGATGTCGGAGCACGAGATTCGCGGCATTCGCGGCAACGAGATCTCGATCGTGTTTCAGGAGCCGATGACCTCGCTCAATCCGCTGCACACGATCGAGCAGCAGATCGGCGAGATCCTGCAACTGCACAGCGGTCCGCGCGGCGCCAAGGCGCGGGCGCGGATCGTCGAACTGCTGACCCAGGTCGGCATTCCCGAGCCCGAGACGCGGCTTGCCAGCTATCCGCATCAACTGTCCGGCGGCCAGCGGCAGCGGGTGATGATTGCGATGGCGCTGGCCAACGAGCCGGATCTGCTGATCGCCGACGAGCCGACTACCGCGCTCGACGTCACCGTGCAGGCGCAGATTCTGGCGCTGCTTGCCGACATCCGCGCCAGACTCGGAATGAGCATGCTGTTCATCACCCACGATCTCGGCATCGTCCGCCGCATCGCCGACACCGTCTGCGTGATGCACACCGGCAAGATCGTCGAGCAGGGGCCTGTCGAACAAGTCTTCACCGCACCTCAGCACGCCTACACGCAGGCGCTGCTCGCCGCCGAGCCGAAGCCGGATCCGGCCCCGCCGCGTCCCGACGCGCCGGTCGTGATTTCGACCGACGATCTCAAGGTCTGGTTTCCGATCAAGCGCGGGCTGCTGCGCAAGACCGTCGGCCATATCAAGGCGGTGGACGGCGTGACGCTCGCGATCCGCAAGGGCGAGACGCTCGGTGTGGTCGGCGAGTCCGGTTCGGGCAAGACCACGCTGGGACTGGCGATGTTGCGGCTGATCTCCTCCGAAGGCCCGATCGTGTTTCTGTCCAACAATATCCAGGGGTTGAAGTTCAAGCAGATGCGGCCGTTCCGCCGCGACATGCAGATCGTATTTCAGGATCCGTTCGGCGCGCTCAGCCCGCGCATGTCGGTCGGCGACATCATCGCCGAGGGACTGAGCGTGCACCAGCCGCAGATCGGCGAGGCCGAGCGCGAGGCGCGGGTGGTCAAGGCGCTCACGGATGTCGGTCTCGATCCGGCGACGCGCTTCCGTTATCCGCATGAGTTCTCCGGCGGCCAGAGGCAGCGCATCTCGATCGCGCGCGCAGTGGTGCTGGAGCCGAACTTCGTCGTGCTCGACGAGCCGACCAGCGCGCTCGACATGTTGTTTCAGGCGCAGATGGTCGACCTGCTGCGCGAATTGCAGCGCAAGCGCGATCTCACTTACATGTTCATTTCCCACGACCTGCGAGTCGTCGCCTCGCTCGCCAGTCATCTGATCGTCATGAAGCACGGCAAGGTCGTCGAGGAAGGCCCGGCGGCGGAGCTGTTCAAAAACCCGAAGACGGATTATACGCGAGCGCTGTTTGCCGCCGCGTTCCGGCTCGAAACCGCTCCGGACGTCGCCGCGGCGCAATAGGTGCTTGATGAGCGAACGTGACGAAACTGATCAGCTCGCGGATCGCGCGGCCGATGTTACCGTGTCGGTGCCCGAGACGATCGGGAAGGGCTTTATGGCCTACGAACGCTACGAGGTTTCGCTGCGGCGCGAGGGCGAACCTCCGTTGCTGCAGCAGCGCGATGTGCTGCGCGCCAGCCGGGTCGCCGCGGTGATCCCGATCGATCTCGCACGGGACGCGGTGGTGCTGATCCGTCAGTTCAGGCTGCCGGCGCATTTCGCAACCGGGCGCGGCGACATGGTCGAGATCGTTGCCGGGCGGATCGATCCGCACGAAACCGATGCCGAGGCCGCGCGACGTGAATGCATCGAGGAGATCGGGGTCGCTCCCGATCAGCTCGCGGAGCTGTACTGCGTGCTGCCGACGCCCGGCATCACCGACGAGCAGATCGTGTTCTTCGTCGGCCACGTCGATTCCAGCGCGGTGCTGCAACGTGCCGGTCTTGCCGAAGAGGACGAGGACACCGAGCCGTTCGTCGTGTCGATCGACGAGGCGCTCGCGGCGCTGAGCCGGGGCGCGTTCAGCAACGCGCTGCTGGTCACCGCGATGCAGTGGCTGGCACTGAATCGTGCGCAGTTGCGGGAGTGTTTCAGCCGAGCCGCTTGATCGCGGTCAGGGCGCTGCCGCCGTCTGCGATCCGGACGATCGCTTGCTGCGCCGGTTCGATCGCCGTCGCCATGTGATACGCGTTGGCGTGAACGATGCTCTCCGCGTCGCGCACGATCGCGACGTGGCCTTTCCAGAACATCAGGTCGCCACGCTTGAGCGCCGGCCCGCCAGTGAGCGGCAACGGTTTCCCCAGCGCTGCCTCCTGCATATCGCTGTCGCGGGGAGCGTTGATGCCGCAGGCGGCGAGCGCGGTCTGGACCAGTCCTGAACAATCGATGCCGAGACTGGTACGTCCGCCCCACAAATACGGGGTGCCGACGAAGCGCTCGGCGACGGCCACGAAGTCGGTCTCGAAGCAATCGAGCGCGGCAAGGTGCTGTAGGGGCAGGTACCAGCCGTCCTGCGTGACTGCGAAGCCCGCGTCCTCGCCGAGAACCGCGAGCCGTGCGCCGAGCGGCAACGTCGCGATCGGCGGCAATTTGATCGACGCAGCGGGGAAAGCAAAGGCGCGGAGTGCTGAAACCCTGTGGGTCGGCTTCGAGGCGGATCGACGCAAGGCCGCAACCGGCAGCCAGCCGACATAGTGGTCGGTCACGAGCTGACCCCACGCCCAGCCGTCGTCGTTGCGATCATAGATGACGACGCGTTCGCCGAGCAGCGCCTCGGTCTCCAGCGGAGCGTCGGTGTGCGGCGTCCGCCGCAGCGGTGCGATCGCGGCGCCGATCGCGAAGGTCTCGCCGTCGACGAACCGCGCAGCGGCGACCTGGCCTTCGAGATGTCTCGCCGCGAGATCGGGCCGCGCCGGCGTCAGTCTCCGATCGAACTCTGGATCAGCCATAGCGCTCGCTCAACAGCGCGAAGATCGCGCGCGCGGCCTGGCATTCGCCGCCTTCGGGCCGGCCGGGCTTGGCCTTCGGGGTCCAGCCGTAGATGTCGACATGCAGCCAGCTCCTGGCTGCTTCGACGAAACGCTGCAGGAACAGCGCGCAGGTAATCGAGCCGGCGAAGCCGCCGGACGGCGCGTTGTTGATGTTCGCGACCTTGGAGTCGAGCCACGAGTCGTACGGGGCCCACAGCGGCATCCGCCACAGCGGATCGTGCTCGGCCTTCGCGTGGCGTGCGAGGTCCAGCGCCAGCGCTTCATCGTTGGTGTAGTAGGGCGGCAGGTCGGGACCGAGCGCGACGCGGGCGGCACCGGTCAGGGTGCCGAGATCAATCAACAGGTCGGGGGCTTCTTCATCCGCATAGGCCAGCGCGTCGGCCAGCACCAAGCGGCCTTCGGCGTCGGTGTTGCCGATCTCGACGGTCGGCCCCTTGCGTGAGGCGAAGATGTCGAGTGGACGCATCGCATTGCCGGCGACGGCGTTCTCGACAGCCGGGATCAGTACGCGCAGCCGCAGCTTCAATCCGGCATCCATGATCATCGAGGCCAGCGCCAGGACGTTGGCGGCGCCGCCCATGTCCTTCTTCATGATCAGCATGGCGCTCGACGGCTTCAGGTCGAGCCCGCCGGTGTCGAAGCAAACGCCCTTGCCGACCAGCGTCACCCTCGGATGCGAAGCGTCGCCCCAGGTCAGGTCGATCAGCCGCGGCGCGCGGGTCGAGGCCATGCCGACGGCGCGGATCAGCGGGAAGTTGCGGGTGGCGAGGTCGTCGCCGACGATCGTGTCGAATGTCGCACCGAAGCGTTGCGCCAGAACCTGCGCCGCTTCGGCAAGTTCGGCCGGTCCCATGTCGTTCGCCGGGGTGTTGATCAGGTCCCGTGCCAGCGCCACGGCTTCTGCGGTGCGGCTGATCGCTGCCACGTCGATGCCGTCCGGCGGCACCAGTTTCACGGCCGAGGGCTCGGCGTGGCGATAGCGGCCGAACTTGTAGGCCCCGAGCGCGAAGGCCAGCACCGCGAGCCGGGCGTCGTGCGGCGCGTTGGCGAAGCGATAGCTGCCGGCCGGCAGCAGGCCGGGCAGGGCGCCGGGACGGAACGGGTCGTGCCCCTTGGCATCCGCCTCGTCGAGCCCGAACAACACGTGGCCGATGTCGCCTTCCGCCGTTGGCAGCGCCAGATACTGCCCGGGTTTGCCGTTGTAGCCCGCCGCCGCCGCAAACCGCTGCGCGGCTTCGGGCAGCCCGGCGCGGATCGTGTCCCAGCTCGATCTGGTGACGAACGAGATCGGAACGGCCGGCTGGTCGGAAACAGATTGAAACATCGCGTGCATGAGTTGCGTCTTTCGAATCGTGGGCGGCGGCGACGCCATCGGATTAACCCAACATTAGGGTTAACGCTCTATTGCTGAGCCGGAAGTCGTCGGCTTTGTGAGTAAGGGTGCCATGCGCGAGCTGTCTTGTCTTGCCCGGTTTGTTGCATCCGCGGCGCTGACCGTCAGCCTTGCGGTCAGTCTCGCAGGTTGCAAGACGGTGGGCATGTCGGGCGTCACGGGGGCGCTCGGCGAACGCAGCGAGGCTCCGGCCGATCCAAGCCGCACTGCGGATATCACCGGTGAGCGATACCGGGCGCGACCGAGCGATCCCGCCGCTGCTATCGCTTACGGCAACGCGCTGCGTGCGATCGGGCAGCGCGCCCAGGCGGTGGCGGTGCTGGAAAAAGCCTCGCTCGCCAATCCGAGCAACAAGGCCGTGCGCGCCGCCTACGGCCGCGCGCTCGCCGACAACGGCAATTTCCAACTCGCGTTCGATACGCTGTCGCGGGCACACAGCCCGGACAATCCGGACTGGCGGATTCTGTCGGTGCAGGGCACCGTGCTGGACCAGATGGGTCGCAACGACGAGGCGCGGCGCTACTATGCCAGCGCGTTGCGGCTGGCGCCGGGCGAGCCCTCGGTGCTGTCGAACCTCGGCATGTCCTATGTGCTGACCAAGGAACTGCCCAGGGCCGAAGAGACCTTGCGTCAGGCCTATTCCAGCGGCCGGGCCGACGAGCGGGTACGGCAGAATCTGGCGCTGGTGATCGGATTGCAGGGCCGCTACGCCGAGGCGGAGTCGATCGTCCGTGCGGATCTGCCGCCGGACGAAGCGGCCGCCAACGTCGCCTATCTCAAGCAGATGGTGAGCGGCCAGGACGCGGCGCGTGCCGGCCGCGGCGTGATGGCTTCGGGCCGCTGACGGCGAACCACGGCCGGGTCTCGATGCGTTACTGCATCGCCGCGAGGCGGATGCCGGTCGGGCCGAGGATCACCACGAACAGCACCGGCAGGAAGAACACGATCATCGGAACGGTGAGCTTGGGCGGCAGCGCGGCGGCCTTCTTCTCGGCCTCGTTCATCCGCATGTCGCGGTTCTCCTGTGCCATCACCCGCAGGCTCTGACCGAGCGGGGTGCCGTAGCGCTCCGACTGCTGCAGCGCCAGGCAGACCGATTTGACGCCGTCGAGGCCGGTGCGCTGCGCGAGGTTTTCGTAGGCCTGCTTGCGATCCTGCAGGTACGATAATTCGGCAGTCGTAAGGGTGAACTCTTCGGCGAGCGGTATCGACTGCGAGCCGATCTCGATCGACACCCGGCGAAACGCCGCTTCGATCGACATGCCGGATTCGATGCAGATCAGCAGCAGATCGAGCGCGTCGGGAAACGCCCGCTTGATCGACAATTGCCGCTTCTGAATCGCGTTCTTCAGAAACAGCATGGGAGCCTGCATGCCGAAGAAGATCGCGGCGATGCAAATGCCGATCTTGACGGTGAGCGGCTGCTGCAGATCGGTGATCACGAAGATGTACAGCGCCGAAGCCAGGCCGAAGACGACCGGCATCACCAGGCGGAAGAACAGAAAGGTGATGTAGGGCGCCTGGCCGCGATAGCCGGCCATCACCAGCTTGTCGCGCGCACTCTCCTGCGCCAGCCATTTGGCGAGGTTAAAGTCTTCCACCACGCGGGCCACGAATTTCTTCGGCGCCTGGCGCAGCGACACTTTTTCTGCTTTGGCGAGCCGGTCACGCTCGCGCTGGCGTATCCGCTCGCGTTCGCTGCCGACCGCCTTCATCCGCTTGGCCAAGGTATCGCCGACGATGAACGGGGTGACCAGCGTGTAGGCGGTGGCGGCGGCCGCGATCGCCGCGAGCAGCGTCGCCATGAAGCGCGTATCGTGGAATTTCTCGATCAGAAAATCGACCATGGATCGCCCTCAGAAGTCGAAATTGATCATCTTCTTCATCACGAAGATGCCTGCCGACATCCACAGCGCGGAGCCTGCGAGCAGAAGCCGCCCGGTGGGATGCGTCCACAGTAACGAGATGTAGTCGGGGGTGGTCAGGTAAACCAGCAGCATCACGATCAGCGGCAGCGCCCCGATGATCGTCGCCGAGGCTTTGGCCTCCATCGACATCGCCTGGATCTTCTCGGCCATCTTCTTGCGATCGCGCAGCACCTTGGAAAGGTTGCTGAGTGCTTCCGAGAGGTTGCCGCCGGACTTCTGCTGGATCGCGATCACGATGCCGAAGAAATTGGCTTCGGGCAGTGGCATTCGCTCGTACAGCCGGGCGCAGGCGTCGGCGAGCGGCATGCCGATCGCCTGGGTCTCGATGATCGCGTTGAATTCGCTGCGGAGCGGCTCCGGCGCGTCGGCGGCGACCACCTTGATCGAATCGAACAGCGGCAATCCCGCCTTGATGCCGCGGACGATGACGTCGACCGCGTCGGGGAGGGCTGCGAGAAATTTCTTTTCGCGGCGCCGCTTGAGGAAGCCCAGTGTCCAGCGCGGCAGGCCGAAGCCGGCCGCAAAGCCGAGACCGGCCGCGGCCACAAGCCCGGTGCCGATCATGATCGCGATGCCGAGGACCACCACGCCGATCGCGGCGGAGACCACGCCGAACTTGGCGGGCGTCCAATCCAGTCCCGCCTGCGACAGACGCATTCCCAGCGGAACGTTCTTCTGCTTCTGGCTGCGGGTCTCGATTTCCTTCAGCGAGCCCTCGATCTGCTCGCGACGTGATCGCTGGGTGCGGTCGACCTGACGAACGGCCGGAGTCGTTCTGGCCACGGAGGTGAGCCGCTTCTCCACATTCTTCTCGCCGGACAGCAGCGGATAGATGAAGACCCACGCCACCCCGCCGACGGCGACCGCCGCGAAGAAGCCGAGTGCGAGCGTCTGCATCTCCATCGCACCGGCTCCTTATGGGGTCGCGACGACCTCCGCGGCATCGAGCGCCGCGGCGAGTCGTTGCTCTTCGCCGTAGTAGCGGGCGCGTTCCCAAAATCGCGGACGACCGATGCCGGTGGCGCGGTGTCGGCCGACGATGTGGCCGTTGGCGTCCTCGCCCAGCAGGTCGTAGACGAAGATGTCCTGGGTGATGATGGTGTCGCCTTCCATCCCCACCACCTCGGTGACGTGGGTGATGCGACGCGATCCGTCGCGCAGGCGCGCAGCCTGGATGATGACGTCGATCGAGGCGCAGATCATCTCGCGGATGGTCCGCGACGGCAGCGCGAATCCCCCCATCGTGATCATCGATTCGCAGCGCGACAGCGCCTCGCGCGGGTTGTTGGCGTGGAGCGTGCCCATCGAGCCGTCGTGACCGGTGTTCATCGCCTGCAACAGGTCGAACGCTTCCGGACCGCGGACTTCGCCGACGATGATCCGTTCCGGCCGCATACGCAGGCAGTTGCGGACCAGATCGCGCATCGTGATCTGGCCTTCGCCTTCGATATTCGGCGGCCGGGTTTCGAGCCGGACCACGTGAGGCTGCTGCAACTGCAGTTCGGCGGCGTCTTCACAGGTGATGATGCGTTCGTCGTCGTCGATGTAGTTGGTGAGGCAATTGAGAAGCGTGGTCTTGCCCGAGCCGGTACCGCCCGAGATCAGTACGTTGCAGCGGACGCGACCGATGATCTGCAGGATCTGGGCGCCCTCGGGAGTGATCGCGCCGAACTTGACCAACTGGTCGAGCGTCAGCTTGTCCTTCTTGAATTTGCGGATGGTGAGCGCCGGCCCGTCGATCGCCAGCGGCGGTACGATGGCGTTGACGCGCGAGCCGTCGGCGAGGCGCGCGTCGCAGATAGGAGAGGATTCGTCGACACGCCGGCCGACCTGGCTGACGATGCGCTGGCAGATGTTGAGGAGCTGCTGATTGTCGCGAAAGCGGATGCCGGTGCGCTGGATGCGGCCGGCGACCTCGATGTAGACCGTGCCGGCGCCGTTGACCATGATGTCGGAGATGTCGTCGCGGGACAGCAGCGGCTCGAGCGGTCCATAGCCGAGCACGTCGTTGCAGATGTCGTCGAGCAATTCTTCCTGCTCGGCGATCGACATCACGATGTTCTTGATCGCGATGATCTCGTTGACGATGTCACGGATCTCTTCGCGCGCGGATTCGCCGTCGAGCTTGGCGAGCTGCGCAAGATCGATCGCCTCGATCAGCGCGCCGAAGATCGTCGCCTTGACCTGGTAGTAGGTGTCGGAGCGGCGGGTCTCGACTGTGGCCGGCGGAGGGGGCGTGGGGGCGGCCCGTGCGGGTGCGATCGGCGGCGACAGAACCTCC
Source organism: Rhodopseudomonas palustris (assembly GCF_007005445.1). Lineage (NCBI taxonomy): Bacteria > Pseudomonadati > Pseudomonadota > Alphaproteobacteria > Hyphomicrobiales > Nitrobacteraceae > Rhodopseudomonas > Rhodopseudomonas palustris. The sequence goes on along the minus strand of NZ_CP041387.1, from coordinate 3,028,051 downwards.
GGCCGGAATTCGGACGCGCGCGCCGCCGGCTCCGGCGCGAAGCTCGCCGGTTTCGGGGGTCTGACGTCGTTTTCCGGTCCGCGCTTACCAAACACCTCGATACTCCAACACCAGGCTTACTTGGCCCGCAGCTTCTCCAAGATCGGTGCCAGGAAGGAGCCTTTCGACTTCTTGGCTTCACCGCGCCCGGTCAATCGCTGAGCGATCTGCAGGAACATCTCGGTCGTCTTATGATTCGCGGCGATCTCCGCGATCATCTGGCCGTTGTTGGCGGCCGCGCCGAACATCTGCGGATCGAACGGGATCGAGACGATCGGAGGGCTCTCGATCGCCTTGGCGAACTCGGCGGTGGAGATCTCGGGTCGCTTGGGCACGCCGACCTGATTGAGGCAGTACAGCGGTGGACGGTCGTTCGGCCGCGCCGCCTTCAGAAGGTCGATCAGGTTCTTGGTATTGCGCAGATTGGCGAGGTCCGGCGTCGCGACGATCAGGATGTCGTCGGCGGTGATGAGGGACCGCTTGGCCCATCCGGTCCATTGGTGCGGAACGTCGAGCACGATGCACGGCATCGTGGCGCGTAGCGTATCGAAGATCGCGTCGAACGCTTCAGTGCCGAAATCGTAGACCCGGTCCAGCGTCGCCGGTGCGGCGAGCAGGCTGAGGTGATCGGTGCATTTCGACAGCAGCCGGTCGACGAATGCGGTGTCGACCCGGTCGGGCGAGAACACCGCCTCGGCGATGCCTTGCGGCGGGTCCTGGTTGTAGTCGAGGCCGGCGGTGCCGAAGGCGAGATCGAGATCGGCGACCACCGAATCCAGTGCCAGATCGCGGGCGATCGCCCAGGCGACGTTGTGGGCGACCGTCGAGGCGCCGACGCCGCCCTTGGCGCCGACCACCGCGATGATGCGGCCGACCGCCTTGGCTTCCGGCGCCGAAAACAGATTGCAGATCGAGCGCACCACGTCGATCGGCTGCACCGGCGCGATCGCGTAGTCGCTGACGCCGCGGCGGACCAGCTCGCGGTATAGCGTGACGTCGTTGACCTTTCCGATCACGATGACCCGCGTCCCCGGATCGCACACCGTGGCGAGCTGGTCGAGACCGGCCAGCACGTCGCTGCGGGCGTCGGTCTCGAGCACGATCACATTCGGCGTCGGAGCCGAGCGATAGGCCTCGATTGCAGCGGCGACGCCGCCCATCTGGATCTTCAGGTGGGCTTTGGCGAGGCGGCGGTCCTCGCCCGCGGCCTGCACCGCGGTCGCGGTTTCGACGGTCTCGCAGAAGGCTTGAACCGACACGCGCGGCGCCGGCGCGATGTGCTCGTCCGGCCCGGAGTCCGGGGCGGCGGTCGCCGATTCGTCCTGGTTCTGGCGCGAGTAGCTGATCATTGTCCGGCGTTGCTCAACTTGGTCTTGTCGGTGGTGTCCGGTTTGGTGGTGCGATAGACGTCGTTGGTCACCATGCGACGAGCGGTATAGGCCGGCGTCTCCGGCCGCGGTTGCACCAGGTCGGCCGGATTCTCGACCATTGCGGCGAGGTTGCGCTGGTTGGCGCAGCCCAAATTCCAATACGGGCGGTTGTCGTAGTAGCCCTTGTTCTTGATGCTGGGGCCGATGTCTTCCAGCCACAGCCCGCACGGCCCGGCGACGGCGGTGATCTTCGGATAGATCAGACGGATGGTCGCGAACGTGCGCGGATCCGCAGGGCGATAGTGTTTCACGGTGACGCCGCGCGGCGGCACGCCGTTGGCGGACAGCACCGATTGGATTTCCCGGATCGTATCCGATGCGGCGCGGGCGTTGGGCGTGTCGGAGGGCACCTCGGCGATGATCGCGCCGGTGCCTTCACGGAGCCAGGCCTGGCCGAGCTCGGCGACTTCGGCGCGTTGGAGCGCGGTGAGACCGCCGCGGCCGTTTCCGACGAACACCTCGACGGTGCGGTCGGCCTCGCGGATCGCGATCGGATGGCGCTGCCGATAGTCGGTCGGAATGCTCTGGGTGACTTCGACTTCCCGCTTGGTATGGGTGCAGGCCCCGAGCGATAGAGAAAAACCGATCAGGGCGACCCCGAGACCGAGGCCGCGCATCGCTCTGGCGGATGTAGGCAATGTCATCGTCTTGTCCTCGCTCCGCCTAGTCGGTGATGAAGCCGAAACGGCCGCGATAGGTGCGTGCCGGCTCGCTCCGCCCGGGAACGCCGTAGAGCTTGTTGAGGCTGCCGAGCAGATCGCTCTGCGGATCGGACGCGTCGGCGAAGCCGTCGTCGGGCCGCGACAGATCTTTCTGTGCCACCGCCCGCACCACGTAAGGGGTGACCAGCACCATCAGTTCGGTCTGGCGATTGATGTAGTCGCGGCTGCGGAACAGCGTTCCGAGAATCGGCAGTTGTGCGGCGCCCGGCATGCCGTTGATCGCCTGCTTGGTCTGCTCCTGGATCAGGCCGGCCATCGCCAGCGAGCCGCCGGAGGGGATCTCCAGAGTGCTTTCGACCCGGCGAGTCTTGATTGACGGCACCGACAGGCTGTTGATGACGACGGCGTTGTCGCTCGACACCTCGGAGACTTCCGTCATCACCTTGAGGCTGATCCGTCCTGCGGTCATTACCACCGGGGTGAAATTGAGCAGGATACCGAACTTCTTGAACACAACCGACGGGGTACAAACGCCGTTGGTGCAGGTGACGCCGCTCGGCACCGGAAATTCGCCGCCGGCCAGAAACGTCGCGGGCTCGCCGGAAATCGCCGTCAGGTTCGGTTCGGCAAGGGTGCGCACCACGCCCGCGCTCTCCATCGCCCGCAGGGTCGCGGTCACCGACGGCAGCGATCCGAATTTGGTGGTCAGCGCATTGTTGGGCACAAGGGCGCTGCCCGATTGCGTGAACGGGTTGGTATTGTTGAAGTTCACGACGGCGGTGCCGTAGGCCATGTTGGCGCTGAGATCGACTCCGAGCTGCTTGACGATGTCGCGCTGCACCTCGGCGACGGTGATCTTCAGCATCACCTGGTCGCGACCGCGGACCGCGATGTTGTTCACCACCTTCTTGTCGTCGCCGACCAGACGGGCGGCCAGATCGAACGCCTGCTGCGCCTCGATCGGGGAGGCCACCGAGCCGTTCAGCATCACGCCTTCGCCGAGTCCTTCGACGTGGATGTCGGCGGTCGGCAACGTCTGCCTGAGCGCGGTCCGGATGCCGTTGAGGTCACGGGTCACGGCGATGTCGTAAGCGGCGATCTGCCGGCCGGTCGAATCGAAGAATACGATGTTGGTCTGTCCGACCGCGGCGCCGATGATGTAGGCCCGCTGCGCCGACCGGATCACCGCATTGGCGATCTTCGGATCGGCCACCAGCACGTCCTTAATGTCGCGGGGAAGGTCGATCACCATCGACTTCCCGATGCCCAGCGCGACCGACTGCGCGTTCAGCCCGCCGGACGCAGCCGGCGCGGCGCGGTAGTCGCTTGCGTGGGCTGCCGTCCAGGCTGGGATCAGTGTCAGCACCGCTGCGGTGGACAGTGCGATGGCGGTGCCGCGCAGGGATCGCGTCGATTGAAGGCCGGTTCTGCGACTCATTTCCGTCCCCCGATCATTTCGACGTCTGGGTGGTGACGCCGTAGCGCACGATATTGACGGAGTCGCGCTTGGCGTCGTTTTCGGTCGTGGACGGCTGACCGGCGTCGGCGAGGCTGCGAAGCGCCAGCGCCAGCGTTCCGCTCTGCCGCGCCCGCGCCAGGTATTCGGCCTGCTCGGGCTTCAGCTCCAGCGTTGCGGTCTTGCCGACCACGACCTTCTGGCCATTCTTCTCCTCGATCGTCTGGTCGACCGCGAGTACGCGGACGTTGCTCAGAATGATCTCGGACACGATCTGCTCGCCACTCGGACGATCCGAGTTCTTTTCTCGCTTGGACAGGATCACGTCGACGCGGTCATTGGGCAGGATGAAGCCGCCAGCGCCGGTTTCCGGAGAGATCTCGGTCGAAATCGCGCGCATGCCGCTCGGCAGGATCGCGGCCATGAAGCCGGAGCCGTTGGCCTTGACCAGTTTCTGCTCGCGGATCGGCTCGCCGGCGATGAACGGCGACCGCGCGATCGATCCGGCGAGATCGGTCGTGGCGTTGGGTTGGTCGTTACGGCGGATGAAATGCGAGCTGGCCGTGGCGGCGGGCCAGGTCTGCCATTGCAGATCACCGGGGGCGACCGCCTGGCCGAGCGGAATATCGTTCCTGGCGACCAGGACCTCGACCGTTTGCATTTTTGCGACCGGCTCGGCGGGGGCCTGCGGCTGCGGCCCGGCGGTGCTGGCCAGATAAGCGGCGACGCCGCCGGCACCGACTGCGATGGTCAGGACGACAATGCGCGCGGTATTCATACGCTTCACTTTCCACATGACACGGGCGGCGCACCCGCCGCAGTGAGGCGAGTTGACCAGCTATTCGTCAAAGCATGGTTAATGAGGCGTATCTAAATCGCGTTAACGGGAAGTTCCTGCGCTGTCAGTGCAGCGTGAACCGGGCGAGGTCGACCGCCCCGATCCAGTCGGTTTGCGGATACACCGCGAGCGCGCCCATCGCCAGCGCGATGCCGTAGGGGATCCCGGTCTCCTGGGCATGGAGTCGCAGCAGCCAAGTCTGGCCGGCGAACACATAGGGCAGCGGCCACTGCCGGAAGCTCAGCAGCAGCAGCGTCAGCGCGCCGCCAAACAGCGAGGCGTAAAGCAGAAAGTCCAGCAGGTCGCCGAAGCCGAACCACAGCGCCGCCGCCGCCGCGACCTTGGCGTCACCACCCCCGATCCAGCCCATCGCGAAGCATCCGAACGCCACGGCCAGCACTGCTGCGCCGGCGCCGATATGCATGCCGAACACGGCGAGGCTCATGCCCGACATCGGAGCGAGCACGAGGAAGCCTGCCAGCAGCAGCAGCGATACACGATTGGAGATCGTCATCGTGAGCAGGTCGCTGGTCGCCGCGAACACCATCAGCGCGGGAAACAGCAGCAGGCGGAGAAGATCAGCGATCATGATCGGGTCTCGCCGAGGAGGCAGGGCAAAGGCGGTCGCGACTTGCGCCGACCACGTCGGTCAGCTTAGTGGGCAGAGGTGAATGATCGGGAAACGACAGCGGCCGCTCACCAGATCGTTGCGATCCGTATCGCGACTGCCACGATGCCGAGCACGAGCGCCGCGCACACCGCCGCCCGGGCGTCGAGATCTCGGAGGTCGAGCCGCGAGACCCTCTGTTTCGAAGCACGGTTAACCACGCTGTTCATGATTGCCGAGGCATTCCGTTGTCGTCCTGAAGCCGGTCGCGGAGCAAAAAGGCCTCGGATAACCGAGGCCTTTGCCTATCAATCAGCCGCGACGCGTCACTTCGCCAGTTCGTCCTTGATCTTGGTGAAGTTGGTCGAAAGCTGGCCGCCGACGCCCTGAACGGCGGCGATGATCGCCAGTGCGATGCCGGCGGCGATCAGGCCGTACTCAATGGCGGTGGCGCCGGATTCGTCCTTGATGAAACGCGCAACGATGTTCTTCATCGGGTAGCTCCATGTACACGTGGCTGTCGAACTCTGTTTGGTCTTGCCGGCGTTCTCAGCACCGTGACCATGGAACTAACCGTATGGGGTGGAAATTGCAGTGCAGTTAATTCGATTGCGTAAAAATGGGGGGATCGGGTGTTTCGGCCGCACTTATCCGGGACGGTAAATGTGCTGTTAATTTGAAGTAATTGTCGACGAAAGTCAGGCTGCACCGGCGTCTCGTTACCTTGCTTCATGCCCCTCGAAAGATCGTCTGCTTCAAAACCGGACAAACTCGATCGAATCCTCAGCATTCGATTTGCAGTTCGTTCATCAATTGGCGTCACCCTCGCTCCATCGGGCGCCGGCACCGCTGCGTATCGCTTAGGTCGGCTCGTAAACGTCCCGGAGTTGAGTATGTCGTCGATCCTCACGCGCCGCCTCGGCGCAACCTTGTTCATTCCTTCGCTGCTGCTGGGCTTGCTGTCGGCATCGGCGACCGCCGGCACCGAGGATTCGATTTCGGTCAATGTCGATCAGGCCAAGCTGATCAGGCTGCCGCAGGACATCGCCACCATCGTGGTCGGCAATCCGTTGATCGCGGACGTGACCTTGCAGCCGGGTGGCATGGTGGTCGTCACCGGCAAGGGCTACGGCGCCACCAACGTCATCGCGATGGACCGCAAGGGCGCGATCGTCGCCGATCGGCTGATCCAGGTCGAAGGGCCTTCCGACAAGGTCGTGACAGTGTATCGCGGTATCGACCGGGAATCCTACAGTTGTGCGCCGATCTGCGAGCGTCGGGTGACGCTGGGCGATTCCGAAAACTACTTCAAGTCGACCATGGATCAGACCGGGAAGCTCAACGAGCAGGCGAGCGGCGCATCGACTCCCAAGACGAATTGATGACGGCAGAGGCCGGCCGATCCGGGTTCCCGCCGGCGCCGTATGGTTGACGAACGCCTAACGTCGCGTGGCATTTTGCTCCAATCCTGCGAAACACTTCAACAATGTGTTGCGATTAGTTTCGGCGGCGAACAAGTCGACTGACGGAAGAGGGATGCGGGTCGATGCCGTCCATCGTTTCACAGGCACGCAGATTCCGCCGCGACCGGCGCGGCGCCACCGCGGTCGAGTTCGCGATGGTTGCTCCGATCTTCTTCGCCTTGCTGTTCGCGATCATCGAAATCTCGATGATCTTCTTCGCAGGGCAGGTGCTTGAAACCGCGGTGCAGGATTCGTCTCGTCTGATCCTGACCAGGCAGGCGCAGGAATCGGCGATGAACCAGGAGGGCTTCAAGACCGAGGTCTGCAATCGCGTCAAGGCGCTGCTCGATTGCGGGGTCGTCCGAGTCGACGTGCAGAACTACGGCAGCGACTTCAGCAATGTCAGCCTCGTCACCCCGATCGACAACGACAAGAACTTCATCGACAATATGAAGTACGACATCGGCGGACCGGGTGACATCATCGTGGTGCGGGTATTTTATCAGTGGCCGCTGTTCGTCACCAGGCTCGGTTTCGATCCATCGAACCTGGCCGGCGGCAAGCGCCTGTTGACGGCGACCGCCGCGTTCCGCAACGAGCCCTGAGCGAGACCCGTGATGCGCGCCCCCACTGATCGTCTGCGCCGTGCGCGCTTGCTGCTGAGGAGGCTGCGAACCGACCGCCGCGGCGTGGCGGCGACCGAGTTCGCGATCATCGTGCCGTTGATGTTGTTGATGTTGCTGGCCACCGTGGAAGTGACCTCGGGGATTGCGGCCGACCGCAAGGTGACGCTGGTGGCGCGAACCCTGTCGGACCTGGTGTCCCAAGCCACCAGCGTCACTGACAACGACATGAAGAGCGTGTTCGCAGCGAGCTACAGCGTGCTGGCGCCGTATCCGACCGCTGGCGCAAAGGCGACGATCACGGAAATCTACATCGACAAGAACAACGTCGCGAAAGTGCTCTGGAGCAAGTCGGGAACGGTGACGCAGAGCGGCACCACGGCCTCCGCCGCGCTCACCGCGTCTCCCCACGGTCAGGGCGACACCATCGGTATTCCGGACGGTCTCAAGGTCGCCGATACGTTCCTGATCTTCAGCGAGTTCAGCTATTTGTATCAGCCGGCGATCGGCTATCTGGTGCCGAAGGCGGGCGTGAGCCTGAGCGACACGGCCTACACACGGCCGCGGCAAAGCAGATGCGTCAACTACCCTCAGGCGGTCGCCTGCCCCTGAGGATCCGCGCCCTGTCGATCGCGCGAGGATCGTCCGGCGGCAAGTCGAGCGGCGGCTATTCGGGCACAGATTCCGGGAGGCAAAAAGAAACGGGGCCACGCTGATGGCGCGGCCCCGTTTGGTTCAGAACCGAAATCTGCTCAGCTTGCAGCGCGCAGATTGTCGGCCGACGACTTGCCAGAGCGGCGATCGGCAACGATTTCGTAGCTGATCTTCTGGCCCTCGCGCAGGGTGCCGAGACCGGCACGCTCGACTGCGCTGATGTGCACGAACACGTCGTTGCCGCCGTCATCCGGCTGGATGAAGCCGTAGCCCTTGGTGGCGTTGAACCACTTCACGGTTCCCATGCTCACGGGTGGTAGTCCCTTCTCAATATAGACACGGTCGATACCCACTTGGTCTCAGGTGGGCTGGTGAGATCGAATTTTTGGAAGGGTCGTCAGCGTCTGAACCGGCTGTACCGGTGGATAGCTAATGTCGTCCGGCCGAAAATCGATTAACAGATATTATGCGAAGCCTGCCCTCAAGACAATCCTGGCATGCGCGATTTTTTGATCGCGCGGGTTCCGCAAGTGGGGAGCTGTCTGCGCTTTGCCGGTGACGGCAAAGCGCCTTGTCGTTAGGCAGTCTGCCCTTAGCGGCGGCGGAACTGGCCGCGCGGCGGGCCGCTGCGCGGCGGGCCGCCCGGCCGCTCGTCCTTGTGCCGGAAGATCAGCCGGCCTTTTTCAAGATCGTAAGGCGACATCTCGACCGTCACCCGGTCGCCCGCCAGGGTCTTGATGCGGTTCTTCTTCATCTTGCCGGCGGTGTAGGCGACGATTTCATGCCCGGTATCGAGCTGCACGCGATAGCGCGCATCGGGGAGAATTTCGGTCACCAGTCCTTCGAACTGGATCAGCTCTTCTTTGGCCATCGGTATCTCCAGATCGGCTTTTCGTTAGCGATGCGGTCGTTGGTGCGCGGCCGGCTGGGCCGGGCGGTTCTTGCGCTGCAAGAACGCCACGCCCTGCAGTCCCTCGCCATTCCGACTGTGCTGCGGGCGCGCCGCCGTCTCGTGGCGGCTGGCTTCCGGCTGGCGGGCAGGGCCAGCTGCAGGACCGCGGCGCCGACGATTCTTTCCCCGCGTCGGTGCATCACCATTGCGCGGCGGATGGCCGTGGGGCGATTGACGGGGGCCGCGATGCGGCGGCGGGGTGGGGGCGGCGTGGGCGCCCGGGGTACGGCGATCTTCCTTGGGCAGCGACACCTTGATCAGCTTTTCGATGTCGCGCAGATACGCCATCTCCTCGCCGGCGCAAAGCGAGATCGCAGTGCCGTCCGCTCCGGCGCGCGCGGTGCGGCCGATGCGGTGGACGTAGGTCTCCGGAATGTTCGGCAGGTCGAAATTGAACACATGCGACACGCCGTCGACGTCGATACCGCGGGCGGCGATATCGGTCGCCACCAGGGTCCGCAGTTCGCCGGTGCGGAACGCCGCCAGCACCCGCTCGCGGTAATTCTGCGACTTGTTACCGTGGATAGCGTCGGCGGTAATGCCGGCGCGGGCCAGCCCCTTCACCACCTTGTCGGCGCCGTGCTTGGTCCGGGTGAACACCAGCGCCTGATTGACCTTCTCGTCCTTGAGCAGTTGGGCGAGCACCGCCGGCTTGGCCGAATGGTCGAGCTGGATCACCCGCTGGTTGATCCGCTCCACCGTCGAGGACACCGGCGTCACCGCAACCCGGGCGGGATCCCGCAGCATCTGCTCGGCCAGGTCGGCGATATCCTTCGGCATGGTGGCCGAGAAGAACAGCGTCTGCCGCTTGATCGGCAGTTTGGCGACGATCTTCCGGATGTCGTTGATGAAGCCCATGTCGAGCATGCGGTCGGCTTCGTCCAGCACCAGGAACTCGACCTGGGTCAGCTTCAGCGCATTGCCCTGGACCAGGTCGAGCAGCCGGCCCGGGGTCGCGACCAGCACGTCGACGCCGCCCATCAGGCTGCGCACCTGCCGGCCCATCGGCACGCCGCCGATCGCCAGCGTGGCGGTGAGATGGATGTGGCGGCCATAGGCATTGAAGCTGTCGAGGATCTGGCCGGAGAGTTCCCGGGTCGGGCTCAGCACCAGCACCCGGCAGGTCTTGGAGGTCGGCTTGATTCGATTCTGCAGCAGCCGGTGCAGGATCGGCAGCGCGAACGACGCGGTTTTGCCGGTGCCGGTCTGGGCGATGCCGACGACGTCACGGCCGGCGAGCGCGAGCGGAATCGTCTGCGCCTGGATCGGCGTCGGGGTCAGGTAGTTTTCTTCTTTGAGAGCGCGAGAGATCGGATCGGCGAGACCAAAATCCTGAAAGGAGGTCAAAAGGTGGGTTCTTTCCATGATGAAAGCAGGCGCCCGACGATCTTCGCCAGGAGCGCGCGAGTGTGTCCGGGACACCCGCGTGTTTGGGGCGTCGATCTGGGTTAGCTGAAGGGGCAAGCCAGAAACCGCACTTCGCTACCGGAAAGCGGGATCAGAACACGCGGCTCGCAACGACCTGAGGATTCTCTAGGTCACACAGTCATATGGAACATCGCTGCACTGCTTTCAAGGTCGAATTGCGGGGTCGGCCAGGATTGGGGCACAGCGGCAGGGCAATAATTAATCAGGCAGGGCCGTGTTGTATATTTATTGAGCCGTCTGCCCGCCCGACGATCACGAAATCTGCCCATTCTTTAGCCGATCTGTTTGCTCGGATTCCGTCCAGGCCGAATTGAAGCACCCGAACAGAGCCTTAGGGGCACGGCCGGGCATGGCATAGTTCTTGCGAACACTTTGTCGCAGACGGCCGTTGGGGCCGCGCATCATGTCTGCGTCAGGGAGATCACACCTCATGGGTATTGCATCAAAGCGACTAGGCGCGACGCCGATCAGCCGCCGCAAATGGCTGGCTGCGGCGGCCGGCCTGGCTCTCGGTCTGTCGGCGTTCGGGCCGGCGAAAGCGGCGGACGACACCATCAAGGTCGGCGTCCTGCATTCGCTGTCCGGCACCATGGCGATCAGCGAGACCACGCTGAAGGACACCGTGCTGTTTCTGATCGACGAGCAGAACAAGAAGGGTGGCGTGCTCGGCAAGAAGCTCGAAGCGGTGGTGGTCGATCCGGCGTCGAACTGGCCGCTGTTCGCCGAGAAGGCTCGCGAGCTGATCACCAAGGACAAGGTTTCGGTAGTGTTCGGCTGCTGGACCTCGGTGTCGCGCAAGTCGGTGCTGCCGGTGTTCAAGGAGCTGAACTCGATCCTGTTCTATCCGGTGCAGTACGAAGGCGAGGAGAGCGAGCGCAACGTATTCTACACCGGCGCCGCGCCGAACCAGCAGGCGATCCCGGCGGTCGACTACCTCGCCAAGGAGGAAAAGGTCGAGCGCTGGGTGCTGGCCGGCACCGACTACGTCTATCCGCGCACCACCAACAAGATCCTCGAGGCCTATCTGAAGTCGAAGGGCGTCAAGTCCGAAGACATCATGATCAACTACACCCCGTTCGGTCACTCCGACTGGCAGACCATCGTCGCCGACATCAAGAAGTTCGGCTCGGCCGGCAAGAAGACCGCCGTCGTCTCGACCATCAACGGCGACGCCAACGTACCGTTCTACAAGGAGCTCGGCAACCAGGGCATCAAGGCCACCGACATCCCGGTGGTGGCGTTCTCGGTCGGCGAAGAAGAGCTCGCCGGCATCGACACCAAGCCGCTGGTTGGCCATCTCGCCGCCTGGAACTACTTCCAGTCGATCAAGACGCCGGAGAACGAGAAGTTCATCAAGGCGTGGCAGGCCTACACCAAGAACCCGAAGCGCGTCACCAACGACCCGATGGAAGCTCACGTCATCGGCTTCGACATGTGGGTGAAGGCGGTCGAGAAGGCCGGCTCGGTCGATCCGGACAAGGTGATCGACGCGCTGCCCGGCACCAAAGCGCCGAATTTGACCGGCGGCATCTCTGAAATGCTGCCGAACCACCACATCACCAAGCCGGTGTTCATCGGCGAGATCAAGGCCGACGGCCAGTTCGACGTGGTCTGGAAGACCCCGGGCCTGGTGCCGGGCGACGCCTGGTCGAAAGAGTTGGACGGCTCGAAGGACCTGATCGGCGACTGGGTGACGCTGAAGTGCGGCAACTACAACACCGTGACCAAGAAGTGCGGCGGCCAGGGCACCTGACGGTGCGCCCGATCGTCCGCTGACATCCAACAGGAGAGGGCGGCAACGCCGGTCGCGCGCCGCCCTTTCGCTCCCTCGACGCACCTTCATCCTTGCCGGGATATTTCAGTGCCTGTCACCCATCTGTCGCGCATTCTGTTTGCCGCGGTCGCGATCGCGTTCGCCACTTTGGGGAGCTTGCCGGCGCTGGCCGGTCCCTATGAGGACGCCATCGCGCAATTCGCCCGGGATTCCTTCTCAGACACCGAGGACGCGATCGGCAAGCTGGTCGCCAGTGGCAATCCGCGCGCCGCGGTGATCATCACCGCGCTGCAGGACGGCAAGCTCTACGCCGATCCGGACAGCACAGCGGCGTTCATCAAGGCCGACGACGGCAAGATCGCCAATGCGGCGACCGGCGATGCGGTCGGTGCGCTGCCGGCCAAGGCCACCGCGGTCCGGCTCAACAACAAGCTGCGCCGCGCCGTCTCCGGCGCGATGGCCGGACTGACGCTGCTGTCGCCGGACCTCGACAAGCGCATCCAGGCGGCGCAATCGGTGTTCAAGTCGCACGACGATACCATGCTGGAGACCGTCGAGGCCGCGCTGAAAGCGGAGAAGAACGCCGCCGCGAAGCAGGCGTTCGCCGAGGCGCGTGCCGCGATCCTGCTGTTCAAGCAGGGCGCCAGCGATGCCGACAAGCTCGACGCCATCGCTGTGATCAAGGCGCGCGGCGATCGGGAAGCGATGGCGCTCTTGACCGGCGTGCCGGCGGGGCAGAGCGCCGCCGTCACCAGCGGCATCGCCGCCGCCAAGGCCGCGATCGAGCGCAATCTGGCGATGTGGTCGATGGTGCAGAACGCCTGGTACGGGCTGTCGCTCGGCTCAGTGCTGCTGCTGGCCGCGATCGGGCTCGCCATCACCTTCGGCGTGATGGGCGTCATCAACATGGCGCATGGCGAGATGGTGATGCTCGGGGCCTACACCACCTTTGTGGTGCAGGAGACCATCCGCACCTCGTATCCGGCGCTGTTCGACTATTCGCTGCTGATCGCGGTGCCGCTGGCCTTTCTGGTCGCCGGCGCGATCGGCGTGCTGATCGAACGCAGCGTGATCCGCTTCCTCTATGGCCGGCCGCTCGAAACCCTGCTCGCCACCTGGGGCCTGTCGCTGATCCTGCAGCAGGCGGTGCGCACCATCTTCGGCCCGACCAACCGCGAAGTCGGCAATCCGAGCTGGATGAGCGGCGCGTTCGAACTCGGCCAGATCACCATTACCTACAACCGGCTGTGGATCCTGTGCTTCACGCTGGCGGTGTTCGTGCTGCTGCTGGCGATGCTGCGCTACACCGCGCTCGGCCTGGAAATGCGCGCGGTGACGCAGAACCGCCGGATGGCGGCATCGATGGGCATCGCCACCTCGCGGGTCGACGCGCTGACCTTCGGGCTCGGCTCCGGCATCGCCGGCATCGCCGGCGTGGCGCTGTCGCAAATCGACAACGTCAGTCCCAACCTCGGCCAGAGCTACATCATCGACAGCTTCATGGTGGTGGTGTTCGGCGGCGTCGGCAATCTGTGGGGCACGTTGGTCGGTGCGTTCTCGCTCGGCATCGCCAACAAGTTCCTCGAGCCGTTCGCCGGCGCGGTGCTGGCCAAAATCGCCATCCTGGTGCTGATCATCTTGTTCATCCAGAAACGCCCCCGCGGCCTGTTCGCGCTCAAGGGGCGGGCGGTGGAGGCATGAGGATGATGATCGCATTCAACTCATGGCTCGAGACGCGCCGCGATGCGGCGCTCCTCACCATGAGGACTTCGCTTGCTGCATGCTCTCAGCACAGCCCTCATCCTGAGGAGCGGCCGAAGGCCGCGTCTCGAAGGATGAGCTGCCGCGGAGGCCGCGTATGACCCCGCACATCCTTACCCGTTCGCTGAATCGCAGTGCGACGGCCTTCCTGCTGATCCTCGCCGCGGTCGGAATCCTGCTGCCGCTGCTCAATCTGCTGACGCCGGAAACCTCGGCGCTGCATGTGCCGACCTATCTGATCTCGCTGTTTGGCAAATACGTTTGCTACGCGCTGCTCGCACTCTCCATCGATCTGATCTGGGGCTATTGCGGCATCCTTTCGCTCGGCCACGGCGCGTTCTTCGCGCTCGGCGGCTATGCGATGGGGATGTATCTGATGCGCCAGATCGGCACCCGCGGCGTCTACGCCAATCCGGTGCTGCCGGACTTCATGGTGTTCCTGAACTACAAGGAACTGCCATGGTATTGGTACGGCTTCGACATGTTCTGGTTCGCGGCGCTGATGGTGCTGGTGGTGCCGGGGCTGCTGGCGTTCTGCTTCGGCTGGCTGGCGTTCCGCTCGCGCGTCACCGGCGTGTATCTGTCGATCATCACCCAGGCGATGACCTACGCGCTGCTGCTGGCGTTCTTCCGCAACGATTTCGGCTTCGGCGGCAACAACGGCCTGACCGATTTCAAGGACATCCTCGGCTTCAACGTCCAGGCCGACGGCACCCGCGCGGCGCTGTTCATGCTGAGCTGCCTGGCGCTGGCGATCGGCTTCCTGATCTGCCGGGCGGTGGTGACGTCGAAGCTCGGCAAGGTGCTGATCGCGATCCGCGATGCCGAGAGCCGCACGCGCTTTCTCGGCTACCGCGTCGAATCCTACAAGCTGTTCGTGTTCACGCTGTCGGCCTGCATGGCCGGCGTCGCCGGCGCGCTGTACGTGCCGCAGGTCGGCATCATCAATCCGAGCGAATTCGCCCCGGCCAATTCGATCGAGGCGGTGATCTGGGTCGCGGTCGGCGGCCGCGGCACGCTGGTCGGCGCGGCGCTCGGCGCGGTCGTGGTCAACTACGCCAAGACGGTGTTCACCTCCGGGCCGCTGGCACCGTATTGGCTGTTCATGCTCGGCGCGCTGTTCGTCGCGGTAACGCTGTTGCTGCCGAAGGGCATCATCGGCACCTTCAACGCCTGGTGGGAAGGCCGCAAGGAGAAGGGCGCTGCGCGCGACAGCGCCGCCGCTGCAGCCGCGGAAAGTGCCGCGCGCGAGGACGGCGTGATCGAACCGAAAGCCGGCGGAGCGACCTCATGAGCATGCTTGAAACCCGCTCGACCTCGGCGATGCTGTATCTCGACGGCGTCCACGTCTCGTTCGACGGCTTCCACGCCATCAACAATCTGTCGCTGACGCTCGAGCCCGGCGAGATGCGCGCGATCATCGGCCCGAACGGCGCCGGCAAGACCACGATGATGGACATCATCACCGGCAAGACCAAGCCGGACAAAGGCGAGGTGGTGTTCGACGGCACCGTCGATCTCACCAGGCTCGACGAGACCGAGATCGCCAAGCTCGGCATCGGCCGCAAATTCCAGAAGCCGACGGTGTTCGAAAGCCAGACCATTGAGGACAATCTGCTGCTGGCGCTCAATGTCGATCACCGCGTCCGCGGCACGCTGTTCTGGCGCCGGAGCAGGGACGAGAGCGACCGGATCGAGCGCGTGCTCGACATCATCCGCCTGCGCGACTCTCGCGACCGGCTCGCCGGCTCGCTGTCGCACGGCCAGAAGCAGTGGCTGGAGATCGGCATGCTGCTGGCACAGGACCCCAAGGTGCTGCTGGTCGACGAACCGGTCGCCGGCATGACCGACGTCGAGACCCAGCAGACCGCGGAGCTTTTGCGAGAGATCAACAGCCACGACAAGACCGTGATGGTGGTCGAGCACGACATGACTTTCGTCCGCGAACTCGGCGTCAAGGTGACGTGCCTGCACGAAGGCTCCGTGCTGGCCGAGGGAAGCATTGACGACGTGTCCGCGAACGAACGGGTCGTGGAAGTGTATCTGGGGCGGTGACAACTCATCCTTCGAGACGCGCCCTTCGGGCCGCTCCTCAGGATGAGGGCCTCGCCCTGAGGAGGTCCGAAGGACCGTCTCGAAGGGCGGGCGGCAAGGAAAGCGATGCAATGTTGAACGTCGACAACATCAATCTCTACTACGGCGCGGCGCAGGCGCTGCGCGGGGTATCGATCGCCGCGGAGCCCGGCAAGGTCACCTGCGTGCTCGGCCGCAACGGCGTCGGCAAGACCAGCCTACTGCGCGCGTTGGTCGGGCAGCAGCCGATCGCGTCCGGGGCGATCACCTTCGACGGCACCGACATCTCACATCTGAAGCCGTATGAGCGGGCGCGCCGCGGCATCTCGCTGGTGCCGCAGGGCCGCGAGATCTTTCCGCTGCTCACGGTCGAAGAGAATCTCAAGACCGGCTACGCACCGCTGAAGCGCGCCAACAAGTCGATCCCGGACGACGTGTTCTCGCTGTTTCCGGTACTCAACTCGATGCTGAACCGCCGCGGCGGCGATCTGTCCGGCGGTCAGCAGCAGCAGCTCGCGATCGGCCGCGCCTTGGTGATGCGGCCCAAGCTGCTGCTGCTCGACGAGCCGACCGAAGGCATCCAGCCGTCGATCATCAAGGACATCGGCCGGGCGATTTCGTATTTGCGCAATCTCGGCAACATCGCCATTGTGCTGGTCGAACAATATCTCGATTTCGCCTGCGAACTCGGCGACAGTTTCGCGGTAATGGACCGCGGCGCAGTGAAATACACCTGCGACCGCGCAAATCTGGACCCCGCCGAGATCAGCCGGCAGATGGCGCTGTGACGTTGCGCGGCGGAGCGGCCGCTGCCGAGGGGGCTATGCAGACGGACAAGGCCGCCACGGCATCGCAGACCTTCGCCGCCAATCGGGCGGTCGGCGAAGTGGCCGTCGAGGTGCGGGCGGACGGCGGCGTCATCCGGCGTGGGCCGGTGCACGAAGCCGGATCGCTCCGGGTGCGCTTTCCGTCGCCGGAGCAGCAGGGGCTGTCGGCCGTGCTGGTGAACACCGCGGGCGGCGTCGCCGGTGGCGATCGCTTCAGCATCCGCCTCGACGTTCAGGCCGATGCGCGGCTGACGCTGACCACGGCGGCGGCCGAGAAGGTGTATCGCAGCCATGGTCCGGCTGCGCAGCTCGATATCACCCTCAAGGTCGCGAGCGGCGGCCATCTGGCGTGGCTGCCGCAGGAGACCATCCTGTTCGATCAGGCCCGCGCCGAGCGACGGATCGATATCGAGCTTGCGGACGATGCTTCGCTGCTGCTGTCCGAGATGGTGATCTTCGGCCGCTCGGCGATGGGGGAGACCATGCAGCACGGCCGCTTCGTCGACCGCTGGCGGATGCGGCGCGGCGGCAAACTGGTGTTCGCCGAAACCGTGCGGCTCGATGGCGAGATCGGTGCCCTCTTGGCACGCCCTGCAGTGGCCAAAGCCGGTGTCGCGATCGGCACTGCGCTGATCGTGCCGGGCGATGCGGCGCTGGTCGAACGGCTGCGCGAGGCGGCCGATACGTTCGGCGCCGAGCTTGGGATTTCGGCGTGGAATGGGTTTGCAATGGCCCGGTTCTGCGCCCAAAATGCCGCGAAGCTGCGCGCCGACATGATGACCGTTCTCGGCCGCGCCGCCGGCCGCGCGCTGCCGCGGCTGTGGCTGAGTTGATCCCGCGTCACGTCCGAATTTCAGGCTCATTCGATCGAGTGCCTTCATGAACCTCTCCCCCCGCGAAAAGGACAAGCTGCTGGTCTCGATGGCAGCGATGGTCGCCCGCCGCCGGCTCGAGCGCGGCGTCAAGCTCAACCATCCCGAGGCGGTGGCGCTGATCACCGATTTCATCGTCGAGGGTGCGCGCGACGGCCGCAGCGTCGCCGAATTGATGCACGCCGGCGCCCAGGTGATCACGCGCGACCAGTGCATGGACGGCATCGCCGAAATGATTCACGACATCCAGGTCGAGGCGACATTTCCCGACGGCACCAAGCTCGTCACGGTGCACCAGCCGATCAGGTAGCAAACATGCGTTTCCGTCGCGTTCATCCTTCGAGACGCGCCCTGCGGGCCCTCCTCAGGATGAGGGCCGTGCGAGTCGAAGCCCTCATGGTGAGGAGCCCGGCGGCGCTCGAAGAGCGTAGTCGGGCGTCTTGAACCATGAGTTTGTAGGAGAAGGTCGATGATCCCCGGTGAACTGTTCATCGAAGACGGCGAGATCGAGCTCAACGCCGGGCGTGCCACGGTGACGCTGACGGTGGCCAACGCCGGCGACCGGCCGATCCAGGTCGGCTCTCACTATCATTTCTTCGAAACCAACCCGGCGCTGCAATTCGACCGCGACAAAGCGCGCGGCATGCGGCTCGACATCGCCGCCGGCACTGCCGTCCGCTTCGAGCCCGGCCAGAGCCGAGACGTGCAGCTCGTCGCGCTCGCCGGCCGGCGCACGATCTACGGCTTCCGCGGCGACGTGATGGGGAAACTCTGAGATGTCGGTCAAGATCTCACGTTCCGTCTATGCTGACATGTTTGGCCCGACCACCGGCGACCGCGTCCGGCTCGCCGACACCGATCTGATCATCGAGGTCGAGAGGGATCTCACCACCTACGGCGAGGAGGTGAAGTTCGGCGGCGGCAAGGTGATCCGCGACGGCATGGGGCAGTCGCAGGTGACCAACGCCGACGGCGCCGCCGATACGGTGATCACCAACGCGCTGATCGTCGACCATTGGGGTATCGTCAAGGCCGACGTCGCGCTCAAGGCCGGGATGATCGCGGCGATCGGTAAGGCCGGCAATCCAGACATCCAGCCCAATGTCGATATCGTCATCGGCCCGGGCACCGACGTGATCGCCGGCGAGGGCAAGATCCTCACCGCCGGCGGCTTCGACAGCCACATCCATTTCATCTGCCCGCAGCAGATCGAACATGCGCTGATGAGCGGCGTCACCACGATGCTCGGCGGCGGCACCGGGCCGTCGCACGGCACCTTCGCGACCACCTGCACCCCGGGCCCGTGGCATATCGGCCGGATGATTCAGTCGTTCGATGCCTTCCCGGTCAATCTCGGGATCTCCGGCAAGGGCAATGCCGCGCTGCCCGGTCCGCTGAAGGAGATGATCGAAGGCGGGGCCTGTGCGCTCAAGCTGCACGAGGACTGGGGCACGACGCCGGCGGCGATCGACAACTGCCTCACCGTCGCGGACGAATACGACATTCAGGTGATGATCCACACCGACACGCTCAACGAGTCGGGCTTTGTCGAAGACACCGTGAAGGCGTTCAAGGGCCGCACCATTCACGCCTTCCACACCGAAGGCGCCGGCGGCGGCCACGCGCCGGACATCATCAAGGTCGCTGGCCTGCCCAACGTGCTGCCGTCCTCGACCAATCCGACCCGGCCGTTCACGAAAAACACCATCGACGAGCATCTCGATATGCTGATGGTGTGCCACCATCTCGATCCGTCGATCGCGGAAGACCTCGCCTTCGCGGAGAGCCGCATCCGCAAGGAGACGATTGCCGCGGAAGACATCCTGCACGACCTCGGCGCGCTGTCGATGATGTCGTCGGATTCGCAGGCGATGGGTCGGCTCGGTGAAGTGATCATTCGCACTTGGCAGACCGCCGACAAGATGAAGAAGCAGCGCGGCGCGCTGCCGCAGGACTCTTCGCGGAATGATAACTTCCGGGTCAAACGCTACATCGCCAAGTACACCATCAACCCGGCGATCGCGCATGGTGTGTCGAAGCTGATCGGCTCGGTCGAGACTGGCAAGCTGGCCGATCTGGTGCTGTGGTCGCCGGCGTTCTTCGGCGTCAAGCCGGACTGCATCATCAAGGGCGGCAGCATCGTCGCGGGGCCGATGGGGGATCCGAACGCCTCGATCCCGACGCCGCAGCCGGTGCACTATCAGCCGATGTTCGGCGCCTTCGGCAAAGCGCTGACGGCGTCGTCGGTGGTATTCACCTCGCAGGCCGCCGCCGCCGGCAATCTCGCCCGTGATCTGGGAATCGCCAAGACGCTTTATCCGATCAGCAACGTCCGCGGCGGCATCTCCAAGAAGAGCATGATCCACAACGACGCGACGCCGAAGCTCGAAGTCGATCCCGAGACCTACGAAGTCCGAGCCGACGGTGAACTCCTGACCTGCGCGCCGGCCGAAGTGCTGCCGCTGGCGCAGCGCTACTTCATGTTCTGAGGGGCTTCTCGTTCATCAACACGGGCCTGTTGCGCGCAACCTCTCCGCCCGTCATTCCGGGGCGCCGCGAAGCGGCGAACCCGGAATCTCGATCCGCACAAACTTCGGGATTCCGGGTCTGCGCGCTGTCGCGCGCATCCCGGAATGACCGTCGCGCGGTGGTGCGGTGACGCGGTAGAGGCCCCTTTGCATCCCGGCGGCATCCGCCTAATGTCCCGCGCGCCGGCCTCATGTCCGGCCTTGCAGACACAAACCGCCGGGAGGAATATCCGTGATCTATGTCGTCGCCACTTTGACCGTGAAGCCCGAAATGCGTGCCGAACTGATCGCCGCTGCCAAAGCCTGCATCGCCGAGACGCGCAAGGAGCCCGGCAACATCGCCTACGACCTGCACGAGAGCGTCACCGAGCCGTCCAAGATGGTGTTCGTCGAGCAGTGGGAAAACGCGGAAGCGCTGGAGCCGCATCGCAAGGCCGAGCACATGAAGACGTTCGGCCGCGTCGCCGTCACCTGCTTCGCGGCGCCGCCCAAGATCGAGATCATCACGCCGGCGAACGTCGTGACCAGATAGGAGACACCATGATCCGCGCCACCGCCGTCCGCGGCCAGCATCGCTGGACCGATACCCCGGCCGACACCGTCGTGCTCGATTTCGACGAACGGCATCGCCGCCGCATGGCGATGACCGGGACGCGGGGACTGTCGTTCCTGCTCGATCTGGAGCAGGCGGTGGCGCTGCGCGGCGGCGACGCGCTGGTGCTGGAAGACGGGCGGCTGGTGGAAGTGGTCGCGGCTCCGGAGCCGCTGCTCGAGATCCGCGGGCGGGATCCCTTGCATCTGGTGCGGCTCGCCTGGCATCTCGGCAACCGCCATCTGCCGACGCAGCTGATGGCCAAAGCGCTGCGCATCCGCCGCGACCACGTCATCGCCGACATGGTCCGCGGCCTCGGCGGCAAGGTGGTGGAGATCGAAGCGCCGTTCGATCCGGAAGGCGGCGCGTACGCACCGGCGCACGACAGCGGCGAGGCGGCGCACGCGCACCACGATAATGGTCAGCATGATCATGCTCACCACGATCACCATCATGGTCACGCGCATCACGACCACGATCACGCTGATGGCGGCTGCTGCGGGCATGATCATCATGGCCACGACCATCATGTCCATGACGAGCACTGCGGCCACTCGCACAAGCATGAGCACTGAGCCGGAGGCGTCGGCGCAGCCGCTGCCGGCGGAGCAGAGCGCCGCGCTGTTCCGGCTGATGACCTGGCTATCGCCGGCGTTTCCGGTCGGCGCGTTCTCGTATTCCAGCGGCATCGAATGGGCGGTGGAGGCGGGCGACATCACCGACGCTGCGACGCTGCGCGATTGGCTCGACGCGATGCTGCAGCATGGCGCCGGGTTCTGTGACGCGGTGCTGCTCAGCCACGCCTATCGTGCGACCGAGCGCGGCGACGACGCGGGCCTGTCCGCCGTCGCCGAACTCGCCGCGGCGTTCGTCACCTCGGTGGAGCGCCAGCTCGAAACGCTGTCGCAGGGCCGCGCCTTCATCGAGATCGCCCGCAAGGCCTGGGACAGCGATGGCCTCGGCCGTGCGGTGGCGGCATGCGGCGAGGCGATCGCCTATCCGGTCGCTGTCGGTCTCGTCAGCGCCTCGCATGGCGTGCCACTGCCGGCGACGCTGCACGGCTTCCTGCATGCGGTGACGTCAAACTGGATCTCGGCCGGCGCGCGGCTGATCCCGCTCGGCCAGACCGACAGCCAGCGCGTGCTCGCAGCATTGGAGCCCGCGGTGATCGCCACCGGCAGCCGCGCGCTCGCAGCCTCACTCGACGACCTCGGCAGCGCCACCTTCCGCGCCGACCTCGCCAGCCTCCGCCACGAGACACAGTACACCCGGCTGTTTCGGTCGTAGGATTACGCCGTCATTCCGGGGCGCTTGCACAGCAAGCGAACCCGGAATCTCGAACTTGCATGCGTGTCAGATTCCGGGTTCGCGCTGCGCGCGCCCCGGAATGACCACGGTGGGGGAATGAGAACTCGCCGCAGGACGGCGAGTGATCGGAACTACCCCACCATCCGGTCGCGGCCGGCCCAGAAGCCGGCGCGCAGGACTTTCTTGTCGATCTTGCCGACGCCGGTCATCGGCAGTTCGGGGACGAACTTGACCTGTTTCGGTGCATGCGCCGAGCCCTTGCGGGTCTTCACCAGTTCGATCAGTTCGCGCTCATCGGGCTTGGTGCCTGGCTTGGCGACCACCACCGCAGTGACGGCTTCGCCCCATTTGTCGTCCGGCACGCCGACCACCGCGACCATCGCGACATCCTGATGCGTCGACAACACGTCTTCGACCTCACGCGGGAAGATGTTGAAGCCGCCGGACACGATCATGTCCTTCTTGCGGTCGAGAATGTACATGTAGCCGCGGTCGTCCTGCTTGGCGATATCGCCGGTGTGCAGCCAGCCGCTCTTCAGCGTTTCGGCGGTCTGCTCCGGGCGCTTCCAATATTCCGCCATCACGTGTGGCGCGCGCACGCAGATCTCGCCGGCCTCGCCGAGCGGCACTTCCTGATCGTTCTCATCGAGAATCCGGGCATCGCAGGCCGCGATCGGGAAGCCGCACGACAGGAACAGCTCCGGCTGCTTCGGATCGTGATCGGCCTTGCGCAGCACCGACACCGGATAGCACTCGGTCTGGCCGTAGAGCTGCGAGAACACCGGGCCAATCCGCTCGATGCCTTCGATCAGCCGCGTCGGCGACATCGGCGAGGCGCCGTACAGCACCAGATCGAGCGACGACAGATCGGTCTTGGCGAGCGACGGATGGTCGAGCAGCACATAGACCATGGTCGGCACGAACAGCGTAAAATTGATCTTCTCGCGCTCGATCGTCTGCAGTACCGCTTCGGGATCGAACCCCTTCATCATGTGGATGGTGCCGCCGCGGATCAGCGACGGCAGCACCTTGGTGCCGGCGACGTGGCTGATCGGCGCGACGGTGAGATAGCGGGGATCGAACGGGATTTCGAAATCGGCCAGGATCGCATTGGCGAAGCCGGCGTTCTCGCGATGGTGGCGCAGCGCGCCCTTCGACTTGCCGGTGGTGCCGCCGGTGTAGTTCAGCACCGCGACGTCATCGAGCCGCGCAAAGTCGCGCGCCGTGGCGCTGCCGGCCTGATCCAGCGCGATCAGCAGATCGAGTCCGTAGTCGGCACGGCCGATGGTGAAGACGTGGCGCAGGCCGGTCGCCTGGGCGGCAAGCTCGCCGCCGCGCTCCAGAAAAGCCGCAGCGTCGACGATCAGCACCGCGGCTTCGGAGTCCTCGATCTGATCGAGCTGATCCTGGCGCGAGCCGAGCGGATGCAGCCAGGTGATGGCGAAGCGGCAGAGCTGCGCCGCGACGCCGGCGCACCAGGTCTCGGCACGGTTGGCGGTAAGCAGCGCGACCCGCGTGCCGGGCGGCAGGCCGAGCCCCATGAACACCTTCTGGATACTGCCGATCATGTCGGTGGCGCCGCGATAGCTCAAGCTGCCGCCGGGCCAGGCGAACGCGGTGCGCGACGGATAGCGCGCCAGTGCCCGCAATGTCTGCGTGCTTGCGGTCGGAAAAGCGTTGAGCTCGGCAGTCATGGCGTCGTGTCTCCCTTGTCTTTGTCATCGGCTATTGGGCGTGCCAATGTTCGGCAACGACACTAGCACGGCAGACCACTGCCGATGCAAACAGAGCAGGAGGAAACTGCCGTGAAATCATCCGACCGTCTGGCGCGCTTCGGTGATCGTCTCAGTTTGCCGCTGATTGCGGCACCAATGTTTCTTGTATCGGGCGTCGATCTAGTGGCTGCGGCATGTAGTAGCGGCGTGATCGGATCGTTCCCGACGGTGAATTGCCGTACGACGGAACAACTCGGTGACTGGCTCGGCGAGATCAACCGCCGAATCGCGGCACACGAGCAGGCGAGCGGCCGGCGCGCCGCGCCGTGGTGCCCCAACCTGATCGTGCATCGCTCCAACGCGCGGCTCGCCGACGATCTGAAGCTGCTGCTGCAGCAACGGCCGGAGGTGGTGATCACCAGCGTCGGCTCGCCGCAGCCGGTGATCGCGCCGCTGCACGATGTCGGCGCGATGGTGCTGGCCGACGTTGCGAGCATCCGTCATGCCGAACGCGCGGCAGCGGCCGGCGTCGACGGCCTGGTGCTGCTCACCGCCGGTGCCGGCGGACAAACCGGGTGGCTCAATCCGTTCGCCTTCGTGCGTGCGGTGCGGCAATTCTTCGACGGCGTGATCGTGCTTGCCGGCGGCATCAGCGACGGCGTCGCGCTGCGCGCCGCGATGACGCTCGGCTGCGATCTCGGCTACATGGGCACCAAGTTCATCGCCACCGAAGAGAGCCTCGCCGACCCGCGCTACAAGGCGATGCTGGTAGAGGCGAGCGCCGACGACATCCTGCTCACCAAAGCGTTCACCGGGCTACAGACCAACATGTTGCGGCCCTCGATCGTCGCCGCCGGGCTCGACCCGGACGATCTGCCGGAGCGCGGCGGCATCGATATCGGCAAGGACATCGATGTCGGCGCACGCGAGGATCGGCCGAAGCGGTGGCGCGACATCTGGAGCGCAGGCCATTCGGCGTCCGGCATCGGCGGCATCGTGCCGATCGCCGAGCTGGTGGCGCAGACCTCGGCCGAATTCCGCAACGCGGCGTAAGCTGCGCCGGCCATCGACGGCCGTGCGGCGCCGTGGCATGCTTCGGCGATAAACAAGAACACTCTCGGGAGACTACGCCATGAGGAGCTTTCGCGTCACCGATTTCGGCAAACCGTTGAGCGAAGACAACCGGCCGACGCCGGAACTGACCGGCACGCAGGTGCTGGTGCGCGTCAAGGCCGCCGGCATCTGCCATAGCGATCTGCACATATGGGAAGGCGGGTATGAACTCGGCCACGGCCGGAAGCGGCTGTCGCTGCAGGACCGCGGCGTCGCGCTGCCGCTGACGATGGGGCACGAGACCGTCGGTGAAATCGTCGCCGCCGGTCCTGATGCCAAGGACGCCAAGATCGGCGAGGTCGCGCTGGTGTATCCGTGGATCGGTTGCGGCGAATGCGACGTCTGCAAGGCCGGCGACGAGAACATGTGCCTGAAACCGCGGTTTCTCGGCGTGTATTGCGACGGCGGCTATTCGGACGAACTGATCGTGCCGCATCCGCGCTATCTGCTCAGCCTCGATGGTCTCGATCCGGTCACCGCGGCGCCCTATGCATGCTCCGGCATCACCACTTACAGCGCGCTGAAGAAGCTCGACTTCTGCCTCGACAGCCCGATCGTGATCTTCGGCGCCGGCGGACTCGGACTGATGGCGCTGGAGCTGCTTAAAGCAATGGGCGGCAAGGGCGCCATCATGGTCGATATCGACGCAGCCAAGCGCGACGCGGCACAGAAAGCTGGCGCGCTCGGCACCGTCGACGCGGCATCGCCGGACGCGCTGGCGCAGATCGCGGCCATCGCCAAAGGTCCGGTGCGCGGCGCGCTCGATCTGGTCGGTAATCCGCAGACCGCGCAGCTCGGCTTCGATTGTCTCACCAAGGGCGGCAAGCTGGTGATCGTCGGCCTGTTCGGCGGCGGCGCGCCATGGGCGCTGCCGTTCATCCCGATGCGCGCCATCACCATCCAGGGCAGCTATGTCGGCAATCTTGCCGAGACGCAGGAATTGCTCGACCTCGTCCGCGCCAAGAAGGTGTCGCCGATCCCGGTCACCAAGGTGACCTTGCCGCAAGCCTACGACGCGCTGCTCGATCTGCAGAAGGGCAAGCTGGTCGGCCGCGCGGTGCTGACGCCGTAGGCCTCGAACATCGCCTTCGTCATTGCGAGGAGGCGAAGCCGACGAAGCAATCCAGTTCGGTGCACGCGGCTGGATTGCTTCGCTCCGCTCGCAATGACGGGGAGATGTCCTGCTATTGATCGCCAGCGGCGATGCGCTCGGCTTCCGCGACGTCCTCCGGCGTGTTGGCGTTGAAGAACGGATCGAATGGCGTGACCGGCCACTCCACCTCGGCGCGCGGAGAACGCGCGGTGAAGCGTTCGACCTTGCGGATGTCCTCGTCGATCAGGGCGGTTCGCAATGCGTCGCGCAGCGCGATCGGCCATAGCGCGATCACCGGATGCAGATGGCCCCCCGACGCCGCCACGGCGATCTCGGCACTCCCGGCGCGTCGGGCCTGATCGAGCCGGGCCACCAGATCGCGCGGCAGAAACGGACAATCGCCCGGCACGGTCAGAACATGATGCGCGTCCGGCTGTGCCGTCGCGGCCCATTGCATCGCGGCCAGCACGCCGGCGAGCGGGCCGGGGAGGCCGTGCACCGTATCGGCGATCACCGGCAGGCCGAACGGGCCGAACCGGCTCGGATCGCCATTGGCGTTGAGCGCCAGCACGCCGCATTGCGGCTGCAGGCGGTCGATCACATGCGCGAGCAGCGGCCGGCCGGCGATCGACCGCAGGGGCTTGTCGCCGCCGCCCATCCGGCGGGCAAGGCCGCCGGCCAGGATGACGGCGGGTGGTCGAACATCAGCCATTGCGCACTCCGCGCCACGTCGTCACTCGGCAATGCCCGTGGTTAGCTCACCATGGCGCGGCTCGGCAATAAGAACGAGGCCGAAGGCAATTGACCGCGCGTCGCGGCTTCGTCATCGTCCGCCGCCATGGCCAAGACTGTTCTCGATCTCACCGGGCTGAAATGCCCGCTGCCGGTGCTCAAGACCCGCAAGGCGCTGCCGCGTTTGCAGCCCGGCGATGTGTTGGAAGTCCGCTGCACCGATCCGATGGCGCTGATCGATATTCCGGTGCTGATCGGCGAGACCGGCGATCGCATCACCGCGAGTGAACGCAGCGACGAGATGATCGTGTTCGTCATCGAGAAGCTCGCCAGCGCACCGGCTGTGGACGGTGCGCAGGACTGATAGCTCCGCCAAGGAACCATCGCCGACCGGCATCATTGATCTTCGTTCCGTAGGGAGGAGATCATGGCCCGGAAATATTCCAAGAAGGCGTCCGCCAAGGTCGGCCGCGCGATGAAGAAGCGCAAGGCCGGCACGCTGAAGAGCGGCGGCTCCGGCAGCAGGAAGGTCAAGAGCCGCAAACAGGCGATCGCGATCGGTCTGTCGGAAGCCCGCGCCGAAGGCGCGAAGGTGCCAAAGAAGAAGACCGGTAAGAAGGCCGCGAAGACGTCGAGCAAGAAGGCCACTAAGTCCGGCCGTAAGACGACGAAGAAGACGACCAAGAGGACGACGAAGTCCAGCAGCACGCGGGCCGGGACGAAGAAGTCATCGGGCCGCAAGTCGTCGAAGTCATCCAGCACGCGCGAAACATCCACCGCGCGAAAATCGTCTAGCCGCAAATCGTCGTCGCGCAAGTCTGGCAAGAACAAGTCTGCCAAGAAGAAGTCGTCGGACTGAACACGTACCACCCAAGCGCGAGTCATTCCGGGGCGCTTGCGTAGCAAGCGAACCCGGCGACTGTCTCATGTGTCAAGGGTCTTACCTTGATATGGCGTGTCGGCTTTGACGAGTGCGTTGGCTGTGACGAGCAGTTTTCGGGCGATTGCGATGAGCGCGACCTTTCCGGGTTTTCCTTGCAGGCGAAGGGCGTTGTAGTCGTCGCGGAGCTTGGGGTGGTGGCGGGCGGCGACCAGGGCGGCCATGTAGAGGGCGGCGCGAACGCAAGGACGTCCGCCGGCGATGGCGGCGCGAGGCGGTGCTGCGCCGGATTGGCTGACGTGCGGCGCGAGCCCTGCGAGGCTGGCGATGGCCTTGCGATCGCGCTGGCCGAGTTCGGGTAGGTCGGTGATGAGGAGCGTGGCCACCCGTTCGCCGATGCCGGGGATCGATTTGAGGATGTGAAGGACGCGGCGGAGTTCGGCGTCGTCGCCGATGCGCCTGGCGAGTTCGGCCTCGATGGCTTGGCACTGCGCCGACAACGCGGCGATCGCGGCCCGATGACTATCGAGCAGGAGCGTGCCACGGACCTGCTTCATCCGGGTCTTCTCCATCGCGATCATCTCGGTGAGCTGGCGGCGTCGGAGCGACAACGCTTTCAGCTCGAGTTGGGTGTCGGTGGGCAGGGGGCGCAGGGTCTCGGGCATAGTCAGAGCGAAGCGCGCAATCAGCCGCGCGTCCAGCCTGTCGGTCTTGGCGCGACCGCCTTCGGCCTCGCGGAACGCCTTGATCCGGCGCGGATTGACGATACCGACTTCGAAGCCGGCGACCGAAAGCGCTTTGACAAGCGGTTCGGCATAGGGACCGATCGCCTCCAGAACCACCCGCCTGACGCCGGAGCGTTCGAGGCGGGCGATGATCTCGGCGATGCCCTCGGCCAGATTAGGCATTCGGAAGGTCTGGCCCGACGGAGCCAGCGCGACATCGAGAAAACGTTGGCCGGCATCGACGCC
Organism: Rhodopseudomonas palustris; assembly: GCF_007005445.1. Lineage (NCBI taxonomy): Bacteria > Pseudomonadati > Pseudomonadota > Alphaproteobacteria > Hyphomicrobiales > Nitrobacteraceae > Rhodopseudomonas > Rhodopseudomonas palustris. The sequence continues at coordinate 2,999,660 of NZ_CP041387.1, read as the reverse complement.
GGCCGCAACCGCAAGCGGCACTGCAATCGTCATGGGCATCGGTCCTGTATGCGGGCGATCACCGCAACGGCAATGCCCGTGCGACTGTTCGATCAAGCAACACCGACAGAGGCGCCCGCACCGGGTTACGGCGAGATGATCGGCCGGGAATCTACCGAGCGGCCTCCGTCGTGCTGACTATGCACCAGCACCTCGCAGATACAGGAATCTGGAGGTTCAGGGCACTGACGGTTCGGCAGCGCAGCTGCAAAATAACTTCGAGATTCCGGGTTCGCGAGCTAGCGCTCGCGCCCCGGAATGACGTGTGGGGCAGAGCTTCAAGGCGTCCTAAGCTATCAGAGCAGCATGACGCGCCGCGCGAGCTAAGCCAACTCACCCCGCCTTGCGCTGCCTCGCGTTGGAGCGGCGGGCTTTGGTGGTGCGTGCGGAGGAGCGGGAGGCTTTGCGGCGGCCGTGGGCCTTGCCGGTCTTGGCTCCGGACTTGCCGCCTTCGAGACTCTGCTTCAGCGCGTCCATCAGGCTGACGACGTTGCTCTCCTTCTCCTCGGGTTCGGGGAGCTTGATCGACTTGCCGGAGGCCTTGCGCTTGACCAGGGCCTTCAGCGCGGTCTCGTATTCGTCCTTGATTTTTTTTGGATCGAAACGCGCCGCCTTGGTCTCGAGGATGTGGCCGGCGAGTTCGATCATGTCCTTGGAGATTTTCGGCGACTTGATGCCGTCGAAATACTCGTCCGCATCGCGCAGCTCGTAAGGGTAGCGCAGCGTGGTCGCCAGCAGTCCCTTGCCGAATGGCTCGATCGCCAGCACATGCTCGCGGTTGGTGAGGACGATGCGGCCGAGCGCGACGCGGCCCTTGTCCTTCATCGCGTCGCGGATCACCGCGAAGGCGTCGGTGCCGGCCTTGCCATCGGGCACGATGTAATACGGATGATTGAGAAAGCGCTGATCGATTTCGTCGGCCGGCACGAAGCTGTCGATGTCGATGGTGTGGGAGCTTTCGATCTGCACCGCTTCGAGTTCGTCCTTTTCGATCTCGATGTACTTGCCCTTGCGCACCTCGTAGCCGCGGGCCTTCTGATCCTTCTCGACCACCTCGCCGGTGTCTTCGTCGATCATCTGCTGCTTCAGCCGATTGCCGGTTTCCGCATTGATCATGTGGAAGCGGGTCTTCTCGACGCTGGTCGTGGCCGGATACAGCGCCACCGGGCAGGTGACGAGGGACAGCTTCAGCGTGCCCTTCCAATAGGCGCGAGGCATGGGAGTTCTCCGAGGGCTCGAGCAGTCGCGACCGGGCGGTCACGTCGATGCTATCATGGGTGGAACTTGAACGGGCATCCCGGGTTTTGGTTCCTGTCCTGCCCAGCCGGTCGGCGGTGAGTAAGGAGCGACGGTGGCCAGCAACAAGCTCAGCATCTACCGCAAGAAACGCGACTTCGAGCAGACCGCGGAGCCGCGCGGCGACGCCAAGGTGGCGCCTTCGAAGCAGCGACGGTTCGTGATCCAGAAGCACGACGCCACCCGTCTGCACTACGACCTGCGCCTGGAATATGGCGGCGTGTTCAAGTCCTGGGCGGTGACCAAGGGGCCGTCGCTCGATCCGCACGACAAGCGCCTCGCCGTCGAGGTCGAGGATCATCCGCTGGACTACGGCGACTTCGAAGGCACGATCCCGAAGGGCCAGTATGGCGGCGGCACGGTGCAGCTCTGGGACCGCGGCTATTGGGAGTGCGACGATCCCGAGCGCGGCTTCAAAAAGGGCGACCTGAAGTTCACCCTGCACGGCGAGAAGCTGCATGGCAGCTGGGTGCTGGTGCGGATGCGGCACGACCGCAATGGCGGCAAGCGCACCAATTGGCTGCTGATCAAGCACCGCGACGATGACGCCCGCGAGGGCGACGCCAACACCGTGCTCGACGACGACCGCTCGGTCGCCTCGGGCCGCGCCATGGAAACGATCGCGGCGGGCAAGGGCAAGGCACCGAAGCCGTTCATGCTGCGCAAGGCGGCCGCGAAGGTGACGGCGGATGCGGTGTGGGATTCCAACACCGGGCTTGCGGCCGATCAGCGCGCGGAAACCGGCGCTGCGAAGAAGGCGACGAAAGCCAAGCCGAAGACGCCTGCCAAAGCGAAACCTGCGAAGTCCGCGAAACCCGCGGCGCGGAGTAAGTCAGCTGTTCGTGGCACGCACGCGGCCATGCCGGATTTCGTGCCGCCGCAGCTCTGCACCTCGGTCGAACGGCCGCCCGGCGGCGAGGGCTGGGGCCACGAGATCAAGTTCGACGGCTACCGGATGCAGCTCCGCATCGAGCAGGGGCAAGCCAAGCTGCTGACGCGCAAGGGCCTCGACTGGACTGGCAAATTCAACGCGATCGCGGAAGAAGCGGCGTCGCTGCCGGACGCGATCATCGACACCGAGGTGGTGGCGCTGGATTCGCACGGCCAGCCGGATTTCGCCGCGCTGCAGGCGGCGCTGTCGGACGGCGACACCGACAATCTGATCTGCTTTGCATTCGATCTGCCTTATGCGGAGGGCGAGGATCTGCGCCGGCTGCCGCTGTCGGAGCGCAAGGAGCGGCTTGCCGCTTTGCTGAAGGCCGCACGTGGCCGTCGCAAGGAGGGCCTGATCCGCTACGTCGAGCATTTTGAAACCGGCGGTGACGCCATTCTGCAGTCGGCCTGCAAGCTGTCGCTCGAAGGTATCATGTCGAAGAAGCTCGATGCGCCGTATCGCTCCGGCCGCAGCGGAGCCTGGACCAAGGCGAAGTGCCGCGCCGGCCACGAGGTAGTGATCGGCGGTTGGAAGACCACGAACGGCAAATTCCGTTCGCTGCTGGTCGGCGTTCACCGCGGCGATGACCTCGCCTATGTGGGCATCGTCGGCACCGGGTTCGGCCAGGATGTGGTCAAGCGCATCCTGCCCGAGCTGAAGGCGCATGAAGCCGATAGCAATCCGTTCAGCGGCGCCAATGCGCCGAAGAAGACACGCGACGTCCACTGGGTGACGCCGGAGCTGGTCGCCGAGATCGAATTCGCCGGCTTCACCGGCGGCAGCATGGTGCGTCAGGCGGCCTTCAAGGGGCTGCGCGCCGACAAGCCGGCTGCGGAGGTCGAAGCCGAGGCGCCGCAGCAGGTCGAGTTGGCCGAACCAAAGCCGAAGCGCCGGGCCGCCAAGACGGCGAAGCCGCGAAAGGCTGCGGGCAAGCGCGCCGCGCCCCGCCGCGCCGACGCTGCCCGGTCCGAGGTGATGGGCGTGGTGATCTCCAAGCCCGACAAGGAGCTGTGGCCGGAGAGCGAGATCAGCGGCGCGGTGACCAAGCGCGATCTGGCCGATTACTTTGCCGAAGTGGGCGACTGGCTGATCCCGGACATCAAAGGCCGGCCGTGTTCGATCGTGCGCGCGCCCGACGGCATCGGCGGCGAGCTGTTCTTTCAGCGGCACGCCATGCCGGGAATGTCGAACCTGATCGAACTGGCCAAGGTCTCCGGCGATCGCAAGCCGTATGTGCAGATCGACCGCCTCGAAGGCCTGATCGCCGTGGCGCAGATCGGCGGCGTCGAGTTGCATCCTTGGAACTGCGCGCCGAACCGCTACGACGTGCCGGGACGGCTGGTATTCGATCTCGATCCGGCGCCCGAGGTCGGGTTCGACGAGGTGATCGTGGCCGCCAAGGAAATGAAGCAGCGTCTCGAAGCGCTGGGGCTCGCGACGTTCTGCAAGACCACCGGCGGCAAGGGCTTGCACGTCGTGGTGCCACTGAAGCCCGATGACAGTGTCGACTGGAAGGCTGCCAAGACGTTTGCCCAAACGGTGTGCGCGCAGATGGCCGAGGACAGTCCCGAGCAGTATCTGCTCAACATGTCGAAGCAGAAGCGTACGGGAAAGATTTTCCTCGATTATTTGCGCAACGACCGGATGTCGACCGCGGTCGCGGTGCTGTCGCCGCGCGCCCGCGCCGGCGCCACGGTGTCGATGCCGGTGACGTGGTCCCAGGTGAAGGCCGGTCTCGACCCCAAGCGCTACACCATCGAGTCGGTGCCCGCGCTGATCAAGCGGTCCAAAGCGTGGACGGACTACGACGAAGCGGACACTCCGCTGAAGCCGGCGATCAAGGCGCTGACGTCGGGTCGGAAGTAGGCGGCCGTTTTTCGATGCGCGATGGCCGGGCGTTCGAGCCCGGCCACGACCTTGTCGATCAGCCAACGGAACGATGCCGTGCGTCAGATCTTGCCGAGCAGCAGCAAGATCAGCAGGATCACGATTACCAGGCCGAGACCGCCGCCGCCGTAGTAACCAGTGCCGTAGAACGGCCCGCCGCCGACTCCGGTGAAACCGCCCAGCAAGGCGATGATCAGGATGATCAGGATGATAGTGCCGATGGACATCTTGCTCTCCTTGTCGCGGCGGATCGCCCGAATGCTCCGCCTGTCGGAAGGAGAACACGGCGTAACAATGAAGGTTCCGCGGCCGAAACTCTGCGTGGTGCGCGACGCCCTGTTGTTGTCGCAAGACGTGCCTAGATAGGGAGACATCAATCCGCTCCAGTGACGAGGACGCCGCGATGTCAGCTCCGCTTGTCGTATCGATTCCCCATCGCCTCGGCCGCGACGAAGCACGCCGGCGGCTACAGACCGGCCTCAGCCGCGCGGCGATCAACGTACCGATTTTGAAGGTGGACGAAGAGACTTGGCGCGGCGACCAGATGCTGTTTCGCGTCCGTGCGCTCGGTCAGGTCGCTGCCGGTCAGGTCGACGTCGCCGAGGATCACGTCCGACTCGAAGTGCGCCTGCCGTGGCTGCTGCAGAAGTTCGCCGACGCGGCGCGTGTCGCGATTCAGAAGCGCGGTCATTTGATGTTGGAGAAGAAATGACGGCCTGTGCGCTGCACCAAATTGTGGCGTTGCAGAAAGTAGTTATCGGCAATTGCGTTAAGTTGTAAGTAACCGAATCTTGGAATCCTGGTCGTGCGGGTGAGGGAACCGATTTCCTGATCGGCACAAACCCCGTCAGGCCGTCCGGCTCCAGCTCCCGGGCGGCCTCGGTGTTTTGTGGGGGCGTGTGCAATCGCGCCAAAGCAGTCGATGGTCATGGTGTTGCCGCACGTCTCCCCGAGACATTCCGGGGCGCGCGCAGCGCGAACCTGGAATCTCGAAGCGAGCAGGGCTTTGTGGAATTCGGTGCGAGGGGCAGAATTCGAGTTCGCTCGCTGGCGGGAGTGGCCCGGAATGACGGCGCTGCAGTCTGCTGTGCGTTCAGCCGCGTCGTGTGCGTCTTGAGCCGGCGACCCGGGCGCGACGCACAGCGACTGGGAGGTGGCGGAACAGGTCGCGCAGCGCCAGGTTGCCGGAGCTGTCGTCGCCGGTCTCGGTCTCGACCACGTAGCCTGTGGTATCCACCGCGCCTTCGAACACCTCGCCGGTGGGCCATTGCCGGCCGTTGTCGGATAGCGCCGCAAAGCCTTTGCCGACCACGACGATCACCGCCTCGCTGCCGCGGCTGCGGGCGAATGCGACGATGTGGTCACGATGCGGGCCCTTCACCGCGAGTGGACGATAGTCGCCGTCGGTGAACAGCTCGGCATGGTCGCGGCGCAGCCGCAGCAGATTGTGAGTCCAGGCGAGCTTGACGCGGCCGTCACGCCAGTCCGCGATCAGCGCGTTCCAGTCCGGCCGATCGTGTAGTGTCTCCAGCGCCTTGGCGCGCGCGGCGAAATCCACCGGCCGGCGGTTGTCGGGATCGACCAGCGAAAAATCCCAGAATTCGGTGCCCTGATAGAAATCCGGTACGCCCGGTATCGTCGCCTTCAGAGTCACCTGACCGAGCCCGTTGAGCGCGCCGAGCAGCGACAATCGCCGGTGCAGGTTCTCGACCGACTCCAGGAACGCGCCCGACAGCGAGGAATCGAGCATGCGGTCGATGAAGGTGCGCACGCCTTCTTCGTAAGCGAGGTTCGGATTGAGCCAGTTGGTTTCCTGCTTGCCCTCGCGGGCAGCCTTCAGCGCGAATCCCTGGAAGCGATCGGCGAAATCCGGATCGGGCGTCAGCGGCCAGGCGCCGAGCAGCGCCTGATACAGCATGTATTCGAACGCGGGCGAGGGGGCTCGCATCTCGCCGTCGACGACGAGATGCGGCGCGTTGAGCAACTTCCATTTGCCGACGGCGCTGGCCCATTCGCCGGGGATTTCGGCGAGGGATAGCAGCCGCGCGCGCGCGTCTTCGCCGCGCTTGGCGTCGTGCGTCATCGTCGCCGTCATGCCGTGCGGCCAATCCTGGGCGCGGCCCTGCATCTCGGCGTGGAATGCGGCTGTCGGCATCTCGGGGGCGGCCGGATCGCCGCCGACCTCGTTCAGGGCCAGCAGCCGGTGATAGCGATAGAATGCGGTGTCCTCGAGCGACTTCGCCATTGTCGGCCCGGTGAACTGCTGCACCTTGAGGGCGAAACGGCGCACCCGCGGCTTGGAGTGTGGCGCGCGTCCGGGCTTCACCAGGTCCATCGTCAGCACGTCTTTGAGGAATTCGAAGATGCCGTCGTCGGCGCCGAACCAGTCGGCCCGCGCTTTGGCGATGGTGTCTTCGATCAGCCGGCGGTCGAGCTGGGTCGGGCTGTTGCCGGTCAGATAGGTGCGATACACCGGGAAGTGCAGCACATAGAGCTCGAATGCCTGTCGCAGATTGTCGGCGGAAAAATCGCGGGTCGAGTAGTGACCCGATGCGATCCGCGCCAGCAGCCGGGTGAGCACGGTGAACTCGCTCAGCAGCAGCGTCTCCAGCACGCGGCGCTTGGCGGCCTTCAGCACCGGATCGAACGTCGGCGACAGATTGCTGGCCTGCCGCCAAGTCTCGTCGAGCGGCTTCAGGCCGCCGCCGTCGAGCAGCACTCGGGTGATGACGTTGAGCCATTCGTAGCCGGTGGTGCCGTGCACGCCGGCGAAGCGATGCAGCTCCTCGCCCTCGCCGAGAATTTTTTCGATCACGGTGTACAGCGGCGGCGCATCCGGCCCCTGCGCGTCGCGCGCCAGCCGGCGCAGCCGCTGGAAATACTGCGCCGGATCGCGCAGGCCGTCGATGTGGTCGAGGCGCAGGCCCTGCAGTTGGCCGTCGGCGAGCAGCTTCTTCACCCGACTGTGGATCGCCGCGAAGGTGGCGGCATCTTCGACGCGCAGGCCGGCGAGGGTATTGACGTCGAAGAACCGGCGGTAGTTGATCTCGCTCGACGCCAATTGCCAGTGCCCGAGCTTGTAGTGCTGGCGCTCAAGCAGATTGTGGAGCGCCTGGATCTGGGTGGCGCGGCCTTCGCCGGCGCGGTAGGCGTCGAGACCGCGTGCGATCACCTCGGCAGCGCCAGGTATCGCCTTCAGCGCCGCCTTGAATTCCGGGGCCTCGGCGCGCGCGGGGCGGCGCAGCCCGGTGTAGCGCGCGGCGAGCTCCAGGATCGCGCGGCCCGTATCGGTTTCGGCGGCATCGGCCTCGCGCACCACGGTGCGCAAGATCTCGCTGTAGCGCTGCGGCGCGATCGGCAGCCGATGTTCGTAGTACCAGGCCGAGAAGCTGCCGTCGGCGGAGTCATAACGCAGTTCGATCTCGCCGCCTTCGAGCGCCTTGCCGTAGGACGAGCCGATGATCGGCAGCAGCACGCCGCCGCGAGCGCGGAACGGCAGCATCTCCCAATCGATGTCGAACGAGGCGGCGTGCGGCGAGGCCGGGCCCCATTCCAGCACGTCGAGCCACCACGGATTGTCGGCGTAGTGCACGCCGACATGGTTCGGCACGAAATCGAGGATCAGGCCGATGTCGTGCTGTTTCAGCGCGGCGCTGAGCCGGGCGAAGCCTTCTTCGCCACCGAGCTCGGGATTGAGTTGGGTGTGATCGACGATGTCGTAGCCGTGGGTCGAACCCTTGCGCGCCTTCATGAACGGCGACGCGTACAGATGCGAGAGGCCGAGCCGCTTCAGGTAGGGAACGATTGCGGCAGCGGCGTCGAAACCGAAATCGGCGGTGAGCTGAAGGCGATAGGTCGCAGTCGGAATGGCAGGGGGCATTTAGGGTTGCTCAAGGCGCCAGGACACCGCCCAAGGCGGAATGATCCGGGTCCAATCGCCGCCCCATAAAATAGTTCCCGACGCGGCCGGCGTGCCGCCGTCGCGCTCCTGGTCCGACAGATTGGCGACGAGAGCGAGTGTGGCGCCGTCCGCCAGCCGCCAGTGTGCGGTCAGCAGCCCGCCCTCGGCGATTGCGGCGGTGTCGAACCGCGCTCCGGCGAGCCGCGGCGCGATCGCGTTGCGGCGGACCTGCAGCAGCCGCGACACCAGCGCCAATCGCTGCGCGCCGGCGCCGCCATCGCGCTCGCGCCAGTCGAGCACGGCGCTGTCGAAGGTGTCGTGATCGAGCGGATCGGGGACGTCGTCGCCGTATTTCTCATAGGCGCCAGCGAATTCCTTGCGGCGGCCGTCGCGCACCGCTTCGGCCAGCTCGCCGTGGAAGTCGCAGAAGAACGGAAACGGCGCCTTCGAGCCCCATTCCTCGCCCATGAACAGCATCGGCACGGTGGGCGCCAGCAGCGTGATCGCCAGCGCGGCTTCGATCGCCGCGGGCTTGGCGAGGCTCTCCAGCCGGTCGCCAAGCGCGCGATTGCCGATCTGGTCGTGGTTCTGCAGGAAGTTGACGAAGCCGAGCGGTGGCAACTCGCCGCTCGGCTCGCCGCGCGGGGTGCCGCCGCGATGCGCCGACGGCTCGCCCTGATAGGCGAAGCCGGAGCCGAGCGCGCGCGCCAGGTGCCGCAGCGGCGCATCGGCATAGTCGGAATAGTAGCCCTGGCGCTCGCCGGTCAGCGCGACGTGCCACGCGTGGTGATAATCGTCGTTCCACTGCGCGCGATACTGCCCGCGCGACGGATCGGTGACCGGATCGAGCACGGCGGCGATGTTGTCGTCGTTCTCCAGCACCAGATGGATGTGCCGCCCGGTCTCGGCCGCCAGCTTGCCGGCCTCGCGGGACAATTCGTGCAACATCGGGATCTCGCCCTGATCGGGGATCGCGTGCACGGCGTCGAGCCGCAGCCCGTCGAACCGATAGTCGCGCAGCCAATGCAGTGCGTTCTCGATCGCGAAGGCGCGGACTTCGCCGACCCGATAGTTGATCGCGTTGCCCCACGGTGTGTGCTTGTCGGAGAAAAAATCGGGCGCGTAACCGCCGAGATAATTTCCCTCCGGACCGAAGTGGTTGTAGACCACGTCGAGAAACACCATCAGGCCGCGCAGATGCGCTTCGTCGATCAGCGCCTTGAGATCTTCCGGACGGCCATAGGCGCTGTCTGGCGCGTACCACAGCACGCCGTCGTAGCCCCAATTGCGCTGTCCCGGGAAGTCTGCCAGCGGCATCAATTCCAAAGCGGTGATTCCTGTCGCGACCAGATGATCGAGCTTGTCGATCATCGCGCGGTAGCTGCCTTCGGGCGTGAAGGTGCCGACATGAGTTTCCAGCAGCACGGTATCGGCCCACGGACGGCCACGCCAATCCGTTGCGCGCCAAGCGTAGGCGGCGTGGTCGATCACTTCGCTGGGGCCGGAGATGTCGTCGGGCTGAAACAGCGAGCCGGGGTCCGGCACCTCGAGCTCGCCGTCGATGCGGAAGCGATAGCGTGCGCCGACGCCGGGGCCGGCGACTTCCGCCGCGTGCCAGCCCTTGTCGTCGCGCAGCATCGGATGCGTTGCGCCGTCCAGCACCACCTCGACCTGCTGCGCGTTCGGCGCCCACAGCCGGAATTCGACGCCGCCGGCCGTGAGGCGCGGACCGAAGCTGCGTCCGGTCATGCCATCGTCCCGGCAAAGGCGAGCACCGAGCGTGGCGGCGCCGAGCTGACGCTGCCGAATTTCAACGGCGCGACCTGCACGGTATCCTTGGTGGTGTCGAACAGCTGGTGCCAGACAGGAAAGTCGCTGGTCTTCGGCAGATGGAAGTCGATCGCCTCACCCCCAGAATTCAGCACAATGAAGATGGAATCGCCGCCGGCCTCGCTCGGGCTCAGCATGTAGGCCAGGAAGCGGCCGTCGGGAAACGCCCAATCCTGCTCGGTCATCTCCGCCGCCGACGGCGTCAACCACAGCACGCCATACGAGCCATCGGCCCGGCGGCCATCGAGCCAGCGGCGCGAGCGAAGCTGCGGAAAGCGGCGGCGGATGTCGGTCATCAGCCCGACGAACTCGACCATATCGTCGTCGGTGTTGCTGCCGTCCCAACCGACCCAGCCGATCTCGTTGTCCTGGCAATAGGCATTGTTGTTGCCGGACTGCGAATTGCCGACCTCGTCGCCGGCGAGCAGCAGCGGCACGCCCTGCGCCAGGAACAGGCAGGCGAGCTGGTTCTTGCGAAGCTGGCGGCGCAGGCCGAGAATCTTCGGATCGTCGCTCGGGCCCTCGACGCCGCAATTGATGCTGTGATTGTCGTTGGACCCGTCGCGATTTTCCTCGCCGTTGGCGAGGTTGTGCTTGTGCTCGTAACTGAACAGGTCGGCGAGCGTGAAGCCATCGTGCACGGTGACGTGATTGACGCTGGCGCGCGGCATCCGGCCGTCGTGGTTGAACATGTCGGACGAACCGGTCATCCGCCGCGACACTTCGCCGATCAGGCTGCCTTCACCGCTCCAGTAGCGCCGCATCACGCTGCGGTAGCGATCGTTCCATTCCGACCATTGCGACGGGAACGCGCCGACCTGATAGCCGCCCATGCCGAGATCCCAAGGCTCGGCGACCAGCTTGACGCCGGCCAGCGCCGGATCCTGCCGGATCGCGGTAAAGAAGCCGCCTTTGCGGTCGTAGCCGTTGGGCCCGCGCGCCAGCGTGGTGGCGAGGTCGAAGCGGAAGCCGTCGACGTGGCAGACTTCGACCCAATAGCGCAGGCTGTCCATCACCATCTGCAGCACGCGCGGATGCGTCAGGTTCAGCGAATTGCCGCAGCCGGTAAAGTCGTCGTAGTAACGCGGATTGTCGGGCTGCAGCCAATAGTACGAGGCGTTGTCGATGCCGCGGAACGACAGCGTCGGACCGAGATGATTGCCCTCCGCGGTGTGGTTGTAGACGACGTCGAGCAGGACTTCGATTCCGGCGTCGTGCAGCCGCGCCACGGTGGTACGGAACGAGTCCAGCGGATTGTCCTTGTCCGGCGCGTAGCGGGTCTCCGGTGCGAAGAACGAGATCGTGTTGTAGCCCCAGTAGTTCACCAGCTTCTTCTCGACCAGGATGCGGTCATCGACAAAGCCGTGAACCGGCAAAAGTTCAATTGTGGTAACCCCGAGCCGTTTCAGATGCGCGATCATCGACGGGCAGGCGAGGCCTCCGAAGGTGCCGCGCAGTCCGGGCGGCACATCGTCGCGAAGCTGGGTCAGTCCCTTGACGTGGGCTTCGTAAATGACGGTGTCTTCCCAGCGGATCCCGGGCCGGGTTTCGCGGCGGCCGCTGCCGACGGTCTCGTCGACCACCACCGCCTTCGGCATGCCGCGTGCGTTGTCGCGGCGGTCGAACGACAGATCCTCGCGCGGAGAGCCGGTGCGATAGGCGAAATGGGCTTCGCTCCATACCAGGCGTCCGCTCAGCCGTTTGGCATAGGGGTCGAGCAGCAGCTTGTGGGCGTTGAAGCGATGGCCGTGGTCAGGATCGTAGGGCCCGTACACCCGGTAGCCGTAGAGCTGGCCGGGCGAGACGTCGTTGAGATAACCGTGCCAGACGTCTTCGGTGCGCTCCGGCAGTTCGATCCGCTCCAGCTCGCGGCGGCCTTGGGCGTCGAACAGACAGAGCTCGACCTTGTGGGCGTTGGCGGAGAACAGCGCGAAGTTGGTGCCGCGCCCGTCCCAGGTCGCTCCGAGACGGGAGTCGGTTCCGGCGGTGAGGCGCATAGCGAGTATCCCGATCAAGAAGTTCGCATAGCCTGCGATTGTCTTTGTTAGCGAACTTCGAAATCGAAGGACACTGTTAATCTGCTGTTCCGGCGCGGCGCCGTGGACAACGCCGCCGGCGCGCAGGGCTGGCTCGCGGGACTGTCACATTGGAGCTGTTTCGGCTCTGGCGACCCCTTCGGAGCATTTCGCCTTAGATCCGAAGCCTCAAGGACTGGCGACACGCGATCGTCCTGCCCGATGTCGCCCGACTTTCGTCTGTTCAGTCCTCTGGGACGAGGAATATAGCGGCGAGCGGCGGAATCGTCAGGCTCAGCTCCGGCACCAGGCCGTCCCGCGGTCGGACTTCGCCGCCATTGCCGACATTGCTGCCGCCGTACACTGCCGAATCCGAGTTGAATACTTCGCGCCAGCGGCCCGGAAACGGTACGCGCACCCGGTAGTCCTGATATACGTTCGGCGAGAAGTTGACGATCACCAGGCAGCGCGATCGGGTGTCGTTGCCCTTTCGCATCCATGCGAACACGTTGCGGTTGGCGTCTTCGGTGATCAGCCATTCGAAGCCGAACGGATCGCAGTCGAGCTGATGCAGCGCCGGCAGCGACCGATACAGCTTGTTGAGGTCGCGGATCAGTGCCTGGATGCCGGCGTATTTCGGATAGTCGAGCAGGTGCCAATCGAGCGAGCGGTCGTGGCTCCATTCCCGCTCCTGGCCGAACTCACCGCCCATGAACAGCAGTTTCTTGCCGGGGTGGCCGAACATGAAGGCGTAGTAGGCACGCAGGTTGGCAAAGCGCTGCCACTCGTCGCCCGGCATCCGGCCGAGGATGGAGCGTTTGCCGTGCACGACCTCGTCATGCGACAGCGGCAGGATGAAATTTTCCGAGAACGCGTAGTGCAGCCCGAACAGAATCTGGCCGTGATGATATTTCCGGTGGATCGGATCCTTGCTGATGTAGTTCAGCGTATCGTGCATCCACCCCATGTTCCATTTGTAGCCGAAGCCGAGTCCGCCGAATTCGACCGGTCGAGACACCTGCGGCCACGCCGTGGATTCTTCGGCCGCGGTGGTGGCGTGCGGGAATTTGGCGTACACCTCGGTGTTGAATCGGCGAATGAACTCGATTGCCTCGATGTTCTCACGCCCGCCGAATTTGTTGGGAATCCAGCCGCCTGCCGGCCGGCTGTAGTCGAGGTACAGCATCGACGCTACGGCATCGACCCGCAGCGCATCGATGCCATAGCGCTCCAGCCAGAACAGTGCGTTGGCGGTGAGGAAATTGACCACTTCGGTGCGGCCGTAATTGTAGATCAGGGTGCCCCAGTCGAGATGCCGCCCCTGCATCGGGTTGGCGTGCTCGTACAGCGCAGTGCCGTCGAAATTACCGAGGCCGTGCGGATCGTCCGGGAAATGGCCCGGCACCCAGTCGAGCACCACACCGATGCCGGCTGCATGCAGGGCGTCGACCAGCGCGCAGAAGTCTTCCGGCGACCCGAACCGCGAGGTCGGAGCATACAGGCCGGTCGGCTGGTAGCCCCAAGATCCGTCGAACGGATGCTCGCTGACCGGCAGGAATTCGACATGGGTGAAGCCCATGTCTTGGACATAGGCCGGCAATTGCTCGGCGAGCTCACGGTAGGTCAGCCACTGGTCGCCGTCCTTGCGGCGCCACGAGCCGAGATGCACCTCGTAGATCGACATCGGTGCCGACAGCGCGTTGATGTTGTCCGGGGCGGGTCGCGGTCGCGGCAGCGTGGTGGCATCGACCACGATCGATGCGGTCTTCGGCCGCAGCTCGGCGGCGAACGCCAAGGGATCTGATTTCTGGGGCAGTTGCTCGCCGTTCGGTCCGGCAAGATCGAACTTGTAGTGATCACCGGCGCGGGCGCCCGGGATGAACAGTTCCCAATAGCCGTTGCCGCGCACCCGCATCTGGTGGCGAAGCGGATTCCAATAGTTGAAATCGCCGACCACGCTGACGCGGCGTGCGTTGGGCGCCAGTACCACAAAGGCGACGCCGGCGATGCCGTCCAGCTCCATCGGATGGGCGCCGAGCTTGTCGTACAGCCGCTGATCGGTGCCTTCACCGAGCAGATAGAGATCGAAGTCGGTCAGGATCGGGGGAAAGCGATAAGGGTCGTGCAGCTCGACGGTGGTGTCTCCGAACCGGGCGCGAAGCGTGTAGCGCGATGCGGCGCCCGGCAGCGCTCCGACGAATAGGCCGGACCGGTGGGCCTGTTCGAGCGAAGCCGTGGTGCCGTCGTCTCCCACCACCTCGACCGCGGTGGCGTCCGGCAGCAGGACGCGAACCACGGTACCGCCGTCCTGTGGATGCGGGCCGAGATAATGAAACGGGTCGGCATGACGGCCTTCGACAACAGCGTAGGCTTCGTCACTCAATTGCGCGGTCATGGAAACTCCTCGGGCGGCGGCGACAGGATGCGGAGAATGCCGGCGAGCGGCACCCGCAGCCAATCGGGACGGTGCGCGATCTCGTAGTCGATCTCGTACAGCGCCTTTTCAATCAGAAAGAAATCGAGCCATCGATCCGCTGCGTCAGGATCGGCCGGCCAGACCGGGCTTTCGCCCATGGTCTGACGGTACCCGTCCAGGAACGCGGTCGTGGCGCGGATGCGCCACAGTTCGAGTGCTTCGTTCAGCCGGCCGGGTTCGTCGGGCGGCGTTTTGAGCGCGCGGGTGAGCGCCGCAGTGGTCGAATAGTCGATCGAGCGCACCAGACCGGCAACATCGCGTGCCGCCGGCGCCTTGGCGCGGCGCTCGGCGAGGGTACGGCGCGGTTCGCCCTCGAAGTCGATGATGTAGATGTCGTCCTTGACGATCAGCATCTGACCGAGATGGAAATCGCCATGGTGACGGATGTTCAGGCCGCCGTCATCGCCCAGGAGCTCGCCGATGCGGCCCATCAGGATCTCGCGAGCCGCCAAAAGACGGTCGACCAATGCCTTGTCGGGGTCGCTGAAGCCGTCGCGCCGGCGCCGCAGCTCGCCGAGTACCCGTTCGGCCGCGGCCGAGACGGTCGCGACCCACGAACGTGCCTCGTCCGGGCCGATCGGCTCCGGCGCAAAATCGGGCAGCTCCGGGTGACCGGCCAGCGCGATGTGCATTTCGGCGACGCGCCGGCCGGTATGTTGCATGAAGTGCAGATATGGTGCGAACTGATCACTTTCGGCGGCCTCCGGATTGCCGGTCAGCACCCGTTGCTCGTCGACATAGCGGTCTAGATAGCCGGCGGTGAGGGTCCAGCCGTCACCCTGATTGCCGATGAATTCGTGCACCACCGCGATCGCCGTCGTGGTGTCGCCTTCGACCAGTTCGACGCTGCCGAGCAGCGCCGGGGTATTGCGGTAGCCGGCCACTTCCGTGAGGAACCGCCCCATCTCCAGCTCGGGATTGATGCCGACCTGTAGCCGCCGATATAATTTGACGACGTAGTCTTCGTCGATCAGCGAGGTCGAATTCGACTGCTCGGCGTCCACCGGGCGGATGTTCTCGAACGGGCCCGCCGGCCGCTCGGCGAGCAGCGAGCCAGGACGGAATTCGAGCCGATTGCCATCGTCGCCGATTACAGTGAGCGCGCTCCGGACGTTTTGCAGCAGCAGGTCGACGAACGACGGGTCGGCGGCGACGTCGAGCAGAGTGCCCTCGCGCGCGCCCTGGCGAACCGCCGCGTAAGCGCGTGGGTTGTAGCGCTCGCGATCGAATCGGACCCAGTCGATCTGCATCGGCAGCAGATAGCGTGCGGTGGTACCGCGCAGCGTCGCTTCAAACAGCGCCAGCCAGGGACGGTTGTCGCCGTCGTTGGCGAACGGGATCGCCGAGGTCAACCGCGGATGGATCGCGCGCGGGTTGCGCTCCGGAAACCAGCGGGTTCGCGACAGGAAGGTCGGCAGTACCTCGTGCTCGAACATCGAGCGGGTGCGGCCCAGCGTCATCCAGGTCGAGCCCAGCGGCACCACCAGGGTCACGAATTCGGGTACGGTGGAGACCGGCGCGACATGGGCGGCGGTGCCGGGCTCTTCCAGCTTGAACCAATAGAAGCCGAACGGCGCCAGCGTGATCATGTATGGCAGTTCGCCGATCGGCGGAAACTTGGTGCGGCCGAGCATTTCTTGCGGCACACGCTCTTTCCACGGCGACAGATCCAGCTCGGTCGCCTGCGCGGCCCGCGACAGGTTGGCGACGCAGAGAATGACTTCGTCCTCGTGCTGCCGGACATAGGCGAGCACGGCGCGGTTGCTCGGCCGGATGAAGGTCATGCTGCCCCGGCCGAACGCCGACGTTGACTTGCGGACCGCGATCAGCCGCTTCATCGCGCTGAGCAGCGACGACAGGCTGCGCTGCTGCGCCTCGACGTTGACCGAGGCGTAGCCGTAGACCGGATCCATGATCGGCGGCGCATACAGCCGCGCCGGGTCGGCGCGCGAGAATCCGCCGTTGCGGTCGGACGACCATTGCATCGGGGTGCGAACGCCGTTGCGGTCGCCGAGATAGATGTTGTCGCCCATCCCGATCTCGTCGCCGTAATAGATGATCGGCGTACCGGGAAACGACAGCAGCAGCGAGTTCATCAATTCGATCTTGCGGCGGTCGTTGTCCATCAGCGGCGCCAGGCGGCGGCGAATGCCGACGTTGATCCGGGCCCGCGGGTCGGCAGCGTAGGTCTTCCACAGATAGTCGCGCTCGACGTCGGTGACCATTTCGAGCGTCAGTTCGTCGTGGTTGCGCAGGAACATCGCCCATTGGCAGTTGGGCGGAATCTCGGGCGTCTGGCGCATGATGTCGGTGATCGGGAAGCGGTCTTCCTGCGCGATCGCCATGTAGATCCGCGGCATCAGCGGGAAGTGGTAGGCCATGTGGCATTCGTCGCTGTCGCCGAAATACTGCTGGACGTCCTCCGGCCACTGATTGGCCTCGGCCAGCAGCAGCTTGCCCTTGGCGTAGGCGTCCAGCTCGGCGCGCAGCCGCTTGATGACCGCATGGGTCTCGGGAAGGTTCTCGTTGTTGGTGCCGTCGCGCTCGCACAGGTAGGGAATCGCGTCGAGCCGGAAGCCGTCGACGCCGTTGTCGAGCCAGCGCTTCATCACTTTGACGACCGCGCCGACAACGCGCGGATTGTCGAAATTGAGGTCGGGCTGGTGCGAGAAGAACCGGTGCCAGTAGTATTGGCCGGCTTCCGGATCCCAGGTCCAGTTCGATTTTTCCGTGTCGGTGAAGATGATCCGCGTGCCCTGATACATCTGGTCGGTGTCGCTCCAGACGTACCAGTTGCGCGCGCTCGAATTCTTTGGGCTCCGCCGCGCCCGCTTGAACCATGCGTGCTGGTCCGAAGTGTGGTTGACCACCAGCTCGGTGATGACGCGTAGGTTTCGCCGCTTCGCTTCAAAGATGAAGCGGCGAAAGTCCTTCATGGTGCCGAAGTCGGGGTTGATCGAGCCGTAGTCGGCGATGTCGTAGCCGTCGTCGCGCTGCGGCGACGGATAGAACGGCAGCAGCCACAGCGTATTGACGCCGAGCTCCTGGAGATAGTCCAGCTTCTCGGTGAGGCCGGCGAAGTCGCCGATGCCGTCATTGTTGCTGTCGGCGAACGCCTTGACGTGCAACTGGTAGATGATGGCGTCCTTGTACCAGAGCTCGTCGGAGGCGTCGTCGCCCGGCCTGTCGTTCGCCACGATCGGTGACATTTCATTCATGTTTCCGCACTCACGCCAGGCAACGGAACAGCAGCGCCGGGTCACGGTGCGGATCGATCCGCAGGTTGATCCCGCCCCAGTCGAGTGCGTGGCGTTCGCCCGTCAGCAGGTTCTCCACTGCGGCGACCGGCCGCCGCTCGCCCGCAACCACGATCTGCACGTCGCCGAGCGGCAGCCAGAACTCGTGGTAGTCGCTGCTGAGAGCGATCGCGACCGCGACCGCGTTACCGCCATCGACGGAAGTCTTCACGAAGCCGGTCACGTTCGGATCCTGCACATCGAGAAAGCGCAAGTTGCTGGTCTGCTGGAGCGCCGGGTTGGCGGCGCGGATGCGGTTGATGTCGCGGATGTAAGGCTTGATGTTGCCGGGCTTGTCCCAGTCGCGAACCTTGATCTCGTACTTTTCGGAATCGAGATATTCCTCTTTTCCCGGGATTGCGTCGTGTTCGAGCAGTTCGAATCCGTTGTAGATGCCATAGGTCGATGACAGCGTTGCGGCGAGAACGAGGCGCGATTTGAACATCCACGGTTCGCCACCCTGCAGGTGGTAGGGCAGGATGTCGGGCGTGTTGGTGAAGAAATTGGGGCGATAGAAGTCGCGCTCCGGGTAACCGGCGAGCTCACGCAGATATTGTTCGATCTCCCACTTCTGGGTTCGCCAGGTGAAGTAGGTGTAGGACTGCGTGAAGCCGAGCTTGGCCAGCCCCTTCATCAGCTTCGGCCGGGTGAAGGCTTCGGCCAGGAAAATCACGTCGGGGTGACGTAGCTGCACCTCACGGATCAGCCATTCCCAGAACCGCAGTGGCTTGGTGTGCGGGTTGTCGACCCGGAAGATCTTCACGCCCTGATCGGCCCAGAACAGCATGACGTCGCGCAGCGCGTTCCACAGCGCACCGGCGTCCTCGCAGGAGAAGTCAGGATTGACGATGTCTTCGTATTTCTTCGGCGGGTTCTCGGCGTATTTCATCGAGCCGTCGGGGCGGCGCTTGAACCAGTCCGGATGCTGCTTCAGCCAGGGATGGTCCGGTGAGCACTGCACCGCGATGTCGAGCGCGACCTCGATGCCCACCACTTCGCAGGCACCGACGAAGGCGCGGAAGTCTTCCAGAGTGCCGAGCTCCGGATGCACGGCGTCGTGGCCGCCTTCTTCGGCGCCGATCGCGTAAGGACTGCCGGGATCGCCGGGCCCGGCTGTGAGCGCGTTGTTGCGGCCCTTGCGGTTGGTGTGACCGATCGGATGGATCGGGGTGAAATACACCACGTCGAAGCCCATCGCGGCGACGTCCGGCAGCCGGGCGATGCAATCGCGGAACGTGCCGTGGCGGCCTGGCTCGGTCCCCTGGCTGCGCGGCACCATCTCGTACCAGGCGCTGAAGCGAGCCCGCGGCCGGTCGATCATCAAGGGCAGCGGATCGGTGCGGGTGAGGTCGGGCCGCGCCTGACTCGTCGCCATCGCGTCCAGCAATTCCGGCGCCAGCAGCGGTTCGATTTCGCCGGTCCGCAGATAGTCTTCACAGCGGTGCTGGATCAGCCGCAGCACGTCGGGATCGTCGGACTGCGCCTTGGTCAGCAGGCCGGCACCTTCCAGCGCGTCCAGCGACAGATCTTGTCCGGCCTTCAGCTTCAACTCGGCACCGTGGCGCCAGGTGGCGAATTCATCGGTCCATGCTTCGATGGCATAGACGTGACGGCCGAGTTGCTGCGGCGTGAAGGTTGCCGACCAGCGATCGTTGACGGTGTGTACCATCGGCACGCGCTGCCAGGTGCTGTCCTGCTCACGGCGCCAGATCAGCGCGGCAGCGATGACCTCATGGCCGTCGCGATAGATGTCGGCCCACACTTCGACCGGCTCGCCGACGATCCGCTTCACCGCAAATCGTCCGCCGTCGATCAGCGGGAAGATGTCTTCGATGTGAAAAGCGCCGCCCTGAGCGGCGGCCTGAAGCGCTTGCGTCGACTTGTTCACAATAGCCCACGATCGATTGAGTGAGGTGATGCCCACGATCTAGGACACTCGTCCCATAGTGAACCGGGCGGTTCTCCATTACAAAGCTTCTCGACCGCGCAGGTTCCAATGGAACTCACCCTACGCAATTGCGTTCGATATGACTATCCTGGGACAGGCGGAATCGCCGCGCACCCGCGCGGCGTGTAGACAGCGTGCTTAATGGATTTATTCACCAGAGCTTCCGAGCTGGGCATCCAGACCGAATTCTACGACGGTCAGGGACGCCGCCACGTCACCCCGCCAGAGGCATTGGCGCTGATCACCGAGGCGATGCCGCAGCCCGCCGAGCGCAGGTTGTTGGACCGGATCGTGGTGATCCGGGAGGGCGAGCCGTGTCGCTCCGAGCTGGGCGCCCAGGCGGTGCTGCCTGTACGTTGGCGTATCGTCACCGATGGGGGCGCGCTGGTTGAAGGCGCCGCCGAGCAGCGGACCCTGAGCTGGCCGCTGGATCTGCCGCCCGGTATTCACAGCGTGCGGCTGAGCGACGCATCCGGCCGCACCGAGGAGCTGCCGCTGCTGATGTCGCCGCGGCGCGCCTTCGGCGGTGCATTCGACCGCTCGTGGCTGATCGCGGTTCAGCTCTACAGCCTGCGATCGGTACGCAATTGGGGCATCGGCGATTTCACCGATCTGGCCAACCTGATCGAGCTCGCGGCCGCGCTGGGGGCAGGCGGGATCGGTCTCAATCCGCTGCATGCGTTGTTCGACGACCGGCCGGGGGATTGCAGCCCTTATTCGCCGAACAGCCGGCTGTTCCTCAATCCGTTGTATGTCGATGTCGAACGGCTGCCGGAGTTTTCCGCCGCCGACCGGCCGGTCGACGCCCAGACGCTGGCGGCGCTCCGCGACGGCGAGCTGATCGACTACGCCGCGGTGGCGGCCGTGAAGTGGCGGGGTCTGCGGGCCGCCTATGAGGCGTTCCGGACCTCGGCGTCCGACAGCCGGCGCGAAGCGTTCGAGGCATTCCGCCGCGAGCGCGCGCCGCTGCTGACGCGGTTCGCGTGTTTCGAAGTTCTGCGGCACCGGTTCGGGCATCCATGGTGGGAATGGCCGGAAGAATGGCGCCAGCCCGACGATGCCCGCTGCGATCTATTGCGACAGGGCCCCGATGCCGCCGAGGTGGAATTCGTCGCCTTCACCCAATGGTGCGCCGATGATCAGTTGCGCGGCTGCCGCGATCTCGCCGCAGCGCGCGGCATGAGCGTAGGGCTGTATCTCGACGTCGCGGTCGGAGTGCAGAGCGACGGCTTCGACGCCTGGAACGAGCAGACCGCGATCTCGCGGCTGCTGTCGGTCGGCGCGCCGCCGGACTCGCTCAACACCGCGGGTCAGAATTGGGGCCTGGCCGGCTTCAACGCGCCAGGGCTGGAACTGACGGGCTTTGCGCCGTTCCGTGACATGCTGCGGGCCTCGATGCGCTATGCCGGCGCAATCCGGCTCGATCACGTGCTCGGGCTCAATCGGCTGTATCTCGTCCCGCATGGCTTCGCCGCCCATGAGGGCGTCTACGTGCAGATGCCGTTCGAGGCGCTGCTCGCGGTCACCGCGCAGGAGAGCGTCGGACATCGCTGCGTGGTGATCGGCGAGGACCTCGGTACCGTTCCGGACGGCTTCCGCGATCGGCTGGCGGCGTGGGGGATCTGGTCGTACCGGGTGATGATGTTCGAGCGCGACTTCCACCAGGGCTGGTTCTTCGGGCTCGAGCACTACCTGCCGAACGCGCTGGTGACCTTCAACACCCACGATCTCGCCACCTATTCGGGTTGGCGCGCGCTCACAGACCTGCATCTGAAGCGCTCGATCGGGGTCGACCCCGGCGAGAGCGACGACAGCCGGCACCACGCGCTGGCGATGCTCGGCGACGCCCTGCGCCATCAGGGCATCGAGCACGAGGACATCTACGCGGTGTTGACCTTCCTGGCGCGTACGCCGTCGCGCCTGCTGGCGATCGCGCTGGAAGATCTGCTGGGGGTGCTCGACCAGCCCAATGTGCCGGGGACGGTGTCGGAACATCCGAATTGGCGACGGCGGTTGCCGAAGCCGCTCGAAGACGTCGCCGCCATCATCAACCGCTCGGCACTTTTCGCGGCGACGATCGACCGCCGCAATCCGGGTTGAACGCGTTGCCCGGCGACATCGAAGACTACGCGATGATCGGCGATTGCGAGACCGCTGCGCTGGTCGGTCGCGACGGATCGATCGATTGGCTGTGCTGGCCGGCGTTCGATTCCGAAGCCTGTTTCGCGGCGCTGCTCGGCAGTGAGGCCAACGGCCGCTGGAAGATCGCGCCGGCGAAGGAGATCGTGCGCTGCAGCCGGCGTTATCGCGGCGACAGCCTGATCCTGGAGACGACCTTCGAGACCGCGACCGGGGCGTTCACGCTGATCGACTTCATGCCGCCGCGCGGCTCGGCTTCGGACGTGGTCCGCTTGGTGCGCGGCGATCGCGGCAGGGTCGAGGTGGCGATGCAGCTCGTGATCAGGTTCGGCTACGGCGCGAGCATTCCATGGGTGAAGCGCGGCGAGGACGACGCGCTCCTGGCGATCTGCGGACCCGACATGGTCGTGCTGCATACGCCGGTCGCGACGTACGGCAGGGACATGACCACGGTCGCCGATTTCGAGATCGGCGAGGGCGACGTGGTGCCACTGGTGCTGACCTATGGGGCGTCGCATCTGCCGGTGCCGACCGAGATCGATCCGCACCAGGCGCTGAAGGACACCGAAGCGTTCTGGGCGGAATGGTCCGGCCGCTGCAGCTATCAGGGCGAACATCGCGACCTTGTGATGCGCTCGCTGATCATACTGAAGGCGCAGACCTTCGCGCCGTCGGGCGGCATCGTCGCGGCGCCGACCACCTCGCTGCCGGAAAAGCTCGGCGGAGCGCGCAACTGGGACTACCGGTTCTGCTGGCTGCGCGACGCGACCTTCACGTTGCTGGCGCTGATGAACAACGGCTATACCGAGGAAGCCGCTGCCTGGCACGATTGGCTGCTGCGCGCGGTCGCCGGCAATCCGGCCAACATGCAGATCATGTACGGCATCTACGGCGAGCGACGGCTGATGGAATGGCAGGCCGACTGGCTCGACGGCTATCAGGGAGCGCAGCCGGTGCGCATCGGCAACGCAGCCCACGCGCAATTGCAGCTCGACGTTTACGGCGAGCTGATCGACGCCTTCCACCAATGGCGTGCCGCCGACCTCAAGCTCGACGGCGAATCCTGGGCGGTAGAGTGCAAGGTGTTGCAGCATCTCGCCACCATTTGGGACCAGCCCGACAGTGGGATCTGGGAGTTGCGCGGGCCGCGCCAGCATTACGTCTCGTCCAAGGTGATGACCTGGGTGGCGTTCGACCGCGGCATCAAGAGCGCTGAGAGATTCGGGCTGAAGGCGCCGCTGGCGGAGTGGCGCGCGTTGCGCGAGCGGATTCACGCCGACGTCTGCGCCAACGGCTTCGATGCCGAGCAGAACGCTTTCGTCGAGCACTATGGCGCCAAGGTGCTGGACGCCTCGGTGCTACTGATTCCGGCGGTAGGGTTCCTGCCGCCGCGCGACCCGCGGGTGCTGGGTACGCTGGAGGCGATGGAGCGCCATCTGATGGTGGACGGTTTCCTGATGCGGCACGATCCCCGCGAGCAGCCCGACCAGACCGAACCGGTCGAGGGCGCTTTCCTCGCCTGTACGCTGTGGCTTGCCGATGCCTATGTGCTGGCCGGTGACACCGAGCGCGCCAGAGCGCTGTTCGAGCGCGTCGCCGGCATCGCCAACGATCTCGGCCTGCTGGCCGAGGAATACGACACCACGGAGCGGCGCCAGGCCGGCAACTTCCCCCAGGCCCTGACCCACATCGCGCTGATCAATACCGTCAACAACCTTACCGCCGCCAAGGCGGCGACAGCCAAGCCGGCGATGCAGCGGTCGAAGCAGAGTTAGCGGTCAAGGCTCGCATTGCGATCCAGGATGAAGTCGATCGCGGCGGCGAAGCCGTCGTCGTCGTTGCGGCCGGTGACGTGGGCGGCCTTCTGCTTGATTTCGTCGGCGGCGTTGCCCATCGCGATCGGCAGGCCGCTGACGCCGAACATCGGCAGGTCGTTCGGCATGTCGCCGATGGTGGCGATCGAGTCGGCTGCGATGCCGAGCCGCTGCGCCATCGCGGTGACGAACGTGCCCTTGCTGCGGCCGGGCGGGGTGACGTCGAGATAGTAGTCCTGCGACCGCACCGCCAGCGCTCGGTCGCCGAGCGCGGCCTGCAGCTCCGGCTCACAGCGCTTCAGCAGCGCGAAATCGGCACTGACGCCGACGATCTTGCAGGCCTTGCCGGTCAGCGGCGTCAGATCCTCCAGCATCGTCGGCGCAAACCGGATGGTGCGCTCCTCGTGCGGCACGTATTTGCCGTCGTCGCGGCGGATGTACCAATTGTCGTTGGTGAACAGCCAGATGTCGATGCCGTTGCGCTCGAACAGCTCGATGCTGGTCGCCACCGCGCTTTCCGGAATCAGATGCTGTTCGATCACCGACAGCGTCGGCGTGACGATCGAACTGCCGTTGAACGGGCCGAGCGGCAGCGTGATGCCGAGCGGATCGCTGTACATCCGCATTCCGACCGGCGGCCGGCTGGAGGTGAGGGTGAAGCCGACGCCGCTGGCTTCCAATCTCGACACCGCATCACGGGCGCGATCGGTGAGTCGCTTGTCGGTGGTGACCAGGGTGCCATCGACGTCGGAGATGACGAGCTGGATGCGGGCCATGGGTTTCCCTATCTAGGCCGTCATTGCGAGCGAAGCGAAGCAATCCATCGGCGCTGGGTACTGGGCTCTGGATTGCTTCGTCGCTTTCGCTCCTCGCAATGACGAATTCAACTGCTGAGCATTGAACTAATCGCTGATCGACGTCGGAAGCTGACCGACGATGGCGTCGACGATCGCCTCAACGGGCGCGCCGATTGAGGCGATGATCGGGCGTTCTTCCGGGCCGGGGCGCTCCAGCGTGGCGAACTGGCTGTCGAGCAGGCCGGCCGGCATGAAATGGTTCTTGCGCGCCGCCATCCGGCCGCCGATCAACTCGCGGCTGCCGTCGAGAAACACGATGCGGATGTCGTCGCGTCCATGCACCAGGATGTCGCGATAGGCGCGCTTCAGCGCCGAGCAACCGAACACGATGGAGCCTCCGCCGGCGATGACACGATCGATCTCGGCGGCGATCGCACGCAGCCACGGCCAGCGATCGTCGTCGGTGAGCGGCTCGCCGGCGCTCATCTTGGCGACATTGGCTTCGGGATGATAGGCGTCGGCGTCCTCGTAGGGCCAGCCGAGCCGCGCGGCGAGAGCTTCCCCCACCGTGCTCTTGCCCGAGCCGGACACGCCCATCACGATCAGCCCGCGCGGCAGCGGCTCGGAAACCATCGGTTCAGGCGACACCGGCATTCTCCGGCAGCGCGTCCAGCGTCACCAGCCACACCGTCTCGCCCTGTGAGCGGGCGCGGGTGGACGGTAGATTCTCGCCGGCGAACACGCGGGCAAGGATGTCGCGTTTGGAAGTCCCGTGCACCAGGAACAGCATCTCGGCGCAGGAGGCGAGGGCGGGCAAAGTGAGGGTGACGCGCGGCACCAGCGGCTCCACCGGGGCGGTATCGACGCCGGCGGCCCAGCGGCTCTCGATCTGAAGCTGCGGCCGCCCCGGAAACAGCGAAGCCGTATGACCGTCCGGCCCGACGCCGCCGAGCACCAGATCGAACAGCGGTCGATCGGTTGCGAGCACGTCGCTGCCGTAGAATGCCTTCAGTTCGGCCTCGTAACGACGCGCCGCATCGTCTGGCGTCGTGGTGTCGGTGGGGATGGCGTGGACGTTCTGCGGCGGCGCGCGCCCGTTCAGGAATGCCCGTCTCGCGGCGCCGATATTGCTGAGCGGATCGCTCTCCGGCACGAAGCGCTCGTCGCTGATGAACCAGTGCACGCGCGGCCACGGAATCCGGCTTTCGAATTCACCTGCGAGCAGTTCGAACATCCGCTGCGGCCCGGAGCCGCCGGTGAGGCAGATCGCCGGGCGATCGTGATGCAGTTCGATCCGCGCGATCAGCCGCTGTGCGGCCAGCCGGGCTTGCGCGTCGGCGTCGGCCGCGACCACGAGGTGATGATCGGGGCTGCGCATCGGCTAGCCCAGTTTCCGCCAGTCGCGGCCGTCGCGGGCCAGCAACTCGTCGGCGTCCTCCGGGCCGTCGCTGCCGGCGCGATAGATCTGCAGGCCGTGGGCGCCGGCTTTCTTCCAGACCTCGAGGAACGGCTGTACCACGCGCCATCCGGCCTCCACGCCATCGGCGCGTTGGAACAGGATGTTGTCGCCGATCATGCAGTCGTGCAGCAGCGTCTCGTAGCCGTTGCTCGGCGCCACTTTGAAGTAGTCCTTGTAGCGGAACGTCATCTCGACGCCATCGATGGCGATCGACGGACCCGGCACCTTGGTGTTGAACTGGAGAGAGATGCCTTCCTCCGGCTCGATCCCGATCACCAGATAGTTCTGCGATAATTCTCGCACCGGGGTGCAGCGGAACATCGAGAACGGCGCCTCCTTGAACTTGATCGCGACCTCGGTGCGCTTGCCCGACAGCGCCTTGCCGGTGCGCAGATAGAACGGCACGCCGGCCCAACGCCAATTGTCGATCGACAGCTTTAGCGCCGCGAAGGTCTCGGTGGTGCTGTCGGGCTCGACGTCCTTGGCGCTGCGATAGTCCGGAATCTCGGTGTCGCCGATCCTGCCCGAGGTGTATTGACCGCGCACCGAATTGCGTAGCGCTTCGTCTTCACTCTGGATCTGGATGGCCGCGAGCACGTCGGCCTTGGCCGAGCGCACCCCGTGTGCGTTGAAATGCGCGGGCGGCTCCATCGCCACCAGCGACAGCAGTTGAAACAGATGGTTCGGCACCATGTCGCGCAGCGCGCCGGTCTTGTCGTAGAAGCTGCCGCGATGGCCGACGCCGAGCTTTTCCTCGACGGTGATCTGGATGTGGTCGATGTGCTCCCTGTTCCAGATCGGCTCGAACATGCCGTTGGAGAACCGCAGCACCAGGATGTTCTGCACCGTCTCTTTGCCGAGATAGTGATCGATCCTGTACAGTTCGTGCTCGGAGATGATGCCGAGCAGATGATCGTTCAGCGCCTTGGCCGAGGCGAGGTCGGTGCCGAACGGCTTCTCCACCACCAGCCGGCGCCATGCGCCGCTGATCTCTTCGAGTAGCTTGGCGCGGCCGAGCTCGGTCGCGATCGGTGCGAAGGCATCCGGCGGGGTGGCGAGATAGAACAGTCGGTTGCCGCCGGTGTTGCGGCTGGCCTCGAGCTTCTCGAGCCGCTCGCGCAGCCGGTCGAACGAATCCGGTTCGCTCGGATCGGCACTGACCGCGGTGACGCAGTACAGAAGCTGATCCGCAATTTTGTCGTCGACCGGACGGGTGGCGTATTTGCGCAGGCCCTGCATCAGGCTCTCGCGCAGATCGTCGCTCGCCATCTCCTTGCGGGTGACACCGACGACGCAGAACTTCTCCGGCAGTAGTCCGGCTTCGGCGAGATTGTACAGCGCCGGGATCACCAGGCGGTGGGTGAGGTCGCCGGTGACGCCGAATATGACGAACGCGCAGCCGTCGGGAACCTGATTGCTGTTGGCTTGCGTGGTCACGCGCGCTCCGATGTCGGTTTCAGTTTCTGCTGCGGGGCGGCCTGCTGCTCCGGTTCCGGGTGCTGCTGCGGCTCCTTATGGCCGCCGAAGCCAGCTCGCATCGCCGAGAGAATTTTCTCCGCGAACGTATGTTCCCGGCGCGAGCGGAAGCGCGCGAACAGCGCGGCGGTGAGGACTTCGGCCGGCACTGCTTCTTCGATCGCGGCATTGATGGTCCAGCGGCCTTCGCCAGAGTCCTCGACGAAGCCCGAATAGTTGTCGAGCTGATCGTTCTTTGCGAGAGCCGTTGCTGTGAGGTCGAGCAACCATGACGGGATCACGCTGCCGCGCCGCCAAACTTCTGCGATGTCGGCGATGTCGAGATCGAAGCGGTGAGCGTCGGGCAGGACGTCGCTGCTCGCGTTCTTGAGGATGTCGAAGCCCTCGGCATAGGCCTGCATCAGGCCGTATTCGATGCCGTTGTGGACCATCTTGACGAAGTGGCCGGCGCCGACCGGACCGGCGTGGAGATAGCCTTGCTCGACACGCGGATCACGCTCTTCGCGGCCCGGCGTGCGCGGAATATCGCCGATCCCCGGCGCCAGCGTCGCGAAGATCGGATCGAGCCGGTCGACGACGGCTTTGTCGCCGCCGATCATCATGCAGTAGCCGCGTTCAAAGCCCCAGATGCCGCCGGAGGTGCCGACATCGACGTAATCGATGCTGGTCTCCTTCAGCGTCTTGGCGCGGCGGATATCGTCCTGCCAGAAGGTGTTGCCGCCATCGATGACGACGTCACCGGCGGCGAGCAGCTTGGCGAGCTGTTCGATGGTGGTCTCGGTGATATGGCCCGCCGGAAGCATGACCCACACGGCGCGCGGCGCGTCGAGCTTGCGCACCAGCTCCTCGAGCCCGCCGGCCCCGGTTGCGCCCTCGCGCGTCAGCGCCTCGACCGCTTGCGGGTCCCGGTCGTACACCACGGCATGATGGCCATCCTTCATCAGGCGCCGGACGATGTTTCCGCCCATCCGGCCAAGGCCGATCATGCCGATCTGCATGCGCAAGTCTCCACTGTTGAGCCGTGCCTCGCTTGATACGCGAGGCTACGTTTTTAGGCGGTTACTCCGTCATTGCGAGCCGAGGCGAAGCAATCCAGGGATCTGGATATAGGAGCTGGATTGCTTCGTCGCTTCGCTCCTCGCATTGACGATCCTGTTCGGCCGAGCGGCTGCTACTCCAGCGCTTGTTTGATCGCCGCGCCGAGCGACTTCAGCCCGGCGCCGAGATCGCCCTTGAGGTGAACCCGCAGGGCGCGGCGGCCGCGTTCGGTGAGAACGTCGAAATCGCCGCGCGCCTGCGCCGCTTTGATGACGCCGAAGCTGGCGGTCTGGCCCGGCACCGGCAGGTCGGCAGCGTCGTCGGCGGTGATCTGCAGGAACACGCCGCTGTCGGGTCCGCCCTTGTAGGCCTGCCCGGTCGAGTGCAGGAACCGCGGGCCGAATTCGGCACAGGTCGCCACCCGGCGCTGGTCGCGGACGCGCAGCCGGATGTCTTGCAGCGCGTCGATATGCGCGGCGTTGCGCTCGATGTAGGCGAGCAGGGCGAAATAGTCGCCGGCATTGACGCGCGACAGATGCGCCTTCAGCCAGGACGCGACCGTGCCGTCGGCACCCGCCTTGCGCAGCGCCGCGGCGTTGGCGGCGTCGGTGTAGAGATCGGCTTCGGCGGTCGACAGGGCAGGGGTCTCTGCCGGCAGCGCACCGGACTTCTCGAACGCCGCAGTGAGTTCGCGGGTCTTGACCTTGGCGCTCTCGACGTCGGGTTGATCGAACGGGTTGATACCGAGCACCGCACCCGCGACGGCGGTTGCCAGTTCGAAGCGGAAGAACTCCTGGCCGATCGCCTCGGTCGATTTCAGCACGATCCGCACCACCGGATGGCCCGCCGCTTCCAGCGCCGCGAGCTTCGACTCATGGGCCGCATCGGTCTCGGCTTCGGTGCGCAGATCGATGAATAGCCGGTCGTTGCCGTAGATCGACGGCTCCGCCAGCGGCTCGCCGTCGATCGGGATCAGGCCGTTGCCTTCCTTGCCGGTCGACTCCGCGATCAGTTGCTCGGCCCAAGCGCCGAAATCGGCGATCGCCTTCGACGAGGTGATCGTCACCTTGTCGCGGCCTGCAAGCCCGGCGCAGCCAAGCACCAGACCGAGCTGCACCGCCGGGTTCTGCTGCGGCGGCACGTCGGCGCCGCAGGAGCGAACCATCGCCAGCGCCGAGTCCAGCAGCTTGGCAAGATCGAGTCCCGCCGCGGCAGCAGGCACCAGGCCGAACGGCGACAGCACCGAATAGCGGCCGCCGATGGTCGGATCGCCGTGGAAGATCTTGGCGAACTTCTGCTCGGTCGCGACTTTCTCCATCGACGAACCGGGATCGGTGACGGCGACGAAGTGGCGGCCGGCCTGATCGGCTCCGACCGCTTCGGTGACGCGCGCGAAAAAGTGGGCCTTCATCACGTTCGGCTCGGTGGTGCCGCCGGATTTCGAGGAGACGATGAACAGCGTCGAGGCTAGCTTGACGCTGGCTTCGAGGGTGCGCACCTGCGCCGGATCGGTGGAGTCGAGGACGTGCAGCTTCGGGAAGCCGTCCTGCTGCGGGAAGGTCTCCGCGATCACTTCGGGGCCGAGGCTTGAGCCCCCCATGCCGAGCACCACCGCATCGGTGAAGCCCTGGCTCTTCACCCATTTGGCGAAGTCTTGATAGTCGACGAGCTTGGTCTTGGCGACCGATGGCGCCTGCAGCCAGCCCAACCATTTGGCCTCGTCGTGATCGGTCCAGACCGACGCGTCGCGCGACCAGACCTTGCGGATCTTGCCGGCGGCGCGCCACGCTTCGGTCTGCTGCTTGACGCTGTCGGCGAGCTCGCCGGGCAGCGACAGGGTCTGCTTGCCGACGCGGCCGGCCAGCACGGTCTCGCGCTTGAACGCCACGGCGCCCAGCAGCTTGTCGAACGCGTCGGCAAACAACTGCACGCCTTCGGTGACCAGCTTGTCGGTGATGGCGTCGAGCGAGATCCCGGCGCTGGCAAGGCCCTTGATCACCGCGCGCGCCTCGTCGATCTCCTTCTCCAGACTGTCCTTCGGCTTGCCGTGATCGCGGAAGGCGTCGAGCGTCGACGGCGGCACGGTGTTGACGGTGTCCGGCCCGATCAGCTCCTCAATGTACAGCACGTCGCTGTAGGCCTTGTTCTTGGTGCCGGTGGAGGCCCACAGCAGCCGCTGCGGCTTGGCTCCGCAGGCTTCCAGCTTGGCCCAGCGGTCGCCGCTGAACAACCGCTTGTAGTCCTGATACGCCAGCTTGGCATTGGCGATCGCCACCTTGCCTTTCAGCGCTTCCAGCGGCTCCTTTTCGGACGGATCGCCAACCTTGGCGATCTTGTCGTCGAGCGCCGCATCGACCGCGCTGTCGATGCGGCTGATGAAGAAGCTGGCGACGCTGGCGACGTGCGCCGGATCGCCGCCGGAGGCGATCAGCGCTTCGAGGCCGGAGATGTAGGCTTCAGCGACCTGGACGTAGACTTTCTGCGAGAACAGCAGCGTGACGTTGACGCTGATGCCTTTGGATATGAGCTGCTTGATCGCCGGCAGGCCCTCGCGTGTCGCCGGCACCTTGATCATCAGGTTTTCGCGATCCACCGCACGCCGCAGCCGCTCGGCTTCCGCCAGCGTGCCCTTGGTGTCGAGTGCGAGATAGGGCGAGACTTCGAGGCTGACGAAGCCGTCGCGGCGTTCGAGCTTGTCGTACACCGGCCGCAGCACGTCGGCAGCGTGCTGGATGTCTTCGACCGCGAGCGCTTCGTACAGATCACCGACCGAGCGGTCGCCCTGCTTCAGCGCTTCGCCGATCGCGCCGTCGTATTCGTCGGTGGCACCGATCGCCTTTTCGAAGATCGAGGGATTGGATGTGACACCCTTCACCCCGTCGGTCTCGATCAGTTTCTTCAGGTCGCCCTTGGCGATAAAGCCGCGGGCCAGGAAGTCCAGCCAGATCGCCTGGCCGTGTTTTTCGAGCGCTTTGACGGGATTCATGGTGCCTTGTCTTGCTGGTTCGGTGCGATGACGGCCTCGCCCGCATTTCCGTCCGGGGATCGAGGCTTGTCAACACGTCCTGACCGGCGCCTTGCACGCCGGCCGATTACCGCCCAATGACCGATATGACGTTTAAACCGGCAAACGGTTCCATGATGCCAGCCTATCGCAAGGATGTGATGCTGCGATTACAGGCGGACCAGGGGCAACTGCTGCGGCGAGCGGTGTCGGTCTTACGGCGCTCTCAGCGCGTCGGGCCCAGCGGAGACGTCGCCGATCCCGGCGATCACTGCGTCGCGGATGCCGGGGTCGTACAGCAGGTGGCCGGCGGCATCGATGGTGCGCAGCTCGGCCTCCGGCCACAGCGCAGCCAGGCGCTGTGCGGTCGATGGCGGGCACAGCAGATCGTAGCGGCCCTGCACGATCACTCCGGGGATGCCGGCGAGTTTCGGCGCATCGCGCAGCAATTGATCCGGCTGCAGGAAGCAATCGTGGGCGAAGTAGTGCGCCTCCATGAACGGCGTCATCGGCAGCGCACCGTTGCCGGATAGCGCGGCGCGATCGAGCCGGGTCCGCCGCGGCGCGAGACTGGAGAGAATGCCTTCGGTCTCTCCCCAGGCGCGCGCGGCCGGAGCGTGCACGGCGGGATCGGGATCGAGGATGCGGCACCAATAGGCATCGAGCGGCGCGGCGCGCTCGGCCTCCGGCAGCACGCTGATGAAGTCGTCGTACAGCGCCGGGTAGAACCGCGGCAGCGTCGACAGGAACGCGGTCTCGAGTTCGGCGCGGGTGCCGAGAAAGGTCGCGCGCAGTACCAGCCCGCTGACGCGCTCCGGATGCGCCTCGGCATAGGCCAGCGCCAGCGTGGCGCCCCACGAGCCGCCGACCACCAGCCAGCGTTCGAAGCCATAATGGCTGCGGATCGCCTCCATGTCGGCGATCAAATGCGGCAGCGTGTTGGCGTCGCGCCCGCCCTTTGGGCGGCTGCGGCCGGCGCCGCGCTGATCGAACAGCACGGCATGAAATCGCTGCGGATCGAACAGCCGGCGATGATCGACCTGGCAGCCGCTGCCAGGACCGCCGTGTAGATAAACCGCGGGGATGCCATCGGCGCGACCGTTGCTTTCGACATAGAGCGCGTGGCCGTCGCCGACCGTGAGCATCTGCGAGGACAGCGGCGTGGTCGCGGCAGGCTGCGGGGACGGAGCGTCAGCTTCCGGATCGAATGGCATCTCGACCTGTTAGCGCGAAACCGTGCGGTTTGCGAGCGCCGCACAGCGCTCCGCGCGGCCGGCAGGGTTGCGGATTATGCCGGTGATGGCCACCTTGACGAGATGTCCAATCGGGAGTCGGAATTGCCGCGATATTTCTTCAACACCCGGATCGGCGAGGAACTGATTCCGGATCCGGAGGGCGAGGAGCTGCGCGACGCCGACCACGCCTGGGAAGTGGCGCGTGCCACCATCCGCGAAATCGTCAAAACCGAGAGCGCGCAGCTCGACCTGATCCGCGCCAGCCTCGAAGTCACCGACGAGGAGGGCGACGTGCTGCTGGAATTCCCCTTCAGCGAAGCGATGCTCGATCTGCCGGCGTCACCGCGGAACCGGCATTGAGCGGCTGCTGAATTGGCGGTGGCGCGCCTGATCCTGCCACGCTATCACATCTGTCTCGCAACGGAGTGATCATGCAGGACATCTGGCGCCTTCCCGCGACTGAACTGGCCGATCTCGTCCGCAGCCGCCGCGTCTCGGCGCGCGAAGTGGCCGAGGCCGCGCTGCGCCGGCTCGATGCCGTCAATCCTGCGATCAACGCGGTGGTCGATCACAAGGCCGAGGACGCGCTGGCGCAGGCCGATGCGGTCGATGCCGCGCTCGCTAAGGGCGAGACGCCGGGCGTGCTGGCGGGCGTGCCGGTGACCGTGAAGGTCAATGTCGATCAGCAGGGCTTTGCCACCACCAACGGCGTGACGCTGCAGCGCGACTGGATCGCCAAGACCAACAATCCGGTGGTCGACAATCTGCGCAAAGCCGGCGCGGTGATCATCGGCCGGACCAATACGCCGGCGTTTTCCTATCGCTGGTTCACCGCCAACAAGCTGCACGGCGAGACCCTGAATCCGCGCGATTCCTCGATCACGCCGGGCGGCTCGTCCGGTGGTGCCGCCGCGGCGGTCGCGGCCGGCATCGGCGCGATCGCGCACGGCACCGATATCGCCGGCTCGGTGCGCTATCCCGCTTATGCCTGCGGCGTGCACGGGCTGCGGCCGACCCTCGGCCGCGTCGCGGCCTACAACGCCTCCTCGCCGGAGCGGACCATCTGCCCGCAGATCAGCGCCGTCTCTGGTCTACTGGCGCGGACCATCGCCGATGTGAGGCTCGGGCTGCAGGCGCTGGCGCAGCCGGATGCGCGCGATCCGTGGTGGGTGCCGGCGCCACTCGACGGCCCGCCGCGCGACAAGCGCGCCGCGCTGTGCATCGCGCCGGACGATCTTGCGGTGGTGCTGGAAGTGCGCAATGCGCTGAAAGACGCCGCGCGCCGGCTCGAAGCCGCCGGCTGGATCGTCGAGGAGATCGCCAGCACGCCACCGCTGCGCGAGGCTGCGGAGCTGCAGGCGCAGTTCTGGCTTGGCGACGGTTATCAGGCGATGCTGGACGCGGCCGAGCGCGAGGGCGACGAAGGCGCGCTGGCGTGTCTGCACGGCAATCGCGACAAGGCGATCGGCGACCTCGCCAGCTACTCGAAGCTGCTCACCCGCCGCGCCACGCTGACGCGCGACTGGCAGACCTTCTTCGAGACCTATGCGGTGCTGCTGATGCCGGTGTGCGGCGAGCTGCCGTTCCCGCAGCGCCTCGATTTGAAGGATGAAGGCTCGTTTAAGCGGGTGTGGGCGGCGCAGATGCCGCAGGTCGGCCTGCCGTTTATGGGCCTGCCCGGCCTCACCGTGTCGACCGGGATGGTCGGCCGCGTGCCGGTCGGCGTGCAGGTGGTATCGGGACGCTATCGTGAGGATCTGTGCCTGCTCGCGGGCGAAGCGATCGAGGCCGGCGGCGCGCCGCCGTCGCCGATTGATCCGATGGCTTGAGACGGAAGCGAGGGGACGATGGCGTCGATCTATGATTTCACCGCCACATCGCTGGCGGGCAAAGACGTCGCGCTGAAACAGTTCGAAGGAAAGGTGCTGCTGATCGTCAACACCGCGAGCGCCTGCGGCTTCACTCCACAATACAAGGGCCTCGAAGCGCTGCAGCAGAAATACGGCCCGCGCGGCTTTTCGGTGCTCGGCTTTCCGTGCAACCAGTTCGGCGCCCAGGAGCCCGGCGACGAAGCCCAGATTGCGCAGTTCTGTTCGACCAATTACGGCGTCAGCTTCCCGATGTTCGCCAAGATCGACGTCAATGGCGCCGGCGCGCATCCGCTGTACAAGTTTCTGAAGGACGAAAAGGGCGGCTTGCTCGGCTCGGCGATCAAATGGAATTTCACCAAGTTCCTGGTCGATCGGTCCGGGCGCGTGGTATCGCGGCATGCGCCGACCACCACGCCGGAGGCGCTTTCGAAAGAGATCGAGACCTTGCTATGACCGACACTCAGAACATTGAACTGCCCGATCGTCTGTCGATCGAGCCCTCCAGCCCTTACTACAACGCCGATCTGCTCGAGCTCGACGTCGGCGTCCGCTTCAAGGGGCAGGACAAGACCAACGTGATCGAATACTGCGTCAGCGAGGGCTGGATCCGCGTTGCCGCCGGCACCGCCAAGGATCGCTTCGGCAATCAGCTTGCGATCAAGGTCCACGGCCCGGTCGAGCCGTATATCCGCCCGCGCAGCTGAGCTTCGCGTCCCGGCAGGCGCTCCGCGCCCGGCCGGGCTTTTCTCGCCATCTCGCAGCAATGCCGCCCGCTGGTGCGCTCCCGCGCGCCGGCGTGCATTTTCACGTCCGGTTTGTGCTTGAACGTTAACGATGTGGAGCCGCGGATGGTCTCGCGCGAGAACACCGCCGCATAGATCTAGCGCGCGTCCGCGATGTCCTTTGGCGAGATCTGGTGTTGGCACAGCGCGAGCAGCTGATTCGCGCTGATTCGTCGGTGCTTTGTTCCGCCCGCGTTCCAAAGCTTAAGATCGAGCACGGCGAGTGTCGCATCCGGGGACAACGCCGGTGAGGCGGCACGCACGCACTCGGTGACGATCTTTGCAGCGCCGGCAAGCGACGTTCGCCGTACCCGCTCGGCCGCGCGTTAACGACTTTTGCCGCGATCATCGCGGTCGCGGGAACACGCGCGTGCAGGTGTTGTGCTGGATCGTCTCGGCGTCGCCGAGATCTAGTGAGCGCGCGACCGCGAGAGCTGATTCGCAGTGATTCGGGCTGGCTTCGTTCTGGCCGCGTTCGAAACGTTAAGGTCGTGCAGGCGCGGTGTCGCATTCGGGGACACGCGGTCCACCGTGATAGCTCACGCGTTGACGCGCACAGCATCCACGAGGAGGTCAGCGAAGGCAGATCGCACGGGCACGCGTATTAACCCATTCAGCCATGGTCGCGGCTTCGCGCGCCGGCTGCGTCAACAGGTGTTGTGCCGTCGCTGTGCCAGCTCGCACGAGATCTGGTGTGGAGTTCGTGTCGCGAGGTGATTCGCAGTGATTCGGGCCCGCTTCGTTCAGGCCGCGTTCCAAAGGTTAAGATCGGTCACGCGTCTTGTTACGCGCTGGCACAGCTTTGCGGGCTGTCGGCACCTTGGCGACGCGGGCTTGCGCTTCGGCGGCAAGGCGGCGGCGGAAGGCGCGGTCGCGCTTGAGATGCCACTCGCGGCTCATCGCGTCGCGGCGGCAGGTGAAACGTTCCGAATGGATCAGCACCCAGGCACGGCCGCGGGTCGAGCGCGCGCCGGTGCCGGCGTTGTGCTGGGAGAGGCGGCGGTCGAGATCGAGCGTCCAGCCGACATAGGTGAGATAGCGGCCGGCGCTGGCGCAGCCGAGCACATAGACGAAGCACTCTTCTTCGGCGGAAGCCTCCTGCATGGCGCGAACCTCGCACGGCTGGGCTGAGTCCGGCAATCCGCCGCGGGATGGAGCGGTTGACGGCCGGCGCGCCAGCGGCTTCGCTGCCACCTGACGCAAACGAAGGAGACGATGATGGCCGGCAAACCGATGATCGCGCTGGCGCTGCTGGCGCCGCTGCTGTGGAGCCCGGCCGCGACCGCCCAGGACGTACCGGGCATCGAGATCTGCACCGTGGAGAAAACCATGGAGCGGCGCACCAGTTGCCTGCAGAGCAATGTCGACTTCCTGCACAAGAGCCTCGACAAGGCGCGGCTCGATCAGCAGCAGAAGCTCGATGCGGCCCGCGCGCAGATCGCCGCGCTGAGTGCCGCGGTGGCAGCGCTGCAGAAGCAACTGGCCGAACTACAAGCCGCGCAGAAGCCGGCCAAGAGCGAGCCTGCGCCGGCCAGGGATGCGACGCCGTCCAAGGATGCAGTGCCGCCGAAGGACGCGACGCCGCCGAAGACCGACGCGAAGTAGTTCCGCGCTGTCTTCTCCGGCGTCTGCCGCTTGATGGAATTATCGCGCTTGCTTGGCAAGCCGCGACGACATGACTTACAACTCGTTCCCGAGACAATAAGCGCGGGGAGTCTCATCTCCCGCGCACAACAAACATCTCGGGAGAAAACCATGTCCAACGTCCGCGTTCTTGCCACCGATCTGGCGTTTCCCGAAGGCCCGGTGGTGATGCCGGACGGCTCGGTGGTGCTGGTCGAAATCCGCGCCCAGCAACTGACGCGGGTGTGGCCGGACGGCCGCAAGGAGGTGGTGGCGAAGATCCCGGGCGGGCCGAATGGCGCCGCGCTCGGCCCCGACGGCAAGATGTACATCTGCAACAATGGCGGCTTCGGCTGGTTCGCCTCGCGCGGAACGATGATGCCGGGCGCGCCGGAGCCGCACGAATATATCGGCGGCTCGATCCAGCGCGTCGATCTGCAGAGCGGGCAGGTCGAGACGCTGTTCGACAAATGCGGCGAGCACCCGCTGAAGGGGCCGAACGATCTGGTGTTCGACAAGCACGGCGGGCTTTGGTTCACCGATCTCGGCAAACGCCGCTCCCGCGACATGGACGTCGGCGCCGCCTACTACATCAAGCCCGGCATGACCGAGATCACCGAGCAGGTGTTCGGCACGCTGCCGCTGAACGGCATCGGCCTGTCGCCGGACGAAGCGACGATGTACGCGGCCGAAACGCCCACCGGCCGGTTGTGGGCGTTCGATCTGCACATCCCGGGCGAGGTGAAGCCGCGCGACGTGATCTATCGCGGCGAGAAGGGCAAGCCGATCTGCGGGCTCGGGGGCTATCAGATGTTCGATTCGCTCGCGGTTGAGGCCAGCGGCAATGTCTGCGTCGCCACGCTGGTGTCCGGCTGCATCTCGGTGATCGCGCCGGACGGCACGCTGGTCGAGCAGGTCCCGACCGGCGACCGCGTCACCACCAACATCGCGTTCGGCGGTCCCGACCTGAAGACCGCCTACATCACCCTGTCCGGACGGGGCGAACTGATCGTGATGGATTGGGCCCGGCCGGGACTGGCGCTGAATTTTCTCAACAAGTAGTGCCGATCAGGTCTTTCAACTCTCCTGACAACGCGCGACCGGGGCGCGCCCCTCGATCGGCGCATACGCGCATGTTCGTCGATGGCCGGGACAAGCCCGGCCATCGCGTATTATGGTTTCGGTTCCCGACACCCATGAGGAAGCAGCGCAGATGCCCTGGCTCGAACCCGTCACCCTGAGCGGCCCGCACGCGACTTTGGAGCCGCTGGAGCCGGCGCATTGCGACGGGCTGATCGAGGCGGTGAAGGACGGCGAATTGTGGAAGCTGTGGTACACGTTCGTGCCCGAGCCTGCGAAGATGGAAGCCGAGATCGCGCGGCGGCTGGCGCTGCAATCGCAGGGCGCGATGCTGCCGTGGGCGGTGAAGGACGCTGCCGGCAAGATCGCCGGCATGACCACGTATATGAACGTGGATGCCGGCAATCGCCGGGTCGAGATCGGTTCGACCTGGTACGCGTCTCGCGTGCAACGAACCGGACTCAACACGCAATGCAAGCTGCTCTTGCTGCAGCATGCCTTCGAGAAGCTCGACTGCATCGCGGTAGAGTTCCGCACACACTTTTTCAACCATCAGTCCCGGCGCGGGATCGAGCGGCTCGGTGCCAAGCAGGACGGCATCCTGCGCAATCACCAGATC
Organism: Rhodopseudomonas palustris; assembly: GCF_007005445.1. Lineage (NCBI taxonomy): Bacteria > Pseudomonadati > Pseudomonadota > Alphaproteobacteria > Hyphomicrobiales > Nitrobacteraceae > Rhodopseudomonas > Rhodopseudomonas palustris. The sequence goes on along the minus strand of NZ_CP041387.1, from coordinate 2,961,101 downwards.
GCGCCCAACGGCACGCTACGCGATACCGTGGTGTACTCGATCATCGCCGCCGAATGGCCGACCGTGAAGGCCCACCTCAGCTATCAGTTGTTCGAGAAGCCCGGCCGCTGAGCCGCCGGGCGTGAGTTCCCTTGATTTTGATCAAGATTCCGCTTGCTAATCGGCTGATCATCCAAAGAATAGCGCCCCCGATAGGCTCCGTTTGATCTGCGTCATTTTGCGGAGCCTTTGCCGACGCCATTCTAGTGCTATGCCGTTCTATCGATTTCATGTCCGCGATCCGATCAACCGCGTCGATGGCCCGGGCCACGACGGGGCGGCGCTGGCCGATGATATCGATGCGACGCTGTTTGCCGCCGGCGTGATCCAGCGGCTGGTCCAGGTGCATCCGTCGGTACCGCGGACCTGGTCGATCGAAATCATGCAGGACCAGCGCCGGGTCGGACTGCTGCCGTTCGACAAAGGCTGCCAGGTGATGCTGCGACCCGAATGGGTCTGCGACCAGCCGATCGGTGTGCTGGAAGGCTGGCGCTGAGTCTCGGGTTGGCGGCTCTCGTCATTGTTTCGTCAGCCCCGCGTCGTCGCGATGACGCGAGAGATGCACTTCTACGCCGCCGCAACGGGCAATTGATCCGGCCGGTACAGTGTATCGATCGTCACCGTGCCGCGGGCGCGGGAGACGCAGGCGCACATCTTGCCGCTGTCGTGCTTCTGATGGTCGCTGAAGAACACGTCGCGGTGGTCGATCTCGCCTTCGACGGCGGTGACGTCGACGGTGCAGACCCCGCATTCGCCGCGCTCGCAATCGGAGATGACCTCAAAGCCGGCGGCGTTCAGCGCGTCCAGCATCGAGCGGTCGCGCGGCACCACGATTTCGTTGCCGGTGGCGGCGATGCGGACGCAGAACTCGGTCGTCGGCAGCCGGCCGCTGGAGCCGAAGGTTTCGAAACACAGATCGCTCGCCGGGCGGCCTGCCCGATGCCAGGCGTGCCGCGCAGCTTCCAGCATCCGCAGCGGACCGCACAGCACCGCCACGGCGCCCTCTGGCAGAGCACGGAAGGTGGCGTCGAGATCGAGCCGGGCGCCTTCGTCGCCGGCGTGGAGCCGGAGCCGGTCGCCGAGCAGGCCGGTCAGCTCGTCGTGCAGCGTGGCGTCCGCTCGGGACTTGACCGCGTAGTGCATCGTCAGCTCAGTGCCACGGCGGGCGAGCGCCGCGGCGATGCCGAGCATCGGCGTGACGCCGATGCCGCCGGCGATCAGGCAATAGCTGCGGCGGCTCCAATCGATCTCGAACAGCGAGGTCGGATGGGTGATGTCGATCCGCTGCCCCGGCTTCAGCGCCCACATCGCTTGCGATCCGCCGCGACTGTCACCGGCGAGCCGCACCGCGATCCGCAACCGTCCATGATCCGGCGCGCCGACCAGTGAGTAGCTGCGCTTGTCGGGCCGGCCGTCGATCAGCACGGCGACGTTGATATGGCTACCGGGCGCGCAGGTGGTGACCGCCGTATCCGGTTCGAGCACGATTTCGCGGATCGACGGCGTCAGGTCGCGGGTCGAAACGACGGTGCTGCTGGTCCACTGTTCGGCGAAGCGCATCGCGGGCTCCTGTCGATGAGGGGGAAACTGACTATTTGTCGGCGGCCTGGGTCACCAGCGTCAGCGCCGGCAGCAGGTCGAGATGGGTGCGGCTCCTCAGCGCCAGCCGCAGGTTGCGCACCGCGAGCCGGGCGTGTTCGCGCATCACTGCTTCGGCGCGCGCGCCTTCGCGGTTCTCGATCGCGTCGATCACGGCGCGGTGGTGATCCTGTGCGATCAGCAGGATCTGGTGCGCCTCCGGCAGCGCCGACTGCGCCATCACGAAGGCGCTCGGCGAGGCGAACGGCAGGGCGGCGACGCGATCGATCTGGCGCATCACCGGCGCCGAGCCGCACAGCTCGTTGAGCAGCGCGTGAAACCGCGCGTTGAGCGCCACATAGGCCGAGAACGCGTCGACCGAGATCGGGTCCTGCCGCACCAGCTCGTCGATGTCGGAAAGGCACTGCTTCAGCGGCTCGAGCTGCCGGGCGCTGACGCCGCGCTCGGCGGCGAGCCGGGTGGCGAGGCCCTCCATGGTGCCGCGCAGTTCGATCGAGTCGAGGATGTCGCGCTCGGAGAAGGCTTTCACCATGAAGCCGCCGGACGGGATCGCCTGCAGCAGGCCTTCATCCTCCAGCCGCACCAGCGCCATCCGCACCGGGGTCCGCGATACCCCGGTGATGTCGACCGCCTGCAGTTCGGAGATCCGTTCGCCAGCGCGAAGCTGGCCGGACAGTACCATGTCGCGCAGCGCAAGCTGCGCGCGAACGGTCTGCGACATCGAGCGGTCCGCGGCCTTGTCGTTCATCGCTTACTCCGCCGCCTGGAGCTTCGGCGCGTTTTCCTGCGCCACCATGCGGTCGATCAGCTTGCGCGACCACATCGCACCGGCGTCGATGTTGAGATTGTAGAAAACCCGGTCGGGGTTCTCGAGCATCGCGCGCTGCTGGGCTTCGAGGATGATCTCGTCTTCGCGGAAGATGCCGGAGACGCCTTCGCGGATTTCGGTAGTGAGGCGCTGGTCGCCGAGCCGGTAATTGCGTACGAACGCCCAGAAGTAGTGACAGGTGGTGTCGGTCTCGGGCGTCATGGTGTTGAGCACGTAGCCGTTGACGCCCTGCGACCGATCGCCTTCCGGTGCGCCGGTGCCGGCCGGTGCCACGCCTACATCGATCGTCACGGTGCCCGGCGCTTCGAACCGGATGATCTGCCAGCGGTCGACCAGGCCGGGCTTGCCGAGCTGCGCGGCCCAGAACGGCGGCGGCTCGATGCCGTGCATCCAGCGCGTCACCGTGACGGTGCGGTCGCCATGGGTGACGTCGAACGGCGCCTCGGCCACCGCCTCGTTGCCGATCGAGGAGCCGTGCACGTAGGTCTCGTGGGTGAGGTCCATCAGATTGTCGACGACGAGACGCCAGTCGCATTTGGCGTGGATCGTCTTGCCGTCGCCGGCCCAGGCCGGATCGTCGTTCCAATGCATGTCGGGGACGAGCGCCGGATCGGCCAGCACCGGATCGCCCATCCACAGCCAGACGAAGCGATGCCGCTCGACCACCGGATAGGAGCGCACGCAGGCCGACGGATTGATCGTCTCCTGCGACGGCATGAAGGTGCAGCGACCCTGCGGATTGAACTTCAGCCCGTGATAGCCGCAGACGACGGTGTCGCCCTCGAGTCGGCCCTTCGACAGCGGCACCAGACGGTGCCAACAGGCGTCCTCCAGCGCGGCGACGCTGCCGTCTGCCTTTCGATACATCACGACATGCTTGCCGCAGATCGTGCGCGGAAACAGCGCGTGCTTGATGTCGGCGTCCCAAGCCGCCGCATACCAGGCGTTGAGCGGAAAGGCGGGCATCGTGGCCTCCCTGAGTGCTATTGTTGAGTTCACACTGTATACATGAATCCATAAGAATCGCCAGAATGAAACTGGATTGACCGATTCCTACGTCATTTTGGTATACCGAATGCTGATCGATTTCACCGACGGGAAAATACTGACTAGATAGTTCTCTGTTTGTTCTTGTAGTCTGCCTCTGGGGAGGTGGGGCATGAACGAGCTGGTCAAACGATCCGACGCCGAACTGCTGCAGGCCTGGCTCGACAACGTCCGCAACCGCGCCGCGATCGAGCATGTCGGCGCGCTCAATCGGCGCATGGAAGACCAAGTGCGGATCGAGCGTGAGCTGTCCGGACGCGCCAGCGGCCTCGATCGGCTGCGCGCGTTGCTGTCGGATCCCGATCCAGAGGTTGTCCTGAGCGTGGAGCAGGCGCTGCGTAGATTGGAGGCGGCCGCGGTCGAGGCCGAGGTCCGCGGGCACTCGGCGGCCCCGCCCGGCTCGGCCGACGGCGGCGCGCCAAATGATCACCCGATGTTCCGGCTGGCGCGTCAGCCGCCGCCGCCGGCCATGGACGTCGCCGACATCGCGAAGCGGCTGATCGCAGCGGTGCCGCTGGAAGCGGCGGCGCTGCTGCGCCAGCTTCGTCCTGCGATCGGGCTGTGGCCGCAAGCGGCGCGCGCCGACGCGCGGATCGACGGCTCACGCCTCGGCGGCATGCCCTGCGCGCCGCCGGGCTGGCAATGGCCGGTCGCCGCGACTGAGCCGATGTTGTTCATCGGCCAGATCAACTGCGCCGACCTGCGCGGGCTGCCGGGAGTGGAGGCATTGCCGTCGCAAGGTCTGCTGTCGTGCTTCGGTGACCACGATACGGTGATGGGGTGTCTGTTAACCGGGGAGGGCGGCGCGCTGTATTATTGGCCCGAAACCGACCATCTGGTGCCGGCCGAACCACCGCTGGAAATGCTCACGGTGTTCCCGCGCGCAGAGCTGCTGTTCCGGCCGATGTGGGATCTGCCGGACCCGGACAGCAGCGTGATCACCGCGATCCTGCCGGACAGGTCGAGTCAGACGATCTACAAGAGCTTCCATCGCGAGATGCGGCAGTACGGCCTTCCCGCCGAGATCGACTACCCGTGCAATTGCAGCAAGCTGCTGGGCTGGCCGGATCTGCTGCAGGGCGAGAGCTTCGAGTTCACGCTAGATCAGCCGTGCGATCAGTATCGATTGCTGCTGCAGCTCGACAGCTACACCAATGGCAGTGAAGCCGCCGGCTGGGGGCCGGGCGGTTACCTGTACTACTTCTTGACCAAGCATGACCTCGCCGAGCGCCGGTTCGAGGCGGCGGAGCTGGCAATCCAGTTCATGTGAGGCTTGGCCCATGCCGGTGACCTGCGGGGAGCAATGCATTGCGCAGAACACCTCGTCATTCGGGGTCGCGCTACGCGCGCGCCCGAATGACGAGGAGAGGGGCTTTAAACCTCTCGCCGGCTCAAAAACGCCAGCCGCTCGAACAGGTGAACGTCCTGTTCGTTCTTCAGCAGCGCGCCGTGCAGCGGCGGGATCAGCTTGCGCGGGTCACGCTCGCGGAGCTGCTCCGGGCTCATCTCTTCGTTGAGCAGCAGCTTCAGCCAGTCGAGCAGTTCGGAGGTCGACGGCTTCTTCTTCAGGCCTGGCACGTCGCGTACTTCGAAGAAGATCTTCAGCGCTTCTTCGACCAGGCGCTGTTTGATGCCGGGGAAGTGGACATCCACGATCGCCTGCATGGTGTCGGCGTCGGGGAACTTGATGTAGTGGAAGAAGCAGCGGCGCAGGAACGCGTCCGGCAGCTCCTTCTCGTTGTTCGAGGTGATCACCACGATCGGCCGCTTCTCGGCACGGATCGTCTCGCCGGTCTCGTAGACGTGGAATTCCATCCGGTCGAGTTCGAGCAACAGGTCGTTCGGAAACTCGATGTCGGCCTTGTCGATCTCGTCGATCAGCAATACCGGTCGCCCTTCGTGGGTGAAGGCTTCCCACAGCTTGCCGCGCTTGATGTAGTTCTTGATGTCGGAGACGCGCGGATCGCCGAGCTGGCTGTCGCGCAGGCGTGACACCGCGTCGTATTCGTACAGGCCCTGCTGCGCCTTGGTGGTCGATTTGATGTGCCAGGTCAGCAGCGGCGCGTTCAGCGCCTTGGCGACTTCCTCCGCCAGCACCGTCTTGCCGGTGCCCGGCTCGCCCTTCACCAGGAGCGGCCGTTCGAGCACGATCGCCGCATTGACGGCGACCTTGAGGTCGTCGGTCGCCACATAGTCCTTGGTGCCGGTGAACTTCATGCGTTTCAGCCTCGTCTGATCCGGCGCGCGCGCCGTTGTTGTTGTTGTTGTTGATTGGTGTTGGTTGGAGGAGAGGGGGCGGCCGCAGGGCGCGACCGCGAGAACGAGCAGCGTCGGTATCAGGCTCTGCGGATCATCGCCAGCAGCACCAGCACGATCACGGCGCCGATTGCGGAATTGATGATCGCGCGGAAAATTCCGACCCCGAGATTGACGCCGAGGAACGGCAGCAGCCAGCCCGCAACCACGGCGCCGACGATGCCGATCACGACATTGCCGACCAGTCCGAATCCGCCGCCGCGAACGATCAGCCCGGCGAGCCAGCCGGCGACCGCGCCGACCAGAAGCCAGACCAGAATGGAATCGATCCCCATTGCGCTCCTCGCGTTTGTTCCGATGCCGCAGGTCGTGAGCCCGGCGGCAGGCGCGACTTTAGCGCGCATCCCGCGGGTCAGGCTACCGATTTTGCAGGCTCCGGCAAGTCGTGGGGGGCCCGGCAACTCGCGGGGTGCGCGTGCTGATCGCAGGATGATGTGCTTCGACGCGAGATCGGCCGCGCAGCTATGAGGCCGTGTCGGCGGAGGCGGATTCCTGCTCCGGTTGCAGCGGCGCGGCATCGGCGACGAAAGCAGCCGCCGTGGCGGCGACGCAACAGTCGCGGCCGCGACGCTTGGCTTCGTACAGTGCGATGTCGGCGTCGCGCAGCAGCAGCGCGGAATCGAACGGCGCGGTGCCGCAGGCGAAGCCGATGCTGACGGTCAGGCATCCGTGCGCCGAGGCCGGATTCCGCACCGCGAGCCCGCGCACCGACGCTCGCAGACTGTCGGCGAAACTCATCGTGGCGGCAGTGTCCGCGCTGGGCAGCACGATTGTGAACTCCTCGCCGCCATAGCGCGCGGCGAAACCGTGCATCCCGGTCACCAGGCTGCTGAACAGATTGCCGAGCTGCCGCAGCGCGTCGTCGCCGCCCTGGTGGCCGAAATGATCGTTGAAGCCCTTGAAGTCGTCGACATCGATCATCAGCACCGCCATCGTCGTGGCGGAGGCGGCGGTGCGATCGATGAAGCCGTCGAGCGACCGGCGGTTGGGCAGGCCGGTGAGGCCATCGGTTCGCGCCAATTCCGCCAGGCGGGCATTGAGCGCCTTGACCTCCTGCTCCATCGCCTTGCGCTTTGTGATGTCGCGCAGTGTGCCGACGACACAGTCGGTCGGCCCATCCTCGCCTCTGGCGTAGGCAAAGTTCGCTTCGAGCCAGATCAGATCGCCTTCGGCGCGCCGCATCCGAAACTCGGCGCACAATCCCGCCGGCGATTCCCGCAGCCGCGCACCCACCGCCAGCACGGCCGGTACGTCATCGGCATGCACCAGCTCGGTCCATGAGCGGCCGACCAGTTGATCCGGGGGCAGAGCGAGCACGGTTTCGACCGACATCGAGACGAACCGCATGATGCCGCCGGGGTCTGTCACGACGATCACGTCACCCATATTGGCGTCGATCAGCCGGTAGTGGGCGTCGCGCTCGCGCAGCAGGTTCTGGACCTCCTGGCGGCTGCGCAACTGCGCTGCCAGACCCGCTGCCAGCAGCACCACGCAAGCGAGCATCGCCGTGGCGACCGCCGCGTCCGACGCCACGGCGTCGCGCCAACGCTCCAGCACCGAATCCTCTGTACGCGCCACCGTCACAACCAGCGGATAGCGATCGAGCCGTCGGTATGCCAAGTATTTCGTGAGGCCGTCGAACGGTGAAACGGTCAGGTAATAACCGTCAGGGGTGTCGCGCAGCGGGCTCTGGAACAGCGCCACCTCCGACATGTCGCGGCCGCTCTGGAGCGACGGCCATTGAATCAGCAGCCGGCCGTCGCTGCGGAGCAGCCCGATGCTGCCGCCGACGCCGAGATCGATCGTTTTGTAGAACGAACTGAAATAGTCGCTGGCGATGGTCGCGACGACGACGCCGGCAAAACGTCCGTTCGAGGTTTCGAGCCGGCGGCTGACGACGAAAACCTCTTGCCCCGAGGTGCGCGACTGGATCGGGCCGGTGATCAGCAGCTTGTGTTCGGCGTGGTCCTGGTGATGACGGAAGTAGCTGCGGTCGGCGTTGTTCAGCAGCGGCAGCGGGCTGGCCGATGCGTAGGCGACTGCGCCACCGGCGTCGATGATCGCAACGTCGGAAAGCTGCGGCAGGTTGTCGGCGAGCGCGTGCAGCCGCTGGTTGAAGGCTTCCCCCGGATCCGGCCGCCACTTCAGGAACGACACGATATCGTCGAGCACGACGTCGGCGCCCTGAAAAGTGTGAGTTGCGTGCTCGGCGAGCGAATGCGCCAAATTCCGTATCTCGGTCTCACTCTGCGCCAGCGCGATCTTGCGCGAGTCGTAGCCCTTCCACACCACCAGCCCGAGCACGCAGGCGGCGAGCGCCGCCACGAACATCGCGACGACCAGCGTCGCGGTGGAAACGCGGCCGATCCAGCTTCGGGACGGGGGAAGGCGAGGGGACATCGACAGGCCATTCGTGAGGCGCCTGTGCTTGCACCTTGGATGCTTTACTGAGTCATAATTCCATTGCTCGGATTTGTGCCTATCGGCATCTCGGCGCCGAGTTTTCAACAGTCGCAACGGAGGTATTCCGTCTTGACGGGGCCGCAGGGTCGGGCAATCTGTCGTTCATGTTCCTTCAATTCTTCACGTCGCTGCGCGACGCCCAGGTTCCGGTCACGCTTCGCGAATATCTGACGCTGATGGAGGCGCTCGACGCCGACCTCGCCGATCAGAGCGTGGAGAACTTCTATTACCTGTCGCGCGCCGCGCTGGTGAAGGACGAGCGCAATCTCGACAAGTTCGATCGGGTGTTCGGGGCGACCTTCAAGGGTCTGGAAAATCTGCTCGATGCAATGGAGAAGGCGGAGATTCCGGCCGAATGGCTGAAGAAGCTGGCCGAGAAATATCTCAGCGAGGAGGAGAAGAAGCAGATCGAGGCGATGGGCTGGGACAAGCTCATGGAAACGCTGAAGAAGCGCCTCGAGGAGCAGAAGAAGCGGCATCAGGGCGGCAACAAGTGGATCGGGACAGCCGGAACCTCGCCGTTCGGCGCCGAGGGTTACAATCCGGAAGGTGTGCGGATCGGCCAGGAAAAAAGCCGCCACCAGCGCGCCGTGAAGGTGTGGGACAAGCGCGAGTTCAAGGATCTCGACGGCAATGTCGAGCTCGGCATCCGCAATATCAAGGTCGCGCTACGCCGTTTGCGCAAGTTCGCCCGCACCGGCGCGCCGGACGAACTCGATCTCGACACCACGATCCGCGAGACCGCCAATCACGGCTATCTCGACGTGCACATGCGGCCCGAGCGCCGCAACGCCGTGAAGGTGCTGGTGTTCTTCGACATCGGCGGCTCGATGGACAGCCACGTCGCTCAGGTCGAGGAATTGTTCTCGGCGGCCAAGAGCGAATTCAAGCACATGGAATATTTTTACTTCCACAACTGCCTGTACGAAGGCGTGTGGAAGCAGAACAAGCGCCGCTTCACCGATCGCACCCCGACCTGGGACGTGCTGCACAAGTTTCCGCACGACTACAAAGTCGTGTTCGTCGGCGACGCCTCGATGAGTCCGTACGAGATCATGGTTCCGGGCGGCTCGGTCGAGCATGTCAACGAGGAGGCCGGACACGTATGGCTGGAGCGGGTGCTGCGCACATATCCGCACGCGGTGTGGCTTAACCCGGTGGCGCAGCGGCACTGGGACTATTCGGAGAGCACCACCATCATCCGCCGGCTGTTCTCGCAGAGAATGTATCCGATCACGATCGAGGGACTGGAAGGCGCGATGCGCGAGCTGGTGCGCTGAGGACTTGAAGGCGTCATTCCGCGGCGCGAGCGCCAGTTCGCGAACCTAGAATCGCTTCGATCCAAATAGCGAGTTCCGGGGTCGCGCTTCGCGCGCCCTGGAATGACCCGGCGATAAAACAAGAAGTTGACGAGGAACGACCATGTCCCAGACCATCACCCGCGGCATCAAGGCACTGCTCGACGACGCCAATGCGGCGATCGAAACGCTGACGCCGGCCGAGGCTATCGCCCTACAGAACGATGCCGGCGTGCTGATCGTCGACCTGCGCGATCCGCGCGAACTCGAGCGGGAGGGGCGGATCCCGGGTTCGTTCTCCTGTCCGCGCGGCATGCTGGAGTTCTGGATCGACCCCGAGAGCCCCTATGCCAAGCCGCAATTCCAGCAGGACAAGAAATTCGTGTTCTACTGCGCCGGCGGATTGCGCTCGGCGCTCGCCGCCAAGACCGCGCAGGACATGGGACTGAAGCCGGTCGCGCATATCGAGGGCGGCTTCGCCGCCTGGCGCGACGCCGGCGGCCCGGTCGAAGCCTGGGTGCCGAAGAAGAAGTGACCGAGGCGCATTGCGATCAGACTTTGGTCTCCGGCGGTCACACGCGGGCTTGACCATCGCCTCGCTTGCTTTCCTCGCCATTGCGAGCGAAGCGAAGCAATCCGGTTCCGTGCCGGAGCTGGCTTGCTTCGTCGCTGCGCTTCCTCGCAATGACGGGTTGGATTGGTCTTGTCGATTGCTCGAGGTTATCTCATGACTGCCACAGTCGATCCCCTGGTCTCCACCGACTGGCTCGCTGATCGTCTCGGCGATCCCAGCGTCAAGATCATCGACGCCAGCTTCAAGATGCCCGGCGTGCTGCCGCTGCCGGCGGAGGACTATCTCGCCGCGCACATCCCGGGCGCGGTGTTCTTCGATGTCGATGCGGTGTCCGATCACACCAGCCCGCTGCCGCATATGTATCCGACCGCCGAGCAGTTCGCGCGCGACGTCGAGGCGCTCGGCATCTCGTCCGGCGATACCGTGATCGCCTACGATGCCGGCGGCTGGGTGGCAGCGCCGCGGGCATGGTGGATGTTCCTGTCGTTCGGCCATGCCGACATCCGCATTCTCGACGGCGGGCTGAAGAAGTGGATGGCGGAAGGCCGGCCGACCGAAGCCGGCAAGCCGACGATCGCGCCGGGCCGGTTCAGCGCCAAGCTCGATGCGTCGTTCGTCCGCAGCCGCGATCAGCTCGTCGCCAATCTCGATCACCGTGCCGAGCAGGTGATCGACGCCCGCGCGGCGCCGCGGTTCGAGGGCAGCGTGGCTGAGCCGCGTCCGGGCCTGCGCGCCGGCCACATTCCGGGCAGCCGCAATCTGCCGTACAACGACCTGATCGATGCGTCGAGCGGCACCATGAAGCCGCTCGACGAGCTGCGGCAGATCTTCGAACGGGCGGGGCTCGATCTGGCGCTGCCGGTGGTCACCACCTGCGGCTCCGGCGTGTCCGCCGCGGTGCTGACGCTGGGGCTCTATCGGCTCGGCGTGCGCGGCTCGGCGCTCTACGACGGCTCATGGTCGGAATGGGGGTTGCAGGACGGTCCGCCGATCGCCACCGGCGCGCCGTAACCGGCTGGCTTACAGACCCGAATCGGATTGCGGCTGCACGGTCCGCCGCCGCACGATCTGACGACGCTGCTTGGCAGGACGACGAGTTTCGGGATTCGGCCGTGCCACCGGCAGCGGCGTCGCGCCCGGCGATGGCAGCGTTTCGCCGATCGAGCCGGTGATATCGGGCGTGTCGGCGGCAGGTGAACTTGCGGCAGGCGAAGCGCTGGAGGGCGAAGCGATGTCGGGCGAAGCGGCTGCGGCTGGCGCGGGCTCGTTGGCGGCGGGGGCGGTCGCCGCGGTCCTGGTCTTGACGCGTGGATCACGCCGCGGGGTGGGGATCGGCCCTGTCAGAGGCTCCACTTCGGGCAGTGGCTCTGCGACCGGCTCGGGGGCGGCGGCCGATCTGGTCTCGGCGGCGGGCGTCGCGGCGGACGGCACTTCCGCCCCGGCCTGCGGGCCGTTCTGATTCGCCGCATCGGTCACGGTCGCCTGTGTCTCCGGAGTCGCGGGGATGGCGATCGAGGTGTCAGGCGCTTGCGCCTCCGGCGTCAGCGCGGCCGGCGGTGCGGCCTCGGGCATGGCAGGGGCGTCGGGCTGTAGCGGCGCGATGAGGGAAGGGTAGTCGGTCTCCGGGGTGGCGCTCGCGCTGCCGCTGCTCGGTGAGGCTGAGTCGATGGCAACTGGCGCCGGTTCGGCCGGAGCTGCTTGCATCGGCGCTTGCGCAGCGAGCGGCGCGATTGCTGCCGGCTGTGCGATGACTGCCGGGGGCGGCGGCGAATCGATCCGAAGCATGCTCAGGCTCGGCATCGGCGCCTCGGGTGACCGTGCCAGCAGCGTGATTGCCGCAGGCCGGACCGTATGCACGTTGACGAACTGCTCGTGCGTCGCCCGAAGCAGGGCGGCAGCGCCGAGGCCGAACACCAGCAACGAAACCGCAAGCGTAATCGCCGCGAACAGAAACCGGAAACCGGGAAGCATCTCGGATTCATTCCATCATCGCGCATCGAGCGCGACGGCACTTTTTGACCAACACCAACGCGGCGACCACTACGACATTCTGCTTCGCGGCCGACAAAACCTGCCGCGAATCAAAGCCATCCGACAATAGCGCAAAACGAGTCGCATCACGCGCCGCGAAACGACTCAGGACATCATTCAGCGGGTGCGGCCGATGGTTGCTGGCGGACGCTTTCCGAGGTGTGCCGGGAGCGAACGGAAATCTCGAATCTGCGACCGACGACCGCGCCTGTCGAGTTTTCCGCGGCCATAGGCGCTCGTGCGCTGCAAAGATTGCCAAAATTCGCGTGATTGTGCCGGCATCGTCTTGAATGCGCCGCGATCCTCCGGCATCCCGACGCCGTTAACGGTCCGGTTGCGGCTCCGATTTACAAACGGGTTATGATGAACAAGCGCTTACTGACGTTGCTGGCGTCCGCCGCCATGGCCGCCGCGGGAACTTCCGCCGCGCTCGCGCAGAACTATCCCTCGACCCCCGGCGCCTATGTCGGGCAAGCCGGGGAGGATCGTCCGGGGCTGCCGAACTTCGACAGCATCGACGACGAGGATGCGCCCGCCGCTCGTCATTCCGCGACGCTGCCGCCGCCCGGCCCCGTGCTCTCGCCGGACGATCCGCGCTATGGCCGTCCGGCCGCGCCGATGTATTCCAATGCGGCTCCGCAGGGGCCGGTGATGTCGCCTGACGATCCGCGCTACGGCCGTCCGATGGCGCCGCCCGCCTATTCCAACGCGGCACCGCAAGGTCCGGTGATGTCGCCGGACGATCCGCGTTACGGCCGCCCGATGGGGCCGCCTGCGGTGATCTATTCCGATCGCGGCAACGATGGCGTGCGTCCGCCGGCCGGTGTCAGCGGCGCATCGCCATCGCCTCAGCTCGGTGCCGACGGCAGGCCGCTGCAAGTCTCGGCGTTGCCGCCGGAAGAGCAGCCGGATGCCGACCAGAGCGTGCAATTGCCGCCGAATCTGCGCCGACAGGAGGTCGACTTCGCCACCAAGGAGCCCGCCGGCACCATCGTGGTCGACACCGCCAATACCCATTTGTACTACGTGCTCGGCAACGGTCGTGCGGTCCGCTACGGCGTCCGCGTCGGCCGCGACGGCTTCACCTGGAACGGCGTCCAGAAGATCACCCGCAAGGCGGAGTGGCCGGACTGGCATCCGCCGGCCGAGATGATCGAACGCCAGCCCTATCTGCCGCGCTTCATGGCCGGTGGTCCGGGCAATCCGATGGGCGCCCGGGCGATGTATCTCGGTTCGACCGTCTATCGCATTCACGGCACCAACCAGCCGTCGACGATCGGCAAGTTCGTGTCCTCCGGCTGCATCGGCATGCTGAACGAAGACGTTGAAGATCTGTTCGAGCGCGCCAAGGTCGGCACCCGCGTCGTGGTGATGCCGGGGTCGCCGCCGAAGCCGACCGCGACCGCGCAGGCGCAACCCGCCGGGACCATGGCCACCGGACAGTCGTTGCCCCAGCCTCCGGCGCCGCTGCCGGGCGCACAGCCGACATCCGTCCAGCCGCTGCCGGCGCCCGTAACGATCCGCTGACCGAACTGCGCTCTTTGCAACGAAATCGACGCCCGCCGGTGCAAGCCATCGGCGGGCGTTTTGCCGAGATGAAGAGGGGGCGGCTGTCAGCCCCGCGGCGGTGGCTTGTGGGCGTGCTTGGCCCGCCACGCCGGACCAGGACCGCGCATATAGTGCAGTTCCGGCCGATACGGCGCGAACGCCTGGACGAAGAACTGCCGCCAGAACAGCCGGATTTCGGCCAGCACGCTGGTGTCGGGCGCGGCCTGCTGCTCGTGACGTACTTCGTTGGTCGTGGTGAGGCTTGCCATGCTTGTCGCCCCGTGGGTCGGTGCAGCGCCGTCGCGTCGGCGCACCCGTCACCGCCGTGAGCCACGAGTGTTGGACGAGGTCGTTAAAATTGTCTTCGAATCGTTCGCATCTCGGAATCGCGCGAGAACAGGCTGAACGAGGTGTTAACGAGGATCGGGCGCGCCGTTAGTAGGAGCGCTTGAACGAATAGCGGCGCACCCGCCTGGCCATCTGCGAATACACCTCGACCGTGAATTCCTGCGGATGCTGTTTGTCGAGGGTGCGGATCGCGGTCGCCAGTGCGGGCTCCAACGCGATGGCCTGCTTCAGCAGATCGTATCCTGCACGCATGCCGCCGAATGCGGCCTGCGTCTGGGCTTCGTCGCAGGCCGCATCGGGCAGCGCTTCGGCGAGTGAAGCCGCGCGCGGCAGAGCGTCGAGCGCCGGGTAGAACAGCTCGGCCAGCTCGAGCGGCTGTCCGGTTTCGATCGCCGCCAGCAGCGTGACGATCGGGTAGCGCGGCGGACCGTCCGACCTGCCGAGGAACTGCTCCAGCTCGCGGTCGGACAGCCGCGCCCGCACGATCCGATACATGTTCACCAGCCGCTTCACGGCGCGCGGTGATTGACAGGCGAGCGCCCCGATCAGAGGGCTTGCCAAGAGCTCGACCTCTTGCTTCTCCAGTTTGAGCGAGGCCAGAGCCGCGCTCACCGCGCCGAACTCGTCTTCCTCCGGCAACGGCTCGTCCGGCAGGCACACGGTGCCGTCAGGAGCTTCCAGCTCGTCCATGGCGAGCTTCCGGGCAAAGTCAGCGTCCAGCCGTAGCGACGTCGACGCCAGCACCGACTTGAAGATGCTTGGACCCGGTGTCGCGCGCTCGTTCTCTTTCAGGAGCGTCCGTACGTAAGCGCCGTAACTGCCTTCGGCGGTGCCGTCGCCGGGCGTCAGACGTTCCAGCCAGAACGCGATCTGGAAGATCTTCTCCAGATAATCGAGCGCCTGCTTGCGTCGTGCGATGCTCGGGACGTGCGGCGCGTCGTTGCCGGCGGCGCCGTCCTTGTCGAACGATCTCGCGATCGCCGCTTCGATCCAGCGGACGTCGACTCCGACCACGACGACGAACAGTTCGAACGACAGCAGCAGGTGAATCGCCTGCAGCACCGCGTAGACCTGATCGTGGGTGCAGCGGTCGAGATCGTCGATATACAGCACGATGCGGTCGGGCACGCGCAGCCCGCTGCCATCGCCGGTCGCCAGCCATTTGTCGCGCAACGCCGCTTCGTCCTTGGACAGCTTTTTACCTTGCCGGGATTTCTCATCCGCCTTGCGGCCGAGCCGGGCGGTGGCAACGATGGCGTCGAGCTGCTCGAACGATCGCCGCGCCCGGCTGACGATGCCGACGTGCTTGTCGTAGTCGCGCACGTCGCTGTCTTCGAACAGGAAGTAGCGCAGGATGGTGGCGGGCGCGTCCGCCGGTTGGCCGTGCAGGAAACCGGTCAGCGGCTCTCGGGAGGTTGCGAGTTCTGCCTCCGCGGCGGTCAATGCGGCGGCGGCCTCTGCAGCTTGCTTGCGTTTGGTTTCGAGATCCTTGGCGGCCTTTTCGCGCGCGCCTTCGACCGCCTTGGCGTATTTCCAGGCGCCGTCCATGATCGGCTTGGCCATCCTGAACGTCTGCCACAGCGCACCAAGCGCCGCGAAGGTGCCAGCGCCCCAGGCGCCGATCCGCTGATACAAGGTCGCGGCATCGGTCGTGTCGAATGCGGGCAGGACGACGCTGATCCATCCGATCGCCAAGATCGCGACGATGCCGAGCCAGGTGGCCGGGCCGCCGCCGATCAGGATGCGTCCGATCAAGGCCAGCTTTCCCGGCGCCGAGGCTGCGTCGGCGACGGCGGCCGCGAACGTCTTGGTGTCTGCGGCGAGATCGTCGCGATAGACGCGGCGCCCGATCTCTTTCAGCTTGGCCTGATTGTCGTTGCGGATGGTCTCGAAATCCGCCTGCAACTGGTCCCAAGCCAGCGCCAGTTCGCTGGCGGCGAGCTGCTTCTCCGCGGCGGTCAGGGCCGCGTTTGCCGTCTCCAGTTTGCGCTTCGCCTCGTCCACCTTGCCGGCCGCCTGAGCGGCGCTCGCTTCCAGGCTTCTCACCTTGTCGGCGACCTTGGTGATCAGCTCCTGATAGTCGCGCTGCCGGCCGCCGTCATGTCCGCCGCGGCGGAGCTGATCGAAGAACACCGCGGTGAGGCTGGCCCACAGATTGGCGTCGGCGAAATGCCAGGCATTGAACCGGATCTGGACGATGTCGTCGACGAAATTGGGGTCGTCCTCTGCCGGTGCAGGGGAGGCGTGGCCCTCGGGCGGCAGCGCGGTGAGTCGTTTAACCTCGCTCTGGATGCCTTCCATGAAGGTCGACTTGCCGGACCCCCATTCGCCCAGCAGGCAGATCGACAGCGGCGGCGTCGCCTGTTCGAGGCAGATCATCCGCGCGAAGGCCCTCACATCGGCCCGGATGTCGAGCGGATCGCCGCGACTGGACGGAACTGTATCGGAGGTGGCCTCACCAGCTTCCGTCTGCTCTGTGGCCACCATTGTCGGCCCCGCAGCAACCGCATCGTCGATTGTGAAATGCGGTTTGTTTCGCTAGAAGAGGCATCCTCTCTCAAAGCTCGTGAAGGTTGCAAGGCCAAAATGGCTCGCCAGTTCGTCTATTTCATGCAGGGTCTGACCAAGGCCTATCCGACCCGCAAGGTGCTGGATAACGTCCATCTGTCGTTCTATCCGGACGCCAAGATCGGCGTGCTCGGCGTCAACGGCGCTGGTAAATCGACCCTGCTGAAGATCATGGCGGGGATCGACAAGGAATATACCGGCGAGGCCTGGGTCGCCGAGGGCGCCCGCGTCGGCTATCTCGAACAGGAGCCGCAGCTCGATCCGGCGCTCACCGTGCGCGAGAACGTCATGCTGGGCGTCGCCAAGCAGAAGGCGATCCTCGATCGCTACAACGAGCTGGCGATGAACTACTCCGAGGAGACTGCCGACGAAATGACGGCGCTGCAGGACCAGATCGAGTCCGCGGGGCTGTGGGATCTCGACAGCAAGGTCGACCAGGCGATGGACGCGCTGCGCTGCCCGCCGGACGACGCCGATGTCAGCAAACTGTCGGGCGGCGAACGCCGCCGCGTCGCGCTGTGCAAGCTGTTGCTCGACCAGCCCGATCTCCTCCTGCTCGACGAACCGACCAACCATCTCGACGCCGAGAGCGTGTCGTGGCTGGAAAGCCATCTGCGCAACTATCCTGGTGCGATCCTGATCGTCACCCACGATCGCTACTTCCTCGACAACGTCACGAGCTGGATCCTCGAGCTCGACCGCGGCCGTGGCATTCCCTACGAGGGCAACTACTCGTCCTGGCTGGTGCAGAAGCAGAAGCGGCTGCTGCAGGAAGGCCGCGAGGATGCGGCCCATCAGAAGACCCTCGAGCGCGAGCAGGAGTGGATCGCGTCGTCGCCGAAAGCACGCCAGGCCAAATCCAAGGCGCGCTATCAGCGCTACGAGGAACTGCTCGCCAAGGCCTCGGAGAAGCAGACCCAGACCGCCCAGATCATCATTCCAGTGGCGGAACGGCTCGGCAACAATGTGGTCGATTTCGAGCACTTGACCAAGGGCTTCGGCGACCGCCTGCTGATCGACGATCTCACCTTCAAACTGCCGCCGGGCGGCATCGTCGGCGTGATCGGACCGAACGGCGCCGGCAAGACCACGCTGTTCCGGATGATCACCGGGCAGGAGAAGCCGGATTCCGGCACCATCACGGTCGGCGAGACGGTGCGGCTCGGCTATGTCGATCAGTCGCGCGATGCGCTCGATCCGAAGAAGACCGTCTGGGAGGAAATCTCGGAAGGCAACGAGCTGATCCTGCTCGGCAAGAAGGAAGTCAATTCCCGCGGCTATTGCTCGGCGTTCAATTTCAAGGGCGGCGATCAGCAGAAGAAGGTCGGCTCGCTGTCCGGCGGTGAGCGCAACCGCGTCCATCTCGCCAAGATGCTCAAGAGCGGCGCCAATGTTCTGCTGCTCGACGAACCGACCAACGACCTCGATGTCGACACGCTGCGCGCGCTCGAAGAGGCGCTGGAGGATTTCGCCGGCTGCGCCGTGATCATCAGCCACGACCGCTGGTTCCTCGACCGTATCGCGACGCATATCCTTGCGTTTGAAGACGACAGCCATGTCGAGTGGTTCGAAGGCAACTTCCAGGACTACGAGAAGGACAAGATGCGCCGTCTCGGCCAGGACGCCATCATCCCGCACCGGGCCAAGTACAAGAAGCTGACGCGCTGAGGCGCGTCAGTCAGGGGTGAATCAATGCGACGGCGGGGAAATACGTCCGGTAGCGCCGGGCGTCCCGCGTCAGGATCGGAATCGTCACCGCCGCGGCGTGGGCTCCGATGAAGAAATCGGCCAGGATACTGGTTCGGCTTCCACCGGAGCGGCGATAGTCGCTGAAGGTCCGACCGGCGAGATACAGGGCTGACTTGGGGAGCCACTCGAAATCGAGGCCGAGTTCGCTCACGACCGCATCGAGCGCCTGCTGATTGGCGTAGCGGCTCGCCAGTTCGGAATAGACGATCTCGTTGATCAAGAGTGGTCCATGCAGGCCCTGGCGATGGAGCGCCAAGGCCGACCACTGCTTCCAAATCGGATCAGTGGACAGGATGTCGATTAGAATATTGGTGTCGATCAGCGTCACTTACGGTAGTCATCCTCGGGCTTGCCGCGCAACTCGCGCATGATGTCGTCCGTGCTCCCGCGGATCGGATGGCGCTTCGCGATCGCCTGCAGTTTCTTCAGGTACTCACCTTCGGATTCTTTCTTTCCTATGTAGATTCCGCCCGACGCCGTATTGCGGATCTCGACTTTGTCTCCCGGCTTGATGCCTGCGGCGTCGCGAACCTTCTTCGGCAGCGTGACCTGGCCTTTGACCGTAACTGTCGTGCCCATGCAGCCGCTCCGGTATTACATTTTTGGGAACGGTAATACCCACCGGTCTTCGTGTCAACGATCGAGCTCTTTGAGTGCCCTCTCTGGGCGGTCGTCCAGCTTGCAAAATCCTTCCCGATCAATAGCTTTCCCCTCGCAGACTCGGGGGCGCAAGGGACGCTGAATGGCCGACTGGAATGCCGAGCAATATCTGAAATTCGAAGACCAGCGGACCCGGCCGGCGCGGGATCTGCTGGCGCAGGTGCCGACCACGGCACCGCGCAAGGTCGCCGACATCGGCTGCGGCCCGGGCAATTCGACCGCTCTGCTGGTCGAGCGCTGGCCGGAGGCCGCGGTGATCGGCGTCGATACTTCGGCCGACATGCTGCGTCAGGCGCGCGAGCGGCTGCCGCATCACAAGTTCATCGAGGCCAATGTGGCGCATTGGACTGCGCCGCCTGGTACTGAGGTGTTGTTCGCCAATGCGGTGTTCCAGTGGGTGCCGGACCATCTGAAGCAACTCAAGCGGCTCTTGTCGGGGCTCGACGACGGCGGCGTGCTCGCGATGCAGATGCCCGACAACCTCGACGAGCCGTCGCACATCCTGATGCGCGAGGTCGCGCTGCAGGAGCGGTGGCGCCATCAGCTGTCCAAGGCGGCCGAACTCCGCGACGGCCTGCCGAAACCGGGCGTGTATTACGATGCGCTGAAGCCGCTGTGTAGCCGGCTCGAGATCTGGCACACAGTGTACAATCACGCGCTCGATGGCCCGGAGGCGATCGTCGAATGGGTCAAGGGAACAGGGCTGCGGCCGTTCATCGATCCGCTCGATCTGCCGGAGCGTAAAGCCTATCTGGCGGCCTACACGGCGCGGATTGCCGCGGCCTATCCGGCCCAGGGCGACGGTCAGGTGCTGTTGCGGTTTCCGCGGATTTTCATCGTCGCGGTGAAATAGCTGCCCCGCTGTCGTCGTGGGGGCGACGCGGCCAAGGCGTGCTGTTTCGTATTGCGTTTGATGTCCGGCTTATGGTCATGAACTGCGGTTAAACGCCGCTCCCCTGCGTCTCGACAGAATCGGAGCGAGTTCCCAATTGACTGATCGCCTTATCCTGCTGTTCGGAGCTTTCCTTCATGTCGATGACACCCGAGACGCCGCTGCCGCCCAAGGGGTTGGGGCTGCGCCCGATCCCGATGTTGATCTTCGGATCACGTTGGCTGCAACTGCCGCTTTATGTCGGCCTGATCGTCGCCCAGGGCATCTATGTGGTGCTGTTCCTGAAGGAGCTGTGGCACCTGTTCCAGCACTCGTTCGACTTCAGCGAGCAGCAGATCATGCTCGCGGTGCTGGGGCTGATCGACGTGGTGATGATCTCGAACCTCCTGGTGATGGTGATCGTCGGCGGTTACGAGACCTTCGTGTCGAGGCTCGGCCTGCGCGGCCATCCGGACGAGCCGGAATGGCTCAGCCACGTCAATGCCAGCGTGCTGAAGATCAAGCTGGCGATGGCGATCATCGGCATCTCGTCGATCCATCTGCTGCGCACCTTCATCGAGGCGGGCAACATCGGTGCGCCGGGCCGGGTGGGCGGTTACACCGAGACCGGGGTGATGTGGCAGACCATCATCCACACCGTCTTCATCCTGTCGGCGATCGGCATCGCCTGGGTCGACCGGATCTCCAATCTGGCGATCGAGGAAGCCAAGGCGCACGCCGGACATTGATCGGGCTGGTGCGTTCGGGCGTGCTGGCGCTCGGCGTCGCGCTGGCGGCCGCGATGGCCGTCGGCGTGAGCGCGGCGCGAGCTGCGGATGCCGGCTTCGACCGGTTCATCGCCTCGCTCTGGCCGGAGGCGCAGCAGGCCGGTGTCTCGCGTGCGACCTTCGAGGCGGTCACCCGCGGGCTGGAGCCGGACTACAAGCTGCCGGATCTGATCCTGCCTGGGCGGCCCAAGACAGGCGCGCCGTCCCAGGCCGAATTCGTTCAGGTGCCCGCCGACTATCTGAAGGAAGCGCGGATCGAGAGTCTGGCCGTGCACGGCCGCAAACTGTTGCGGCAATATCGCCCGACATTGACCGCGATCGAGCAGCGTTTCGGCGTTCCTTCTACGGTCGTGCTGGCGATCTGGGGGCGCGAGACGGACTACGGCCGCTACCGGCTGCCTTACGACGCGGTCCGGGTTATGGCGACGCAGGCCTATGTCGGCCGCCGCAAGGATCAGTACCGAGTCGAACTGATCGAAGCGATGAAGATCATCAGCGACGGTGTCGTGACGCGGGAGGGGATGCGGTCGTCCTGGGCCGGCGCGACCGGCCTGACCCAGTTCCTGCCGTCTGAGTACTACAAGCACGGCGTCGATCTCGACGGCGACGGCAAGGTCGATATCTGGCGCTCGGTGCCGGACGCGCTGGCCTCGGCCGCGCAACAGCTCGTCAACAAGGGCTGGAAACCGGGCGTGCGCTGGGCCTACGAGGTCAAGGCGCCGGCGCGCGCCGATTGCACGTTGGGCGTGCCGGAGGTCACCAAGCCGGTCGGGCAGTGGCTGCGTGAAGGATTTCAGCTCGCGCGTGGCGGCCGTCTGAGCGCTGCCGAACTCTCCGAGCCGGCATCGCTGTTGCAACCGGAAGGAATCTACGGTCCGGCATTTCTGACCACGGCCAACTACTTCGTGATCAAGCAGTACAATTTTTCCGATCTGTACGTGCTGTTCGTCGGCCATCTCGCGGACCGGATCACCGATCCGCGCCCGTTCGCGACGCCATGGTCGGCCTCGAAGCAGCTCCGCACCCGGGACGTCGAGGCGATGCAGCGCGGGCTGAGCAGACTCGGCCTGTATGCCGACAAGATCGACGGCAAGGCCGGGATGCTGACCCGCGCGGCGCTCGGTGCCTATCAGAAGCGAGCCGGACTGAAGCTGGATTGCTGGCCGAGCGAAGCGGTGCTCAGGTCGATCGAAGCGGCGCGCTGAGCCCAAACGAAAACCCGGCCGATCGCTCGGCCGGGTTCCGGAATTCTTCGCAGGATGCGGCGTCCCGCGCGTCGATCAATCGCAAACGCGGACGCGACGCGAGCGCCACACGCCAGCGTAGTCGTCCCAGAAGCGCTCGCGAGCCCAGCGGCAGTCGGGCTCTTCGACATAGACCGGCGCGGGGGCGGCATAGGCGGGGCGGCTGGCGGCAATGGCGCCGCCGAGCAGGGCGCCGCCGATCAGGCCGCCCGCAACGCCGGCAGCGATCCGGCCGCCATCGGCCTTCGCGGCCGGGGCGATGCTGACCAGCGAACCGGCGATGGTCGCGGCCGCAATCAGGACGGTGACAGTCTTCTTCATTTGAGAGGCTCTCCTGGGATCGCGCCGCGCCAGGCGCTGTTGAACGAACCGGTATTCCCCGACGGCACAGCATCAAAAAAGCGCAATGTCGTCAATTGTCGCGTATCGGCTGGCGGATCAGTGTCGCGCAAAAACGGTGTTTTTCGGGCGATACCGTCGACGCCCGGAATCCGGGCGTCGAGGCTGATGTTTGGTCGAGCGCTGCGGTAAAAGGTTCACCGTCAGTCGCAGACGCGGATCCGGCGGATTCGCCAGCCATAACCGTCCCAGAACCGCTGCCGCTGCCAGTAGCAGCCGCCGTAGTAGCCGGGCGACACCACATAGGCCGGAGCCGGCGCGTAACCGTAGTAGCGCGGTCCGTACCCGTAGCCGTACCCACCACCGTAATAATAGCCGCCGGGGCCGTAATACGGCGAGGACAGCGCGCCGCCGATGAGCGCTCCACCGATCAGGCCGGCGGCGATTCCCGCGCCGAAGCCGTCGTGCGCCTGTGCCGGCGCCGCTGATCCAACGGCCGAAACCGCCAGCGTGGCGGCCGCGGCCAACGCCATCATCGACTTGTTCATGGCATCACCTTTCGATCGACTGCCGGACCGAATGGGGCGCGGGCGCGACCCGCTGTGGTCCAGAGCCTCAAGCTTTCACCAATCGATTGAACGAACCATGAATGCGGCCGCCGCAGTGCTGCCATGGTCGGTTCCGGCCGATGGTGCCGGGCTTTCCGCGTTTCGCTTGCAGCTTTCCCGCCGCGCTCGGATCGGTTGGGGCAGGGGAGACGACGAGAGCGCGTTCCGCCTGCGAAAGGGTGGGGACGACGTGAGACCGTTGACGAAAATCAAGCTGCCTATTGCAGATTGGAATAGCTTGAATTTGCACGTTTTCCTTTTGCTTCAGCGAGTGCAACTCACTATTCGAAAGCTGTGACCTGCTGGATTGAGACCGATGATCGTTTGTTCTTGCAACGTCCTCAGTGACCACGATGTCCGCGCCACGATGCACTCCGAAGGGGGGCCTGCTCGGAGCCCTGGCGAGGTGCATCGCTGCCTCGGCTGCAGCCGCAAGTGTGGTCGCTGCATGCACACCATCAAGAACATCATGAACGAAGCGCTGTGCGGCGCCGATCATCGTCACACCGGTTCCTAATCCGTTCACTGATACCTCTGCTCCGGCCCACGATCGGGATTGCATTTCACCCGCAGTGTGATCTAGAATTATTCTAATTCTAAAGCGGTCGCTTCGGCGGCCCTCCGATTGCAGGAGTGACGGAACAATCATGAAGGGCGATGCCAAGGTCATCGAATATCTCAACCGCGGTCTGCGCAGCGAGCTGACGGCGATCAATCAGTACTGGCTGCACTATCGGCTGCTCGATAACTGGGGCCTCAAGGACCTCGCCAAGGTCTGGCGCAAGGAGTCGATCGAGGAGATGGTCCACGCCGACAAGTTCACCGACCGCATCCTTTTCCTCGACGGTTTTCCGAACATGCAGGTGCTCGATCCGCTGCGGATCGGCCAGAACATCAAAGAAGTGCTGGAGGCCGATCTGCAGGCCGAAATCGACGCACGCACGCTGTATCAGGAGGCGGCGACCTACTGCCACAGCGTCAAGGACTACGTGTCGCGCGATCTGTTCGAAGAACTGATGAAGGACGAGGAAGGTCACATCGACTTCCTCGAGACCCAGCTTGAGCTGGTCGGCCGGATCGGCGTCGAACTGTATCAGCAGCACCACATCGGCGAGCTCGATCACTGATCGCGAAGTCGGGCTGCCTCCATTCGGTGGGCGGCCTCCCTCACGTCGTCCGGCGCGGGTCCCGCGCCGGCGGCAAAGGGCAGTCCTTGTAGGCTGCCTCGATCGCCGCGTCCGAGCCGTCGACCTTGAAGACGGCCGTGCTGGTGCCGGCATTCAGCGATCTGATCCGCACCACGAGTTGATTCGACCCGTGCAGGTCGGCAATGAACTGCTGCAGCGGTGCGGCGTCTTCGATCACAATCACCCGCAAGCCGAGTAGCACCCGCGATTCGACGCTGTCGCGCCCCGGCTTGTCGTCGAACCGGTAGCCGAGGCTGGTGTTGCGATCGCTGCCGATCTTGAAGCCGAAATTGACCTTGGCGATCGGCCGGTTCTCGAAGCAGGTGAGCTGCAGCGTTGCCGGGGCTGCCATCAGCGGATCGGTGCTGTTCGAGGCACGCGTGGTCAAGGTGAAAGCTCCCGCCACCGGCATCCCGGTGATCAGGTCCGGCTGCTGATCGATCCGCCAACTGCCGGACTTGATTGATCCAT
The DNA here is from genome assembly GCF_007005445.1 of Rhodopseudomonas palustris. Taxonomy (NCBI): domain Bacteria; kingdom Pseudomonadati; phylum Pseudomonadota; class Alphaproteobacteria; order Hyphomicrobiales; family Nitrobacteraceae; genus Rhodopseudomonas; species Rhodopseudomonas palustris. The sequence goes on along the minus strand of NZ_CP041387.1, from coordinate 2,936,524 downwards.
TGCTGACGCATCCGGCCAGCACCACGGCGATCACGCAACTCGCAACCCGCACCGCAACCTCCCCCGGCCGTGATCACAATCATGCAACCAATGCGTGCGTGACGCAAGATTGAACCACGGCGGCAGACGTAAGAACGGCCCGGCTTCGCGTGAAGCCGGGCCGTGTTCGTTCCGAAGAGAGTGGGGGCGAACTACGCTGCGCGCACCGAACTGAGGAAACGCGCGACTTCGGTCTTGAGCTGGCTGCTGTCGCTGGACAGCGACCGCGCCGCGGCCAGCACCTGCGACGACGACTGGCCGGTCTCGGCAGCGCCGCGCTCAACATCGGTGATGTTGGCGCTGACCTGCATGGTTCCCTGCGCCGCCTGCTGGACGTTGCGCGAGATCTCCTGCGTGGCCGAGCCCTGCTGCTCGACCGCAGAGGCGATCGCCGACGAGATCTCGGACATCTGACTGATCGTTGTGCCGATCTCCTTGATGGCCGACACCGACTCCTCGGTCGCCGCCTGCATGCCGGAAATCTGCTGGCTGATTTCGTCGGTCGCTTTCGCGGTCTGTTCGGCGAGCGCCTTCACTTCCGCCGCGACCACCGCAAACCCGCGGCCGGCTTCACCGGCGCGCGCCGCCTCGATCGTGGCGTTGAGCGCCAGCAGGTTGGTCTGGCCGGCAATGGTGTTGATCAGGTCGACGACGTCGCCGATCCGCTGCGCCGCGGTGGCGAGCTGATTGATGCGATCGTTGGTCTTGTTGGCCTGCTGCACCGCCGAGCTGGCGATCCGCGACGAGTCCTGCACCTGACGGCTGATCTCGTGGATCGACGACGCCATCTCTTCGGTGGCGGAGGCGACCGACTGCACGTTGCTGGTGGCGATTTCCGACGCGCCGGCCACCGCCGCCGTCAGTTTCTCCGCTTCCTCCGCGGTGTGCGCCAGCTTGCTGGCGGAGGCTTCGAGTTCGGTCGAGGCGCTGGACACTGCTTCGACGATCCGGCCGACCGCGCCCTCGAAGGCGTCGGCGAGCTTCTGCATTTCCTGCTTGCGCTGCATCGCAGCGATCTCGTCCTGGTGCGCCTTCTGCTCGGTTTCCTCGCGAGCCCGGTGATCGGCGTTCTCGCGGATCACCACCACGGTCTTGGCGATGTCGCCGATCTCGTCGCCGCGCGCCGCGCCCGGGATCTCGACGTCGAGCTGGCCGCCCGCCATCTTGCCGAGCGCGCCGTTCAGCAGCATCAACGGCCGCGAGATCCCGAAGAAGGTGAACACCATCGAGATCACCAGCGACATCATCACCAACATGCCGAGCGCGAAGTTGATCCGATTGGCGCTCGACAACTCGTCGGCGGCCTGGGTCTTGGTGGATTTGGCGGAGTGTTCGGCGCGATCGATCGCCTCGCGCATCAGGCCGAGCGCCTGCGTTGCCATCGATTGCGCCTGGGCGATCAACTGATCGCGCTTGGTCTTGTCGGCGTCGCTGCCGGCTCCGCTCTGCACCGATTTGATCGCTGCACCGGCCTGTGTCATCGCGCCATCGTAGTTGGCTGCTAACGTGCCGATCGATCGTAGTCGTTCCTTGTCGGCGCCATCGGCGATCTGGGCTACCGCGACGCCGATCTGGCGGTCGACCGTCTCGCGGGCCCCGCGCAGACCCGTGAGGGCAGTGTCGACCTGAGCCGGGGTGGTGGCGAGGCGAAGCTCGGCGGCGGCGAGCTGCATTCCACGCAACGCGACGTTGGCTTCGAGCCCACGATCGGCGACCATCTGCTGCGCGTCGGCACGGGCGTTGACTGCGTTGATCGACCGCTCCGTGGTCAACTGATTGGCTGCCATGCCGAGCGACAGGGCGATGCTGGTCAGGCTCGCGAGGCCGAGCTTCATTCCGATACTGTTGAGTCTCATGTCGAGAACCTTCGGGTTGGGGCGGTTCACCTTCTTTGGGCCGCGCAGAAATCCTGGGTGCGCCAAAGCGCATCGCCCGCAGCAGTACGCCGCCCCCGTGAAATCACGGTTAACATTGGAAATCTGGAATTACCTTGCGCGGCAAATAGTTACCTGTATTCAGGCAGATGCGTCGTAAAGCGCGTCGTGAGATACCTTACGTAGTTGTCCGGATGCTGCCGCTTTGGTGACCGGCTACCGCAGAGCCCCCGCTGCGCTCGGCAATGTCGGCAAGCCCGGAGTCGATGATCGCCAAGCCGAACTGATCAAGCAGATATACGCCAGGACCAAGCTCGCTTCCGCAGTCGCCGAAGGCTTCCGCGTGCGAGGTGGCGAAGTCGATCGCCGACGAGATGACCGCGGCCAACCGCGGCGCGGTGTCGCCGCGCGGCTTCGAGCTGTCGGCACGGCGGATCGGGCGGCTGATGCGTGAGCGGTTTCAACCTCGGCTTCGTCGATGTCGGGGCTGGGACACCCACGTCAATCAGGGCGCAGCGACCGGCTATCTCGCCGACCGCCTCGGCGAACTCGGTCACGCACTCGCGGGCTTCCGTGAGGGGATCGGGCCGTCGGCGTGGCGCGACAGCGTGGTGGTGGTGATCTCCGAATTCGGCCGGACGTTTCGCGAGAACGGCGACCGTGGCACCGATCACGACCATGGCAGTGTCTACTGGGTGGTGGGCGGCGGCTCAATGGCGGGCGCATTGCCGGTGAGCAGATCGAGCTGTCGCTGTTTCAGAACCGGGACTATCCGGTGCTGACCGACTATCGCGCGCTGTTCGCCGGTCTGGTACAATAAATCTACCGGCTGGATGCCGCAGCGCTGCAACGGGTCTTCGCTGGCGTGCGGGCGGCCGATCTCGGCTTTGTGTGATCAGCGCTTCGCGACTTCCACCGCCGCCTCGTTGCGGCGGACGAAGGGAAGCGTGAACGGCGCATCGTAGAACAGTCCGTAGGGCGCGCTGACCGGCTGCCACTGCGTATTGGCGAGCGCGCTGATCAGTTGCTGCTCGCGCTCGCGCAAGTCGCGGCCGGTGCCGGAGAAGCGCAGTGTCGCGATGGTCTGTTCCGGCACGGTGACGATCTGCACCCGCGCATCGTCCGGCTTCGGCGCCGTGTCGGCGGTGTACGCCGCCGGAAAGAAGAATCTCATCCGCGTCATTCGTCCCTGCGTCGCGGTTTCGACCGGCGTGGTCATGGCGATCCTGGAGGAGCGTGCGACGTCGACCGGCACTGTCATTGCGACACGCTCCGACCTGCCCGAAGCGTCGCGATTGGCCCCGGCGATGTAGTTGAACAACAGCGTGAAGGCCTGGCTGTCGGCATTGCCGTTGCGTTCGAGATCGACCTCGGCGGCAAGGCGTGGCGCGTAGCGGCGGACCTCGATCGTCTCGGCCGGCCGGTCGAGCACGGTGTAGGCGGGTTCCTCGTACAGCCGCAGGCCGACCACGCCTAGGACGGATTCGACGGCCAGAACCATGTAGTACCAGATCGCCGAGGCCATTCCGCCGTCTCCGCCGCTCGATGCTGCTCGGCGTCAGCTAATCATTGCACGGCGATCGGCAAGGTTTTGTGTCTGATCGGCCGCGTATCGCGACGTGGCCGGTGGCATTGCAACACCGGCCGTGCCGCGCGCTGAGGACATCGCGGTCGCCGCCGATCAGTCCTTGTGCTTGCGCTTCTTCTTTTTCTTGCCGCCGTCGCCGCTCGTGTCGTCGCCCGACGCGATCTCGGCCTCGGCATTAGCCGCCTCGATCGCAGCGGCGACCTCACGCGCGGCGGCTTCTCGGGCCGCCTGTTCGAGCGCCTCGGCGGCGATCCGCTCTTCCAGTTCACGCGCCTCGCGGGCCCGCTGCGCCTTGTAGTCTTCGTAAGCGTCGAAGATCAGGTGCAGCCAGGGCATCACCTGCTCGATCGAGGGCAGCGCGCCGGCGGGGCCGGGCTCACCGCGCGGGCCCTGTTCGCCGCGCGGCCCTTGCTCGCCACGAACACCTTGTTCGCCGCGGGGGCCTTGCTCGCCGCGCGGCCCTTGCGGGCCGATTGGACCCGGCTTGCCGTCGGGACCAGGTTTCCCTGCTGGTCCAGCCTTGCCGGGAGTACCTGGTTTGCCTTGCGGGCCGGCCTTGCCTTGCGGACCGGGTTTGCCGACCGGACCCGGCTTGCCGCGCGGGCCCTCGGGGCCGGGGCGGCCCGGATGTCCTTGTGGTCCCGGTCGGCCCGGTTCGCCGGGACGTCCGCGCGGCCCCTGCGGCCCCGGACGTCCGCGGCGAGTGGTTTCTTCGTCAGCCACGCAACGCCCCCAAACGATTCCTGATCGGGCGACTTTACCAGAGCTTGCGTGACGGCTTCAATTCCGCAGCCTGATGCTGCCTCGACGCTATTCGGCGGCGTCGCTGCGCGCGACCGCGTCGCTCGGCGCCGGTTTTGTCGCGGTTGCGGACGACGGTGAGGTCGCGGTGGATTTCGACCCGGCGGCGGCCGGTTGCGCCGTGCCGGCCGCGGCGGAGAACACCAGGCCGTCGTCCTTGCGGCAGATGCCGTATGTGCCGGCGCTGTTCGAGGTCAGCGTGATCACCGGCTCGTTGCACGTCTCGCAGATCAGCGTGCCGGCGCCGTTTAGATGGCCGGGCAGGCGATCCTGCTTGCTGAGCAGCGTGCATTGCTGGCCGAGCGGATCGATCGACACCTTGGCGCCGCAGGAGAAGCAGTAGCGCGTCTCCGAATGCTGTTTGCCTTGATCGATGTTCGCCGGAATCTTGCTGGCGCACACCGGGCAGTTGACCGACACCGCGCGGGTGAACTGCGAGGCGCCCGGCATCCGCAGGAAGATGTTGCCGCTGGTCGAGCGGTGGGCATGGAAGCGCTGGCCGCAATGCGGGCAGGTCGGCTTGGCGCTGTCGCCCGGCAGGCTGCCGACCTGGAATTCGACCTGCTTCTTGCAGGCCGGGCAGTTCTCGGTCTCGGTGACCAGCTTGCGCTCGGGCGTGCGGCCGTCGGTGATCCGCGCTTCGATCTGCAGCGTATCACGTGCGGTCAGCATCTCGATCACGTCGAACGGCAGTTGCCGGCCGGTGATCTCGCCGAGCTCGTGGGTGACGCCGATCAGATTGTCTATGCACTGCTCGATCTGCGCCAAGTACACGGCGGCGGGAATCGACTCGTCGCGGCCGCCCTTCACCGATTTGTGGATCTGGCTGATCGAGGTCTCGAGCTGGCGCGCAAGCACGTCGAGATTGGCGGCCATTCGCGCTTCGGCGGCGCGCTGGCGCAGCGTCCACACCACCGCCATCGTGGCGAGGCTGGCGCCGAAGATCGCCGACACCTGACCCCAGAACCAGATCCAGCCCGATTGGGTGCCGAGCGCGAAACCGAGCACGATCATGAACAGACCGGTGCAGGCGGCGATGGTCTCGACCGGATGGGCCGAAAACACTTTCATGAAAGCTTTGCGCAGCACCGCTTAATCCTCGGAAACCTATTGGCTCAACCTATCGTCAATTCTGCCGCGCCGGAAGCGGGCCCCCGTAAAATGGCAGGGTTTTACCCATCGAACCGACCTCGACGATGGTCGCGTCTTCGCGTCGTCAAGCTGCGTTTGAGTTGCATCAAGGGCGATGCGATCGTGCGGCGCGGCCCCGCAGCCGCCGATCGCCGGTCGAGATCGGCAATCCTGCCGGGCTGGTTCCGGTCGAGCTGCCCTTTGACCGCTCGCGAGCCGCGCTGTGCCGACCGACTAGTATTCTCGCGTGGGTTGCGTAGCAAGAATTCTCAACTATGGTCCGTTCCCGTGCATTTGCAACCGCACATGGAGAATGACCATGCGTAAAGCTCTGGTATTCGGCGTTCTCGCAATCCTGCTGGCGGCGGCATCGCCGGCGCGTGCACAACTGTCCCTGCCGTATCCGGCTCTTACGATCTTCTTCAGGACGGCCGATCTCGAGCCGCTGTCGCAGAGTCGCTTCGTCCTCAACCTCGCGGCGCAGAGTGCGGCGAAGATACCGCAGGCCAATGTCAACCTGTTCGACGATTTCTACCTGATCAACGGCCAGTGGAGCGGATCGCCCAACAGTCTGATCGTTCACTTCAACGGCGTCCTGCAGAACCTCGGCCAGCGGCAGATGCCGCCTTGGATCGGCGTTGCGCAATTCTCCAACCACGCAATCACCTACGACATCCAGGCTGGATTCCAGCAGGTCAAGGCGAAGTACGGCATGCCGAACGCCCGCGCGGCCAGCGTCGTGGTGTATCGCACGCTGAACACCGGACTGCTGGTCTACGACTACCGGATTCCGATCAAGGGCGGACGCTGTCAGGAGTATCTGTTCACGCCGGATAGCGGCGGCTTCCAGCTCGGCATGCAGGTGAACTGCTACATGTCGCTGGTGGCGGTCGGCCGCGGTCGCGCCGGACATCGCTGAGCGTGCCGATGACGGATGCGGCGGCCGCATCCGTCGCACTAGCGCCGATCGCATGCGGCGCGGGGCTTCACCGATTCAGTTCGGCCTCGCGCCGTATCGTCCAGGAAACCTGATGAACTGACCGCGCCCCGGTCGGCCTCTCAGAAACCCGGCCCGCGATTGTAGGTGTCGACGAGCTGATTGTAGTCGCGCAGCAGGCGCGGCGGCGAGCCTTCCACCATCCATCCCGAGCCGGCGTTGCTCAGCATCATCTTCTCGCCGCTCGAATACGGCGTCTTGTCGCGATGGCGGCGCATCAGTTGCTTGGCGGTGACGAGAAAGGACTTGGCGTTCGACATGAACATCGAACCGATCCTGGCGTTTCGCTCGCCCTCGGTGAAAGCCTCGTTCGCCGCCACGGTCTTCCCATAGGCGTCGATGGCCGCTGTCAGCGCCGCCAGATCTGGCTTTTCGGCGTCGGCCGCGCGAACCACGCGCTTGGCGTCGATCATGGTCGCTTCGATCTGGTAGCGCGCCTTGCGGCCTTCGTTGCGTTCGATCGCAGCCAGCTTCTCGGCGGACTGACGGTCCTTGATGATTTCGACGCCCCCGCGCAATTTGCGGTCGGCATCCGCGAACGCGTCCCAGGCGGCGACCAGACGGGGATGCAGGGCTTTGCCCTTTGCCATCTTGTCGTCCTTGTAGTTCTCCTGCGTGTAGTAGTCGTCGGTCTCCTTCAGCAGCGGCTCGAGCTTGCCGACCGCGTCCGCGTAGGCAGAAGCGGCGGCTTCGAGGTCGGGTTCGTGCGGCTCGATCGCGTTCGCCTTCTCGACGACGGCGCGGCAGTCCTTGGTGTCGTAGATCGTGTAGGTGCCGTAGACGATCCGTTCCTTGCCGGTCGGTCCGGTCTTGGCGGCCCAGGAAAAATAGCGTGAGCGGGAATCGAACGCGCGCGCCGACAGCCGATTGAGGCAGCCGATATAGGCATTGAGCTTTTCGGTGAGAAGGTCGGACGAGTTCGGAGTTTCGGCCGCGAGCGAGGGTGCCACGACGACAAGACACATCAGACCGCCGACGAGCAGTCTGACGCCGGATCGGCGGGTGGCAGCCATTCGATTCTCCCTTTGGTCGTATTCGTGCAGCGTCGCGGTTCGTTGTCGCCGCGAGTGATGCGCCGGTTCAGTACAAGATGCAGGTCCGATGTCGCGGTCGTGGTGGTTTCACCGTCTTGGCGCCCGAATCGCGATGGCAGTGCTAGACGGGAAAGATGAAGCCCGTAAGGGGCGGGATGAAGGAGAGCGGGATGCGTGGATTGCTGGGGACGGTGGTTGCCGTGCTGATCGGCCTCTTTGCACTGGGCGCGTCGGCCCATGCCGACGAGGGACGGATCACGCTGACGATCTACAAGGGCGGCTGGGTGATCGGCGGTTCCGGCGGCTCGGGCACGCTGAGCTTCCGCGGTAAGCGCTATCCGCTGTCGATCGGCGGGCTGTCCTACGGTCTGGTGTTCGGCGGCTCGAAGGCGCAGCTCGCCGGCCGGGTCAGCAACATCCGCTCGCCGCGCGACGTCGCAGGTGTGTACGGCGCGGTCGGGGCCGGCGCGGCGGTCGGGATCGGCGCCCGCGCCATCGTGCTGCGCAACGAGAAGGGCGCAGTGCTCGAACTGAGCGGCTCGCAGGTCGGGCTGATCGCCGACCTCGATCTGTCCGGCCTCGCGATCGGGCTCAAATAGTCCGGCCACGGCGCGCTCCCGAACGACTGCGCCGCGACGGCAGCTTGCGGCGCTCGGTGCGCGGGCCGCAATGCCCGCACGGAGCCGGCGCGCCGAACAGCTCGGCCAGCCGCGCATCCTGCTGCGCGATCGCGTCGTACAACGCGAACACCTCCGCGGCGCGCGGTGTGCCGATGATGTCGTCGCGCGCATTGCGCTCGCCGCCAGCCGGTCGAGGCCGTCCGCGAGGCTGGCATCCTGCACCATCACCCACGGCCCTCGCGGCGATGAAGTGATGCAGCCGCACGACGACGCGGTCGGACACACTGGTGCCGTCGCCCCAGCGCTCGCAGATCAGGTAGATCTCCGCGCCGTGTTCGGCAATATGGCCGACCGTCCACCACACCATGTAAGCCGCGACCGCGGCGTCCGCCGTTGAAATCGTGCCCCAGACACGGCGGCTGATTTGGCCGCAGCAATCGCAGCGGCCCGTGACCTGATCGCCGTCCGGAATGACCAGCAGCGCGTCTGGTTTGGTGGTTATGCCTTCCTCCGGACTCATCACGACAGCTCATCCTGTCGGGGGCGGGGAGGGCGGCGCCCTGCTGCGCCGACGCTGCGCGAGAGCCTAGAACGACACCGCATCGACACCTCCCCTGCGCAGCCCGGCCCATCGTTACGCAATTCCTGGTTGCAGAATGTTCCTGATATGTTCGTGTTCGTCAAGCGCCTTCGTCGCGGCGAAAGCCGAATACCGGTGGCGCCGCGCCCGCACCCTGTGAGCCTGCCTTGCTTGCCTCGCCCGGCGTTGCTGGCTACAGCAAGTCGCAATCACAAGCGGGTAGGACGTCCTTCTCATGAGCGACAGAGTCATCATCGCCGGCGGCGGCATTGGCGGGCTTGCGGCGGCGTTGACGCTGCATCAGATCGGCGTGCCTTGCGTCGTCTATGAGGCGGCGCGCGAGATGCGGCCGCTCGGCGTCGGCATCAATCTGCAGCCGAACGCGGTGCGCGAACTGCTCGACCTCGGCATCACGGAAGCCGACCTCGATCGCGTCGGCCTGCCGGCGAAGGAATGGGCGCTGGTCGGGCTCAACGGCAACGACATCTATGCGGAGCCGCGCGGCGAGGCCGCCGGCTATCGCTGGCCGCAATATGCGGTGCATCGCGGCCGCTTCCACATGCTGCTGCACGCCCGCGTGGTCGAGCGGCTCGGCGCCGACGCCGTCCAGCTCGGCCGCCGCGTCACCTCCTATCGCAAGACCGCGGATGGCGTCGTGGCGACGCTGGAGCATGCCGATGGCGGCAGCTCGGAAGTGACCGGCGCGCTGCTGATCGGCGCCGACGGCATTCACTCCGCGGTGCGGGCGCAGATGCATCCGAACCAGCCGCCGATCCATTGGGGCGGCGCGGTGATGTGGCGCGGCACCACCTGGGGCAAGCCGACCCGCAGCGGCGCTTCGTTCATCGGCCTCGGCACCCATCGCCACCGTGTGGTGATCTATCCGATCTCGCACCCGGATCCCGCGACCGGGCTGTCGATGCTGAACTGGATCGCCGAAGTCACGCTCGACAATGCCGACGGCTGGAAGCAGCAGGGCTGGTTCCGGCAGGTGCCGACCTCCGAGTTCGCGCATCATTTCGACGGCTGGGTGTGGGATTGGCTCGACGTGCCGGCGATGATCCGCGAGGCCGACTCCGCCTACGAGAATCCGATGATCGACCGCGATCCGGTTAGCACCTGGCGCGACGGCCCGGTGCTGCTGATCGGCGATGCGGCGCACGCGATGTATCCGACCGGCTCCAACGGCGGCACCCAGGCGATCGTCGATGCGCGCGAACTCGGCGCTGCGATGGTCGCGCATGGAGCCACCGAAGCGGCGTTGGCGGCGTTCGACGCCAAGCTGTGCGGCCCGATCTCGCAGCTGATCCTGCGCAATCGCGGCGCCGGCCCGTTCGGCCTGCTCAACCTGGTCGACGAGCGCTGCGGCGGCACCTTCGACAACATCGACGACGTGATCCCGCCAGCCGAGCGCGCCGCCTTCATGGCCGGCTACAAGGCCGCCGCGGGCTTCGCGATCGATCACCTCAACGCCGCGCCGCCGACGATTGCGCCCGGTGCGCGGGTGAAGGTGCCGGCGGTGGCGTAAGCTGCCGCGCGAACGGACTCAGCCTTCGCGGGCGCGATCGTCCGGCGTGCGATCATCGTTTGCGGCCGGCGGCGCGGACGTCACTGCCGTCGGCTGCGCCATCTTGCGCCGGACGCGGCTGTTGATCCGAAACAGCGTGTGCACCTTGCCATCGGCGGTGGCGCAGCCGCCGCGCATGTTCGGAAGTATCAACGTCGCTTCGCTCATCGCATCTCTCCATTCGCTGTGATGCGATACTAATCGCGACGACAATTGTCTGGTTCGCGTCAGCGTCTGGTTATCGTTAACCGAACGTTATTGCCGCGAGTGGCCATCCAGACCGGCATTGGCCGGTGTGCCCGAGCCCAAGCGGCGCGCGTTCGCGAGCGAATCCGCAAGTGTTGCCGTGGCTCAGTCGCCCCAATTGATCACGCAGCCGTCGGTTTCCGGCGAGCAGCGCGTGATCGAGGCGACATGGAAATACTCCGGCCCCTGCGTGCCGGTCACCGTCACTTTGGTGGCGAGATAGGGTCGCAGCGTCGGTTCATCGTGAAACAACTTGCCGTCGACTGCGACGCGGTGGTCGCTGTCGTCGAATTGCTGCAGGTAGTAGATCGGCGTCTCGCTTCTCGAGCCGATCGCGGCGAGCTTGGCGAACAGAAAACCATGCAGGGTTTCGACCTCGGATGCGGTCATGACAAACGTCCTCCGCTGTGAGTTCGCGCGCGAGCTTAGTCCGCCGTCTTCGCGCAGCATTGATTGAGCACAATCATCAGGTGGCGGGTGCGCCTGTTGCACCTCCGCAATGTGATTGGAATCATGAATAGTGAAGTGTCTGTGATCCAGATCGGTGCGCGCTAATCCGCGGCTTCGGGCGCAGCCCATTTCAGGTCGTCCAGCTCGGCCGGAGGGCGATCGATCTTCAGGAGTCTGCCGCCGCAGATGGTCTCGGCCGCGGTGTCGCGCGCGAGGCGGGCCAGCGGCTGTTCCGCGACCTGATCGGTGACGACGAATGTCGTGCGGCCGCTGGCGTGCAGGGAGCGCCATCGTGCGTTGCTGATCCAGTCCCGGGGATGCAGCGCTCCGTCCACCTGAACGAGATTGTGGCGGCGGCCGGTGCCCTCGAACACGATCTTGGCCGGCCAATATTCGGCGACGATGGTCGAGCCAGGGCGATCGGCCGCGTCGATGCAGGCGATCTCGTCGCGGTAGGTCGATAGCGTCGCGGTCGGCTTCAGGCTGACTACCAGCACGGCAGCGCCGACACTCGCGGTCGCGGCCGCCAGCAGCGCCGCCTCGCGCCGCGGCGGCACCGCGCGCACGACCTCGAGAAACAGCACCAGCGAGACCGGTACCAGGATCGTCAGGTAGCGGAACCCGTATCGGTCCTTGATCAGGCCGCCGGCCGCCAGGGCCGCACTCGTCGCGACCAGCGCCACGTAGAGGATCAGGCTGCGCCGCGACAGCGTGCCGCGAAGTCGCAGGATCAGCACCAGGACGGTCGGCACCACCATCAGGCCGATCATCCGCGACACGACCTGCCCGGTGCCGAGCTCGGCCTTGATCGCGGCGTTCGCCTCGATATGCACGCCGAGCGAGGGGTTCAGCAGATACGAGGCGACGAACACCGCGCCGGACAGCGATCCGACCGCGGCGACCAGCGGCAGCAGCGCCAGCGATCGCGACAGCAGCAGGGACGCGCCCAGCATCGCACCGAAATAGAACGCGAAGTAGAAATCCGAGGCGGTCAGCAGCGCGACTGCCAGCAGCGTCGCCGTCAGGTGATTCCTGAGCATCCTGAAATCGTCGTCGCAGGCCACGACGGCCAGCACCGTGGCGCAGATCGCCGCGAGACCGTGATAGTTCAGGATGAACAGCGGCTGGACGGCGAAATATCCGAACGGATGGAGCGCAGCGCCACACAGCAGGACGATGAACGCGGCACCGATCGCGAACTGCAGCATCGTCCGGTCGAACCGCCGGCCTTGCGTCCGCGAAAGCCAGACCGACAGCGCGGCACCGAGCAGGACGATCTGGACCGGCGCGGCGACCAGATAATAGACGCGCGGGTTCTGCACCAACGCCGCGAACGGCAGCGCGATCAAAAGGTCGGGCACGGTGAACGGGATCGCCGAGAACGTCCAGCCGCGCAGCGAGCCGAGCTGGATCAGGTCCTTCGCCTGCGAATAGACGTACAACGCATCCGCATTGTAGCCGGTCGCAAGCGTCACCGCGAACGACAGACCCACGAGCACCAGCAGCGCAGCGACAAGGCGGGTGCCGGGCGTGAGCGCCGGTCTCTCGACGAGGGACGGTCTCGGAGCGAGGGCAGGCACGCGGCGTCTCCCGGCAGTGTCGATCGGCGGTGGACCGGTGTGCCACGATGCGCGGCGGCGCGCCAGCGGGCGCAGACACGGCACGCCGGACGCCGCGCGCGCCGGCCTCACCGGGCGACCGGCCGCGATTTGACCGCGCTCCGCGGTCCACTATAGTCCGCCCGCTTCAAATCTGCGGAGATCTGGCAGCCTCCGCGCGACCCCCGGGACCAGTTCGATGACCTTTGCACCGCCGCGCGACGTGACGCTGAACGACTGCTACTTCTACCACACCGTCGAGCTGCCGGAGCTCGGGCTGATTCCGGGCGAATGGGACATCCGCGGCCGCGAGGCGGACTATGTCGGCGGCATCGATCTCAGCGGCAAGCGCGTGCTGGAGATCGGCTCGGCGAGCGGCCATCTGTGCTTCTGGATGGAGAAACAGGGCGCCGAGGTGGTGGCCTACGATCTCGACGACAAGCACGAATGGGACATCGTGCCCTACAAGAAGGCGGAGGTCGCCGCTGTGATCGAGCAGCGCAAGCAGCATCTGCGGCGCATCAACAATTCCTGGTGGCTGTCGCACCAGAAGTACCAGTCGCGTGCCAAGATGGCCTACGGCTCGGTCTACAATGTCGACGACAGCCTCGGCGATTTCGACATCGTGACGGTCAAGAACATGCTGCTGCACCTGCGCGATCCGTTCCTGGCGCTGCACCGCGCCGCCGAGCGCTGCCGCGACCGCATCGTCGTCACCGAACTGACCAAGCCGTTCTTTTTCTGGAACCAGGAGCCGATCGAGCCGCCGTCCGGCCAGCTCTATCTGCAATTCCTGCCGCGGGCCGACCGGCTCGAGCCGATCGAGTCCTGGTGGTTCCTGCCGACTGCGACGATCATCGAGATTCTGAAGATCCTCGGCTTCGAGACCATCACCACCAACCTGCACCATCAAACCTTCCGCGACGGCCAGTCGGTGGAGTTCTGCACCATCGTCGGCCAGCGCTGAGCCGGCCGCGCGGAACGCAGGCCAAGCTGCCGCGGCGCCTCCGCCGGGCACGGCGAACGCCGTGGTCCGGCATGGCGTCGTGTCGACGGGCGCGCGTCCGATCCGGCGCGCCCGGGTCAGCACGGCGACGGCCTGCGACCTTCGGCGATCGTGCGCTCAGATCAATGCTGGGGCCTGCGGCCTTGCTAGGCTGCCGCCGCTGTCTTGAACTGGAGGTTGTCATGATCGCGCGTCGTCGTCTTGCTGGTTTGGCTGTCGCAATGCCCGCGCTTGCCGCGGCGGTGCTGGCGCCGCCGTCCGCGGCGCGCGCCGGCGACGGCCTCGATCCGTATGCGCCGCTCTTGGTCGAACTGCCGGGCTGGAAAGCCGGCAAGCTCGGCGGCATGGCGATGCAGGACGGCGGCAGCCGGATCGTGGTGGTGCAGCGCGGCTACGCGCGCGGCGAGATCCATGTCAGCGTCCAGCTCCTCGCCGGCGCGCCGGCACAAAGCCGGCTGGCGGCCGGCGGCACCGGGATGAAGACCGAAGCCAGCCACGGCCCGGCCAGCACCACCACCATCGACGGCTTCAAGGTGACGCGGACGTTCCAGGCCAGCGACAAGTCCGGCACCATCCTGATCGCGCTCGGCCCCGCCGCTGCGCTATCGCTGTCGTTCAAGGGGCTCGGCGAAGACGAAGCGCTGGCGACCGCGAAAGGCTTCGACTGGAAAGCGATGCGGGCGGCGGTGAAGTAGCGGAGAGGCGATCGTAGGGCGGAATAGCGAAGCGCAATCCGCCATCTGCGCCCGAGGTGGCCGATGCCGAACTATCGTCGTGCCTTCGTTCCGGGCGGATGCTGGTTCTTCACCGTCACTCTGCTCGAACGCCGCAACACGCTGCTGGTCGATCACATCGCGATTCTGCGCGACGCGGTCGCACGCACGCGGGAGCGCTTTCCGTTCGAGATCGACGCCGTCGTGGTGCTTCCGGATCATCTTCACGCGGTGTGGACTCTGCCGCACGGCGATGCCGATTTTTCGACCCGCTGGCGACTGATCAAGACGCGTTTCGCAAAGGAATTGCCCAAAGCGGAGCGGCTGAGCGCGGTCCGCGCCAGGCGGGGCGAACGCGGCATCTGGCAGCGCCGGTTCTGGGAGCACTTGATCCGCGACGAGGCGGACTACGTCCGGCACGTCGAGTACTGCATGATCAGCCCGGTGAAGCATGGGCTGGTTAGCCGTGTGCAGGATTGGCCGTATTCGTCGTTCCATCGCGACGTCCGACGCGGGGTGTTTCCGCTCGACTGGGCGGGTGATGCCAGTGTCGAAGGTGAGTTCGGCGAAGCCTAGCGTCGCTTGACCGTAGCGCGGGTCAGCCAAAGGCGTAACCCGCCGGTGGCAACGGTGTTCTCATTGAGGGAGTGACAGATTACGCTTCGCTCATCCGCCAACCGGCCGGGAGATCGAGGATGGAATTCGACACCGACAAGATCGACGACGCGACTCTGGCGCTGCTGTATCTGACGCTGCATGACCGAACCCGCGCCTGGAAAGGCCACGACTGGGACACCCTCGACCGGCTGCACGACAAGGGTCTGATCGGAAACCCGGCCGGTAAGGTGAAGTCGGTCGTCTTCACCGACCAAGGCCTCACGCGCGCCAAACAGCTATTCGAGACGATGTTTGCGAAGAAGAAAACGTAACGCCGACGTGTGACCGTAGGGCGGGGTAGCCGAAGGCGTAGCCCGCCGAGCGGCGGCTGGGCTTGCGTCCAAGTGGCGGCGGATTACGCTTCGCTAATCCGCCCTACGGGCTGAACTGCTGGTCGCCCGATCACGTCGGGCGATGCCGAGCAGCGCGGCGCGAGCGCACCGCCTCATCCCATTCTCCGATCCACACTGTCAAACAGCCACGGCCAATCGCTCTCGCGGCTCGATGAGCCCGAGTTTTGCGCCCGTCGCTATCGCGGCGAGGGGCGGGGGCGCGCCGTGCGGCGCTAAGGGTGGATCTTGTCGCGAGGGCTTGCGATCCCTCGCGCAACGCCTCACGGCGCGCCCACCGCGGCGATCTTTGGGCCGAAGGACCGTTCTTCCGGGACACAGCGAGCTTGCGGGCTTTCCCCGGCCTCCACTGTACCCGTCCAGCCTCTGAAGCGGCGGCCGCTCGTAGTAGCGGCGGACGGTGACCCTCGGCCTCCCGGGCCACGTGGCTGCGAACCACGCGACGCAGGACGCCGCCCCTCTCCCCGCCTCAAGACGCCTCCGGAGGCGCCCCTCGATGGGAGAGGTGATGTGTATTTATTCCTATTAAGCCTGCTTGTCAACGTTGATTTTTGCCGCTTGGCGGCGGGCGCATTTCCACTGCGCGTTTCGAGCCCGGTCGCCGCCCACGCCCTGCGTGAGTTGGTATCAATCCTGCGGCAAACGCTAGAAGTCCCCATGGACGTGGCAATCATACCATCACGGGAGCAGATCGATAGGATCGAACAAGCAAAGGCGCAGTTGCAGGCGCTTGGGTTCAAGGACCACCAGATGCAGCGAGTAGCCCGCGTGAGCGCAGCGATACGCGGGGTTGAACGAACGCAGGAGTCCCGGGTATCGCTTCGCTCACCCGGGCGACGCTTGCTGCATGATCAACCCGGTGAAGCATGGGCTGGTTAGCCGTGTGCAGGATTGGCCGCATTCCTCGTTTCATCGTGTGGTACGACGCGGGGTGTTTCCGCTCGACTGGTCGGGTGATGCCAGTGTCGAAGGTGAGTTCGGCGAAGCCTAGCGTCGCTTGACCTTAGGGCGAGGTTGGCCGAATGCGCAACCCGCCGAGCGGTGCGGGAGTTTGCATCGACGGAATTGCGGATTGCGCGACGCAAGTCCGCCATAGGGGCTAAAGGGTTTACAGAGCAGAGGGGCGGGGTATGCCTGATCAAGATCTGAAGTATTTGTTTTCGGTTGAGCTAAGCGAACGAGAATGTGGGCTAATCGGTCTTGTCGTGACCCAATGGGGAGCGATGGAATACGAGATCTTTCATCAGACACTGCGCTCCTTTGATGAAGAGGACAATTCTGAACTTCCTAAAGCGATGAACAATGTGAAATTCTCTCAAGTGCTAGACCTGTGGAAGGAGAAAGTCGTTGAAGTCTCAGCTCCCGAACGGCGGGATGTCCTTCGAAAGCAGTTATCTCAAATCAAACACCTATTGGATTATCGAAATGCGCTGGTCCACGGGATGCTGAAGTGGAATGCCGACGATTTGGATCGAATCACTGCAATTAGAGTGCGAAAGAAGGAAATTCTCAGCGTTCATTTTACCGCAGAAGATCTGTTCGACTTCCAGCAGCAGCTCGCGTCAATCAATTATTTCATTCGCTATCCTTTGGGATTGATTGATCGAGCTGCTGAACTTGAAAAAGTCGGCGGCTATGTTAGCCGGGCGGGGGCCGCTATGTTGGCCGGGCACGCTTTACTAGATCAGCTTCAACCGGGACTTCGGGCCGCGAGGAAAGGGGGGCGAGGACTAATCCCGGGACTGCTGGGCAGGGCTCGAAACTGGATGTCGAGAATCTCGCCACGTCGAAAGGGTCTCTGACCAGCGGTGGCTCGGCTTGCGTTCGTGTGCGGCGGATTGCGCTCCACTAACCCGCCTACGGGCTAAATTATTGACTTGCAAACAAATGATGCAATTCACCGACGACTAGAAAATGGGCTACTGGGTAGGCGATGAGGTATCCAATTACATATGGAGCAAGTATCGATCGATCAAGGGGATATCCAAGGCTCTTTGCATGAATCAGGTTGTAGGCAAGCTACGCGTTAATCTGCGTTACGGGTGGGGGGCGAGAGGTCGGCAACCAGTACTTCGAGAATTTCCAATGTTCCCTTGTCCGATGGACCTTTGAAGTTCTTGACCTTAGCAAGTGCACGCTGTGCCGTCTCGCGTAGCCGCTCCTTCTTCTCGGGAGTGTCGCAGACGCTGGCAGCGTTCTCTAACGCCAGAGCTGCATGGTAGAAGACAAACGGTTGTTCTGAGAAGAAGCGCTCGCGCAACCAGTCAATGTCCGCGACCCTGGGCGTCATTTGCATCATTGTAACGGCTGCCAGCCGACTTCCGGCGGAAGCGGAGCCCTTGTAGGCATCCATATATTCCACAAGGCTGGGGGCTAGAGCTCGCATTTTCACAACGACGCGGGTCATTGCTCTTGTGCGCTCTGAGCCGGATGGCAAAGTCCGTCTGATAGAATCGTATTCCAAGCAAAGCCGATCCAATTCAGCTAAGAGCGTCTGCGGGTCGATTTCTTGGGTTTGAATCGCGATCCTTTCAGCCGCTTCAATCTGTCGAGCTGTTACCTTGCCCATTTGGTCGGCGCCGATTTCAATTTCAGCTTTTGCGACGCGGTCGAGTTCAATAGCTACGCCCGCCGCCGATGCTTTCTTCACTCGGTCGATGAAGGTAGGAACTCTGCCAAAGGTCTGCTTGAGTTCCTTCCGGAAAATGAGTGCCACGATGAGAAAAGCCATCGGCCATGCCATTGCGGCAACCAATGAAGCAACTGCTGTAATGAGCTTCGCGAGACTATCCATGGCGTGCCCGTGGAGATAGTTTGACAGGGGATGGTTCAGGCAAGACGTTGGATTGTATATAATACCTAGGATGAACTAGTGTGGCCGGGCTAATCGAGACTATGTTGCGCGGGCGAGCTGCAGCCTGTACCCGGGCGGATTAGCGCAGCGTAATCCGCCGGCTGCTTGTGCATAGGAGGCGGGTTACGCCTTCGGTTAACCCGCCCTACAGGTATTATGAACAAGCCGGGCTTTCGCCCGGCCGTTTCGTTTCGATGGTTGCCCGGGTCGAGCCCGGGCATGACGTTATCCTTGAGGAACGCCCGCTGCCTTACGACAGCGCCTTGTTGCTCTCTTTCACCTTGTCGGCGTCGAGATACACGCTGCTTCCCATTTCTTTGAACTTGGCGCTCATCTGGGCCATGCCGTCTTCGATGGTGCCGGAGATGGTCATGCCGGCGTGGCCGACCGGGTAGAGGGCGGCTTTCTCGTTGTCCCCGAGGCCGGCGGCGTAGTCGCGGACGTCCTGGGTGATCTTCATCGAGCAGAACTTCGGGCCGCACATCGAGCAGAAATGCGCGACCTTGTGGGCGTCCTTGGGCAGGGTCTCGTCGTGGAAGGCCTGCGCCGTGTCCGGATCGAGGCCGAGGTTGAACTGATCCTGCCAGCGGAATTCGAAACGGGCGCGGGACAGCGCGTCGTCGCGCAGTTGCGCGGCGGGGTGGCCCTTGGCGAGGTCGGCGGCGTGGGCGGCGATCTTGTAGGTGATCACGCCGGTCTTGACGTCGTTGCGGTCGGGCAGGCCGAGATGTTCCTTCGGCGTGACGTAGCACAGCATCGCGCAGCCGAACCAGCCGATCATCGCGGCGCCGATGCCGCTGGTGATGTGGTCGTAGCCCGGCGCGATGTCGGTGGTCAGCGGGCCGAGGGTATAGAACGGTGCCTCGCCGCACTCCTTGAGTTGCTTGTCCATGTTGATCTTGATCTTGTGCATCGGCACGTGGCCGGGGCCTTCGATCATCACCTGGCAGCCCTTGTCCCAGGCGATCTTGGTGAGCTCGCCGAGCGTCTCCAGTTCGGCGAACTGGGCGCGGTCGTTGGCGTCGGCGATCGAGCCCGGCCGCAGGCCGTCGCCGAGTGAGAACGACACGTCGTATTTGCGCATCAGGTCGCAGATCTCGTCGAAATGCGTGTAGAGGAAGCTCTCCTTGTGATGCGCCAGGCACCACTTCGCCATGATCGAGCCGCCGCGCGACACGATGCCGGTGACTCGGCTGGCGGTGAGGTGGATGTATTGCAGCCGCACGCCGGCGTGGATGGTGAAGTAATCGACGCCCTGTTCGGCCTGCTCGATCAGCGTGTCCTTGTACAGCTCCCAGGTGAGCTTGACCGGATCGCCTTCGCACTTCTCCAGCGCCTGATAGATCGGCACGGTGCCGATCGGCACCGGCGAGTTGCGCAAAATCCATTCCCGGGTGGTGTGGATGTTGCGCCCCGTGGAGAGGTCCATCACGGTGTCGGCGCCCCAGCGGATCGCCCACACCATCTTGTCGACTTCCTCCTCGACCGACGAGGTCACCGCCGAGTTGCCGATATTGGCATTGATCTTGGTGAGGAAGTTGCGGCCGATGATCATCGGCTCGAGTTCGCCGTGGTTGATGTTGGCCGGGATGATCGCGCGTCCACGCGCAATTTCATCGCGGACGAATTCCGGGGTGATGAACGCCGGCACCGCGGCGCCGAACGATTCACCGTCGGCGAGCGCCGCCTCGGCGCGTTCGAGCTGCTGCTTGCGCCCCAAATTCTCGCGCTCGGCGACGTAGATCATCTCCTTGGTGATGATCCCAGCGCGGGCGAATTCGTACTGGGTGATCGGCGCATCGCCGACGCCACGCAGCGGCTGGTGATGCGCGGTGAAGGCTTTCGCCGCATGGGCGGCGCCGACATTGCCGTTGTCTTCCGGCTTGATGTCGCGGCCTTCGTATTGCTCGACGCCGCCGCGCTCCTTGACCCATTCGG
Organism: Rhodopseudomonas palustris; assembly: GCF_007005445.1. Lineage (NCBI taxonomy): Bacteria > Pseudomonadati > Pseudomonadota > Alphaproteobacteria > Hyphomicrobiales > Nitrobacteraceae > Rhodopseudomonas > Rhodopseudomonas palustris. The sequence goes on along the minus strand of NZ_CP041387.1, from coordinate 2,916,481 downwards.
TGCGCGGGCGCGGCAGGCCCTTGTTGACGTCGATGATCACGTTCGGATCGGTATAGGGGCCGGAGGTGTCGTACACCGGCAGGTTTGGCTCGCCAGCGCCTTCGCTCAGGATGATCTCGCGCAGCGGCACGCGCAGATCCGGCGCGCTTACCGGCGTGGCGTAGATCTTCTTGGAGGAGGGCAGGGCGCCGGTGGTGACGGCCGCGCGGGTGGTCTCGGGATTGGAGCGGATATTCATGCCATCCTCCTGTTATCGGTTGTTATTCGGGCCGCTTGATTGGTCCGTCATTGCGAGGAGCGTAGCGACGAAGCAATCCAGGAGCTCAGTGCGCCGGACTCTGGATTGCTTCGCTTCGCTCGCAATGACGGAGAGAGTCCGTCATCAAAGTCACGCCTTCTCGGCGACGAAATCGAGCCAGGCGCGGACGCGGGCGTCTGGATCGGGGTTTTGCGTCACGTCGCTGACCACCGCGATCGAGTCGGCGCCGGCGGCGAAGATTTCTTCGGCCTGCTCCAGCTTGATGCCGCCGATCGCGACCAGCGGGATGTTGCCGACGCGCTTCTTCCATTCGGTGATCTTCGGAATGCCCTGCGGGGCAAACCGCATCGATTTCAGCGTGGTCGGGAAGATCGGGCCGAGCGCGATGTAGTCCGGCTCGGCGGCGAGCGCGGTTTCGAGTTCGGCGTCGTCGTGGGTGGAGAGGCCGAGCGTCAGCCCGGCGCTGCGGATCTCGGCGAGGTCCGCTTCGGCGAGGTCTTCCTGGCCGAGATGCAGATGCTGGGCGCCGGCGACGATCGCGGCGCGCCAGTAGTCGTTGATGATCAGCTTGACGCTGGTGTCCTTCACCGCCGCGAGCGCGTCGGTGACGAGCTGCAGCGCAGCGCCGTCGTCGAGGTCCTTGGCGCGGAGCTGCACGGTGCCGACGCCGAGCGCGGCGAGGCGTTTGACCCACGCGATGCTGTCGACGACGGGATAGAAACGGTCAGGATACGGCATGCCAGAACGGTGTCCCGATCACAGGGGTGGAGGGCGAAGCGAAATCGCGGGCGCCCATCAGCCCCGCTTCGTAACCAGTGCGGCCGGCTTCGACCGCGAGCTTGAAGCCGCGCGCCATCGCCACCGGGTCTTCGGCCTTGGCGATCGCGGTATTGAGCAGCACGGCGTCGTAGCCGAGTTCCATCGCCTCGGCGGCGTGGCTCGGCGCGCCGAGGCCGGCGTCGACCACCAGCGTGATATCCGGCAGGCGGTCGCGCAGCAGCTTCAACGCGTCGCGACTGACGATGCCGCGCGCGCTGCCGATCGGCGCCGCCCACGGCATGATCACCCGGCAGCCGGCATCGACCAGCCGCATCGCCACCGACAGATCCTCGGTGCAATAGGGAAACACCTCGAAGCCGTCCTTGATCAGGATTTGCGCGGCTTCGACCAGGCCGACCACGTCCGGCTGCAGCGTGTCGTTGTCGGCGATCACTTCGAGCTTGATCCAGCTCGTGCCGAACAATTCGCGCGCCAGCTTGGCGGTGGTCACCGCATCGCGCACGCCGCGGCAGCCGGCGGTGTTCGGCAGCACGGTGACGCCGAGTTCGCGGATTAGCGACCAGAACTGATCGCCGGCCTTGCCGCCCGCCGTCTCGCGCCGCAGCGACACCGTGACGATCTCGGCGCCCGACTCGCGGATCGAGTCCTGCATGATCGCCGGCGACGGATACAGCGCGCTGCCGATCAGCAGCCGGGAGCCGAATTCGCGGTCGTAGAATTTCACCATGACGCATCTCCAGTGCCGCGGCGCGCTCCCTCTCCCCGCGTGCGGGGAGAGGGCTGGGGTGAGGGGGCGGTTCGGCGAGTTCGAGCCTCTCGGCCGCGCGGAGGCGCCCCCTCACCCGAACGCTTCGCTGCGCTCAGCATTCGACCTCTCCCCGCGCGCGGGGAGAGGTGAGTAGCAGCGCTGCGACTCGCCGACCCCCACCCCCACCCCCGACCCCTCCCCGCAAGGGGGAGGGGAGTGGAGGCGCTGCGGCGCGTAGCGTGTATCACCGCCATCCTCATCCCCACCACAGTCGTCATCCCCGCGAAGGCGGGGATCCAGTATCGCAGAGTGTTCGCGGCTGAACGCCGGCGCTCTGGGATACTGGGTCGCCCGGTCGAGCCGGGCGATGACGTCGATATCCGGGGCGAGGCCATCCTCATCCCCCCTGCCGCGGCGTCAGGATCTCGATTTCGTCGCCGGCGGTGACGGGGGTTTCGTCCCATTTGCCGCGGGGGACGACGTCGTAATTGAGCGCGACGGCGAAGTGGCCGCCGGTGCAGTCGAGCTCGGCCATCAGCGCGGCGACGCTGGCGGACTGGATCTCGCGCTGTTCGCCGTTGATGGTCACAAGCATCGCATCACCTGATTGTCGATCTCGCCGCGCTCGACATAGGCCACCACCTTCTCGGCCAGCGACGGCGCCATCAGGAAACCGTGGCGATACAGGCCGTTGGTGGCGACGCGGCGGTTGCCGATGGCGATCCGCGGCAGGTTGTCGGGGAAGGCGGGACGCAGCCCGGCACCGAGTTCGACGATATGGGCTTCGCCGAACGCCGGATGCACCGCGTAAGCCGCGCTGAGCAGTTCCAGCGCCGAGCGCACCATCACCAGCTCGTCTTCGCTTTCGACGGTGGTGGCGCCGAGCATGAAGTGATTGTTCTGGCGCGGGATGACGTAGAGCGGCCAGCGCGGGTGCATCAGCCGCACCGGGCGCGACAACTGTACCTCGGCGGTCTTGATCACCACCATCTCGCCCTTGACGCCGCGCAGCTCCGGCGCCTTGTCGCGGGCCGCGAGGCCGCGGCAGTCGATCACCAGACCGTCGAGATCTTCCGGCGTCATTTCAGACTCGAAATGGATGGCGCCGCCGGCCTCGATCAGCCGCTCGTGCAGCCGCGCCAGCACCAGCCGCGGCTCGACATGGCCTTCGTCGGGGAAGAACAGGCCTTCGCGGAACCGGCCGGCCAGCGCCGGCTCCAGCTCGGCGATGCCGTCGGCGTCGACGCGCTGATGGCCGGTGGTCATCTTGGCGAAACGCTCGAAATCGGCGCGGTCGCGCGGATGCGCCACCACCAGCGAACCGTTGAACACCGCGTCCGGGAATTCCTTGCGCCACATCTCGAGCGAGCGCATGCCGATCTGGCTGACCATCGGCTCGGCGCCCTCGGCCTCGCAATACGGCGCCAGCATGCCGCCCGCCCAATGGCTGGTGGCCTGTGTCATCTCGTTGTCGCCGCGCTCGTACAGACTGACCTTGCGGCCGGCGCGCGCCAGCAGCAGCGCCTGCCAGGCCCCGGCAATGCCGGCCCCGATCACCGACACCGGCGCGTCCTTGCGCAGGTCCGGCTTCTCGCTGCGCAGCGCTGCGGCGGTCAACGCCGAAGATACTGAAGCCGAAGCTACCGAAGCCAAAGCGGAAAGATTGGCGGATTCGGCCCCGCCACGGCCTTCGACTGTCTGATGCATCCCTGTCCCTTCGCCGGCATGACCCGGATCAGGTTCAAAGGGTCACCGCGGTCTCTGTGCCTCGCGAATCGAAGCGGCGAGCGTGCGGTATCTCAGCTCCTCGTCGGAGCCCCCCTCGGAACGGGCTCAATGTAGGCGGATGAATCCCGCTGTCAACGTGCCTTTGGTGCAGGGCTGCGCGCCGCCCGTCCGCCCGCGGAATTGGAACGATTCGCCGTGCAGCCGCCGTCACGCGGCGCTGCGGTCCGGCTTCTGGCGAGGCAGGGTGATACGGGCGGTCAGGCCGTTCGGCGTGCGGTTGTGCAGCGACAGCTCGCCGCGATGACCGCGGGCGATCGCACGGGCGATCGACAGGCCGAGCCCGAACGAGGAATTGTCGTCCATGTTGCGGGCGTCGTCGCCGCGCACGAACGGCTGCAGCGCGCTGTCCTTGTCGGCGTCGGCGATACCCGGCCCGTCGTCCTCGACTTCGATGGTGATCGTATCCTGCGTCAGCGCCAGCCGGATCGTCACCTCGGTGCCGAACCGCACCGCGTTCTCGACCAGGTTCGTCACCGCGCGATGCAGATCGCCGGGCCGCGCCATCGCCATCGCGTGCTCGGGGCCCTGATACGCGACCTTGGCGCCGATGTCGGTAAACTGGTCGGCGATCAGTTGCATCGCGCTGGCGAGATCGATCAGGGTCGGCGCGTCGCGGGTGGCGCCGTCGCGCAGGAAGGTCAGCACGGCCGTCAGCATCGTGCCCATCTGGTCGAGGTCGTGCAGCGTCTGGGTGCGCTGGTGTTCGTCCTCGATGAATTCGGCGCGCAGCCGCATCCGGGTGATCGGGGTGCGCAGATCGTGGCTGATCGCCGCCAGCATCCGGGTGCGATCCTCGATCAACGTGGTGATGCGCCCGCGCATCCGGTTCAGCGCCCGCGCCAGCGAGCGGATCTCGGCGGGGCCGCGCTCCGGCAGCGGCGCGTCCGAACTGTCCAGGCTGAAATTCTCCGCCGCCGCGGCGAAGCTCGACAGCGGCGCCGCCAGGGTGCGGGCCGCCCACAGCCCGAGCAGCGCCAGGCTGACCACGCCGATCAGCAGCGAGGCCATCCACGGGTTGCCCCATGGCGGCCGGCGCCGCTCCGGCGGCATCCGGGCGCCGATTGCGGCGCCGTCGGGCAGGGTGATCACCACCTTGCCGTCCCCGAGCGAGGCGACCCGGTAGTTCGGGCCGAGCCGCCAGCCCAGTTCGGCGATGTCGTGCGGCGGCCATTGCCGCTCGTCGGCATCGGCGGGCGGCGACGCTGCGGCGGTGAGCTCGAGCCGGGGAAAGGCGGCGGCGATGGTGGCGATCAGATGCGGCCGGTCCGCCGCGGCGCTGCGCCCGATCAGTTGCGCCAGCGCGTGCAGTTGCTGCGGCTCGGCCGGTGAGGGCATCGGCCGGTCCGGCCGGTTGACGAAGAACACCACCGCGATGATCAGGTGGCTGGCGATGATCGACGCCAGCACCAGAATGGCGATCTGGCCGCGAACGCCCTCGAGCCCGAGACCGAATTTGAGTGCCGCCAGCCGCCTGGGCGCGCTCATGTCGATTCGACCATCGGAGTGAACACGTAGCCGCCGGCCCGCACCGTTTTGATCAGCGTCGCCTCGCGCGGATCGGGCTCGATTTTGCGCCGGATCCGGCTGATCAGCACGTCGATCGAGCGCTCGAAGGCGCCGACGTTGCGGCCGTGGGTGAGATCGAGCAGGGCCTCGCGCGACAGCACCCGGCCGGCGCGTTCGCACAGCGCCTGCAGCAGATCGAATTCGGCGCTGGTCATCGCCACCAGCGCGCCGTCGGGATTGCGCAACTCGCGACGCCGGCAGTCCATCCGCCAACCGAGAAAGCCGAGCGTGGTGGCGCCGGGCGCCGCGCTGGCGGTGACCGCGCTGGCCTGACGGCGCAGCACCGAGCGGATCCGCGCCAGCAGTTCGCGCGGATTGAACGGCTTCGGCAGGTAGTCGTCGGCGCCCATCTCCAGGCCGAGGATGCGGTCGACATCGTCGCCGCGCGCCGTCAGCATGATGATCGGCAATTGCGAATTCGCGCGGATCTTGCGGCACAGGCTGAGGCCGTCTTCGCCCGGCAGCATCACGTCGAGCACGACGAGATCGACCCGATGGTCGGCGATCCAGCGCTCCATCTCGCGGCCGTCGGCGGCGGTGGCGACGTTGCAGTTGTTGCTGCGCAGATACTTCGCGATCAGCGCGCGGGTCTCGCGATCGTCCTCGACCACGAGAATGGATGGCGGTGTGCTGCTCATGCCGGGGTTTTGCGATGTTTCGGGGCGGCTTGCCGAAGAATCTTGTTTCAGTTTGTTTCTGAACGCCAGTCCGCAAAATCCCGCAACCAACCGGGCGGAGCGCCGGAATATCTCGTTAATTGATTAACCATAGCGTCGGTCGTGATCAAAGCCTGGAGTTTCTCATGACCTCCATCTCCTCCGCTGCCTCCGGCAGCTATCTGTCCCCGCTTCAGATGCTCCAGAAGGAGCTCGCCTCCGAAGTCTCCGCCGGCACCGTCAATTCGACCGATGCGGACGCATTGTCGACGGCGCTGCAGGACATCGATACGGCGTTACAGAGCAACCGCGCCAGCGGCAGTGCCGGCTCTCCGCCGAGCGACATGAAGTCCAAGATCGACGACCTGATCGCGGCCGAAGTCTCCAACGGCACGCTGACCTCCGATCAGGCCGCCGAATTGCAGAGCCTGTTCCAGAACACCTTCGCCGGCGGTGCGACCGGCGGCGCTGGCGGACCGCCGCCGCCGCCGCCGCCCGACGATTCCTCCGGTTCGGTGTCCTCGGTCTCGTCGAGCGGCTCGTCGTCATCGAGCTCCGACGTCAGCGAGGTGCTGAAGGAGTTCCTCAAGCTGCTGCAGGAGCAGCAATCGTCGTCGACCGCCAGCAGCTACGGCGCCAGCGGCAATGCGACCAGTTCCTCCTCGTTCTCGGCGCTGCTGATCAACTACCAGGTCTGACCTGCGACCAATTGGATCTACCCGACTGTGTGACGCCGTCGGTTCAAGCGCATCTCTTCCGTCCGCGGAGGAGGTGCGCTTTCTCTTTGAGGCGGACGCTTGGCGACGCGCGTCGTTGCGACGCATCGGTCTACGCAGGATTGTCCGGGAACCCGGCCATGAGGGAACCCGGCGCCCGCCGCGAACTAATCGATTGGTACGCAGCGGTGCGCGAAAAAACAGTTCGATTGCGGGAACGCAGTGTGGTGTCCGCGGTTCTGTAGGCACCATTCACAACCAAGAGGGCACAATCCGATGAAAGCCAAGACGATGATCGCCGGCCTGCTGGGCACCACCCTGCTCGCGACCGCCGCTTACGCGCAGAATCCGGCGCCGGCTGACAACACCAACACCATGGCCAAGCCGTCGGCCGCGGCCACCGGCGCCTCGCAGCAGCACATGGGGCAGTGGCGCGCGTCGAAGCTGATGGGCGTCAACGTGTACAACCAGGGCAACGAGAAGCTCGGCGACATCAGCGAACTGCTGATCGATAACCAGGGGCGCATCCAGGGCGTGGTGATCGGCGTCGGCGGCTTCCTCGGCGTCGGCCAGCGCGACGTCGCCGTGGCGTTCGACAAGTTGCAGTGGGTGAACACCCCGGTCTCGTCCAACACTGCGGCCAATACCCAGACCGCGCCGGCCGGTTCGGCCACCTCGACCGCGTCTCCGGCCGGCACCACCACCGGTGCGGCGGGCTCGACGTCGGCCACGGCGAGCAACGCGGATCGCTGGTATCCGGACCACGCCGTGCTGAACGCCACCAAGGATCAGCTCACCGCGATGCCCGAGTTCAAGTATTCGAGGTAAGCGACGCAGGCTGAAAGCCTCGTCACGCGAACGCCGCCGGTTTTCCCGGCGGCGTTCGTGCGCGTGGGTGAGTGCGCGTCATCGTCCGATTGCAGCGAACTGAACCGCTTCACGACACAAGCTTCACGACACTGGATCAGCGCGGTGCCGGCTGCGGCAGCTCCGGTGGTTTGAGCCGGGTCACCTTGACTTCGAGGATGCCGTTAGCCTCGGCGGTGATCCGCAGCATGTTTGAATCGAACACCAGGTCCGACAGCCGCAGGCTGGAGATCTCCGAGGAAATTCTCATGCCGTCCTCGTTGCGCTGATAGCTGGCGATCATGTTGCCGATCCGGCGCTGCACGTTGGACGATTCCGGCTTCAGGTCGATCACCGCCTTGTCGGCGATCGCTCTTTCCAGATACGGTACCGCGGCGCGGGCGGTGTCGCCGAGCAGCCCGAACGCGGCTTCGGATTCGACGGCGAGCTGGATGTCCGACAGCCGCAAGGTCTGCTCTTCCTGGTCGAGTGTCGGACGGCCCCAGATGTGCAGCGTCGCCTCGGTGCCGAAGCCGAAGAAGCTGCGGTTCTCCTTCGCGTCGACCAGCAGGGAGATCAGCAGCCGGTCGCCGCTGGCGGCGAGCTTGGCACGCTTCACCGTGATTGCGGCGCGGCTGTCGCCTTCCGGGAAGGTCTTGCCGACGAATTGCGCTTCGAGAATGCGGTCGAGCTCCTGGAACGGGATGTCGATCGGCACCGCGACTTTGACGCCCGCGGTGTCCGGCGCGACCATCTGCAGCGCTGGCGGGAACGGGCATTGCGGCTTGGTGGGGCCGGCGGTGATGCGGGTATCGGCGACGATGCCCAGCGTCAGCGTCGCCGCCGAGGCGTCGACCTGCGGTTGCGCCGCCAGCGCCCGGGTCGGGCGGATCTCCAGGAAGAAGCCGTTCGGCACGCCGGCGCCTTGCAGCGCCACCGAGCGGCACAGCCGGTCCCATTCGCGGCGCGCGCTGCGCTCCAGCGCGCTGTCGTCGCGGATCTGCCGCTCCAGCCGGCCGAGCTGGTCGGCGATCGCCTTGTCGATCACCGGCTTGACCTGCTGCGGCACGTCGATGCGGACGCCGCCGACCGACACGCCGGAATCCGACAGCACCACTTCGGCGTCGAGATGCGGATCGACGTGCCAGTTCGGCAGCACCTCCGGCCTGGCGCTGATCGCGATCGTACCCTTGATGTCGCCATTGGCATTGAACGACTTGATGTTGACCCCGATCTGCTTGGCGACCTTCGTGCCGAGCAGCCGGCCGAGCGTGTCGTCGACTTTGGATTGGGTGCTGGCGGACAGCGAGCCCTTGGCATTCACTGTGCCGTTGAGTGGCGAGGTGATCGTGAGCTGATCCCTGGCGCCGCGCACCGTCACCGCGCCGCGCGTCGCGGTCCAGTGGATATCTGCGTTCTGCACATACTGGGACAGCGGGTTGTCGGCTTTGCCGGAGAAGCTGCGCGGTGCGACCGCATCGACCAGATCGCGGATGGTGCCGAGCGGCACCGATACCGGCACCACCACGGTCGACTGCCGGATCGGCGGCAGTGGCGGCAGCGCCTGCAGGCTCGGCGGCGAGATGGCGCGCGGCGCCAGCCAGTCGAACGCCTTCAGCGTGACAGTGAAAGAGATCGCGACGATCGCGAGTGCTACCAATCCAAACTTGACGAAACGCATCGATACCCCGGGTCGGAACGGCCGGGACAATACAGGCCGGGGGCGGGGGGCGCCAGCGGCGCCAGATGCGTTGGCCGCCAGGCCGTGGAAAGGCCTGCGAACCGCCGCGATATCGCCGGTAACGGCGCCCCGGATGCGGCGGAGTGTTGCCGAACATTACAGCCGAATGGGCCCGTCGGGCTCGCAGCCCAGTGCACCGCCGCGTTGTGCCCAAAGACTGCACACCGACTCCGCGCTGACCGGCCCTTCGACCACCAGGCACTGGTCCGGCGCCCGATAGAACCGGCAGGAGCCGCAGCGCCGTCCGGAGGTCGCGGTCGCGACGAAGCGAGCGTCCTGCTGCGATGATTTTCGCGGGATCATCTCCGAACACCCGGCTGACGGCTGCGCCCGGCCGGTCGTGGTGGCAGTGCAGGTCGCTGCCAGCGTCAGGCCGGCGATTGCGAGCAGGCGCCGGCGCGTCAATAGGGCCGCGGAGTCGATCGGCTTGTCCATCACAGTCCTCCTTCGTCGCGGCGCACAGAGAGGATGAGCCGCGGTCAGGCAAACTGATAGTTCCGCCGTGCTGACGGTTAGCTGACAACCTCCGCGGTAAGCGGCGATAGACGCCTGACGCAGATACGCGCGGCCTCCGACGAGACCGCGCGTCTTGAATGAACGAATCGCTTACCGCAGTGACGACTCAGCCGCGGCGTCCGGTGCCGGCATCGGCGGCGCGGCGGTTGTCGGGCAGCACGATCACCTTGGCACCGACGCCGACCCGCGCATACAGATCCTTGACGTCCTCATTGGTCAGCCGGATGCAGCCGGACGAGACGTGGGTGCCGATCGTCGACGGCGCGTTGGTGCCGTGGATGCGATAGATGGAGCCGCCGAGATACATCGCGCGGGCGCCGAGCGGATTGCCCGGGCCGCCGGCCATGTGGCGCGGCAGATAGGGCTGGCGGGCGATCATTTCCGGCGGCGGCGTCCAATCCGGCCACTCCGCCTTTCTGGTGACCGACTTGACGCCCGACCAGGTGAAGCCATCGCGGCCGACCCCAATACCGTAGCGGATCGCGCGACCGCCACCGAGCACGTAATACAGATAGGTGTTCGGGGTATCGACGATGATGGTGCCCGGCGCCTCACGGCTCGGATAGGTGACGATCTGGCGCTTCAGCCGCGCTGGAAGCTCGGCGGCAGCCTCCCCGTCGTCCTGAGGCGCGGCCTGGGGCTGCGGTGCGGTCTGTTCGACCGGCGCGTAGGCCAGCGGCTGCATCGTCGCCGGCTGCGGCAGGAAGGGCAGGAACGGGAACGGCAGCGGCTGCGCCGCATTGGCGGGCGCGGCGATGGCAATGGTGCTGATCGCGACGATTGCGGCCGCGGCGGCACGGCTGGTTCGCGGAAAACGGATCATGGTCGGTCCCCCTGTGGGTGCTCTGGTCGTTCGCCTCGGCGCCTTTGCGGCGGCTTGTTGGCGCTATCAGTACCCCAGCATCCGTTTCCGGACGTTTTCGCCGGGCTGTGGATTTGGTTTCGTCGCAGTAGGGATTTGTTTCGCCTGTCGGCCCCGGCGGGGCTCCGCGGGGCGGCGTCCGTTTGATCAAGCGCAATTGAGAAAGTCCGCCTGCCCGATAAGCCAAGGCCCCCGCGCGGTGCGGGAGAACGGTCGGGGGAGTTTGCGACATGGCGACAGTGAAGTTTTTCGGCAACGAGGCGGTGCCGCTCGAGATGCACAAGGTGCGGATCGTGCAGAAGCTCAGCCTGCCGCCGGTCGAGCGCCGGCTGGAGAAGATTACCGAGGCCGGCAACAACACTTTCCTGCTCAAGAACGACGACGTCTTCCTCGACATGCTGACGGATTCCGGTGTCAACGCGATGAGCGACCGCCAGCAGGCCGCGATGCTGACCGCCGACGACAGCTACGCCGGCAGCGCCACCTACACCCGGCTCGAAGACAAGCTGCGCGAGATCTTCGGCATGCACTACTTCCTGCCGACCCATCAGGGCCGCGCCTGCGAGCATATCCTCGCCAAGGTGTTCGTCACGCCCGGCAAGGTCGTGCCGATGAACTATCACTTCACCACCACCAAGGCGCATATCGTGCTGCAGGGCGGCACGGTGGAGGAGCTGGTGACCGATGCCGGGCTCGAAGTGACCAGCGCCAATCCGTTCAAAGGCAACATGGACATCGCCAAGCTGCGGGCGGTGATCGAGAAGGTCGGCGCCGCCAATGTCGGCTTCGTCCGGATGGAGAGCGGTACCAACCTGATCGGCGGCCAGCCGGTGTCGCTGCAGAATCTCGCCGACGTCAGCAACGTCTGCAAGGAGCACGGCATTCCGCTGGTGCTCGACGCCAGCCTGCTCGCCGACAATCTGTACTTCAACAAGACCCGCGAGGATCACTGCAAGGCGCTGTCGATCCGCGAGATCACCCGCCGCACCGCCGACCTGTGCGACATCATCTACTTCTCGGCGCGCAAGCTCGGCTGCGCCCGCGGCGGCGGGATCTGCATCCGCGACCGCGCGCTGTACGAAAAGATGCGGCCGCTGGTGCCGCTGTACGAGGGCTTCCTCACCTATGGCGGCATGTCGGTGCGCGAGATGGAAGCGCTCACCGTCGGCCTTGACGAGACCATGGACGAGGAGATGATCAACCAGGGGCCGCAGTTCATCGCCTATATGGTGGACCAGCTCGTCGAGCGCGGCGTTCCGGTGATCACGCCGGCCGGCGGCCTCGGTTGTCATATCGACGCCAAGCGCTTCGTCGACCACATCCCGCAGTCGCAATATCCGGCCGGCGCGCTGGCGGCGGCGCTGTACGTCGCCTCCGGCATCCGCGGCATGGAGCGCGGCACGCTGTCCGAGCAGCGCGAGCCCGACGGCAGCGAGATCTACGCCAACATGGAGTTGGTGCGCCTTGCCATGCCGCGCCGCGTGTTCACGCTGTCGCAGGTCAAATACGCGGTCGACCGCATCGCCTGGCTGTACGCCAACCGCAAGCTGATCGAGGGCCTGACCTTCATCGAGGAGCCGGAAGTGCTGCGGTTCTTCTACGGCCTGCTCAAGCCGGTGACCGACTGGCAGAACAAGCTGGTGGCGAAATTCCGCGAGGATTTCGGCGACAGCCTGTAATCGTCGCTGTTACTCGCGTCTTGCAGCACAAACGTCGTCATGCCCGCGCTTGTCGCGGGCATCCACGTCTTGGAGACCTGTCGGCGAGCAAGGCATGGATGGCCGGGACGATGCCCGGCCATGACGAGGGCGGCAAACCACGCTCGATTCAATTCGGTACGACGCCGCGTCTTCGGAACCAGCGATTCCTGAATGCGTTGCTCACGGGGGCAACATCAGGAGGCCAGCATGGCTGCGAAGAAAGCCACCAAGAAGACCACGACGCGCGGACGCAAGCAGGACCGGGCGCGCGTCGCCTCCGGCCAGGACTACGAAGTGCGCTACGAGGCCAACAAGACCGGCCGCTCCGCGCCCGCAGTGAAGAAGGCCGTCAAGAAGGTCGGCAACGCGCGCAAGAAGGTGGAGAAGCGGCTGGCAAAGAAGGGGTGATGCGCCGGCGTGCGGGTCGATCCCGGTGCTCCTCGCAATGAGTTAGCCAGGACGCCGCGTCAGATGCAGCATCCTGCGGACGAGTTTCCATCGGGCTTGGTGGCCCGGACGAATCCGCTGAAGAACTTGCCCTGCATCTTTGGGGCGAGGGCGTCGACGTCGATGCCCTTGCCGGCCAGGAATTCGCGGGCGTCCTCGATGTCGTACACGCGCGTCGGCTCGATCGAGATCTGCGCGAAGCCGGCGGCTTCCAGCCTGGCGACGTAGTCGGCCTCGTCGAGCGCGCCGGCGAGGCAGCCGACCCACAGCAGCACGTCGCGGCGCAGCGCGTCCGGAATCTCGCCGCGCGTCACCACGTCCGACACCGCGAACCGGCCGCCCGGCTTCAGCACCCGGAACGCCTCGCGCAGCACGCGGTCCTTGTCGCCCGACAGGTTGATGACGCAGTTCGAGATGATCACGTCGACCGAAGCGTCGGGCAGGGGGATCGCCTCGATCTCGCCCTTGAGGAATTCGACGTTGTCGAGCCCGGCCTTGCGCTGATTGTCGCGCGCCAGCGCCAGCATCTCGTCGGTCATGTCGAGGCCGTAGGCCTTGCCGGTCGGGCCGACCCGGCGCGCCGACAGCAGCACGTCGATGCCGCCGCCGGAGCCGAGATCGAGCACGATCTCGCCCGGCGACAACTGCGCCAGCGCGGTCGGGTTGCCGCAGCCGAGCGAAGCCAGCATCGCCTCGGCCGGCAGGCCCTGTTCCTGCGCGGCGTCGTAGAGATTGCTGGTGATCGGGCTGGCGCCGGGAAGCACCGACGACCCGCAGCACGACGCGCCGCCGCCGGTGGCGACCTTCAGCGCGGCGCCGGCGTATTTCTCGCGAACGATGTCCTTCACGTCTTGCACGTCAGTGGGCATTGCGGTTCTCCGTTGGGCAGCAGACGACGTCTTCGGCCCGCACCGCGCGGGAGCGGGTGCAGCATTCGGCATAGAGGAAGGCCAGCAGCTCGCGCAGCGCATCGGCGATGGCGGTGTAGCGCAGGAAGGTGCCTTCTCGGCGGGACTGCACCAGGCCTTCGTTCTTCAGCTTGTCGAGATGATGCGACAGCGTCGACGGAGCGATGCCGAGTTCGTCGCCGATCTCGCCGACCACCAGCCCGTCCGGATGCGCCGACAGCAGCGTGCGCATGATGCGGAGCCTGGGCTCGGTGCCCATCGCGGCGAGCATGTCGGCGAAGCGGGCGATATCGACGGTGTCGGTCATGGCATCGATCTCATTTTCGATAATTCTATAATCATCGAATTATTGGTCAAGCTGTTTGTGCTTGACCGCTTATGCGCATAAGCGCATTTGTTTGCGATGGACACCGAAGCTCTCTGCTATCTCAACGCGCTCTCCGATCCGACCCGGCTCGCAGCGGTGCGGCTGCTGTGGGACGGCGAGGAGCACTGCGTCTGCGAACTGATGCGCGTGCTCGGCGCGACGCAGTCGCGGATGTCTCGGCATATGGCGGTGCTACGCAGCGCCGGTCTGGTCATCGATCGGCGCGACGCGCAGTGGGTGCGCTACCGGCGCTCTCCGAATCTGTCGCCCGAAGCGGTGGCGCTGGTCGAGGCCGCGCTCGCCTTCAGGCGCAAACGGCGCGCGAGGGCCGCATGACCACCACCGCACTGTCCGGCAAGTCTCGCTTGATGACGACCAAACTGATCGTCACCGTCCTGCTCGTGGTACTATGGGGCGCGGTGTACGCGGTGCTGTCGCCGGCCTCGGAATGGATCGTACGCCAGCTTCCGCTCGATCCGGCCGGCGGTTCGGCGCGGGCGCTGGCGTTCTTCATCTATGACACTCCCAAGGTGCTGATGCTGCTGACGCTGATCGTGTTCGCGATGGGCGTGGTGCGCAGCTTCTTCTCGCCTGAACGCACCCGCGCGCTGCTCGCCGGGCGGCGCGAAGGCGTCGGCAATGTCGCCGCTGCCGGGCTGGGCGTGCTGACGCCGTTCTGCTCGTGTTCTGCGGTGCCGCTGTTCATCGGCTTCGTCAGCGCCGGCGTGCCGCTCGGGGTGACGTTCTCGTTCCTGATCTCCGCGCCGCTGGTCAACGAGGTCGCGCTCGGGCTGCTGCTGGCGCTGCTCGGCTGGAAAGTGGCGCTGCTGTATCTGCTGTTCGGCCTCGCGGTTGCGATCGTCGCCGGCATGGTGATCGGTCGGCTGCATCTCGAAGGCTGGCTGGAGGACTGGGTGCGGGCGCTGCGCACCGAGGCGGCGCCGCTCGAAGCCGAGCGCCTCAGCGTGTCGGACCGGATCGACGCCGGGGTCGAGGCGGTGCGCGACATCGTCGGTCGGGTATGGCGGTGGATCATCGCCGGCATCGCGATCGGCGCCGGCATTCACGGCTGGGTGCCGGAGGGGCTGCTCGCCGGGATCATGGGACGCGAGGCGTGGTGGTCGGTGCCGGCCGCGGTGGCGATCGGCATTCCGATGTATTCCAACGCCGCCGGGATCGTCCCGGTCGTCGAGGCGTTGCTCGGCAAGGGGGCAGCGCTCGGCACCACCCTGGCGTTCATGATGAGCGTTACCGCGCTGTCGGCGCCGGAGCTGATCATCCTGCGCAAGGTGCTCAACGTCCGGCTGATCGCCGTGTTCGTCGCCGTGGTCGGCCTCGGCATCCTGGCGGTCGGCTATCTGTTCAATTTCCTGTTCGGCTGAAGGAGAAGGTCATGAAGGACGTCAAGGTGCTTGGTTCGGGCTGCAAGCGCTGCATCGAAACCGCCGCTCTGGTGCAGGGCGAGGCGGACCGCCTCGGCGTGCCGATCCGGCTGGAGAAGGTCACCGACTACGCCGAGATCGCCAAATTCGGCATCGCCTCGACGCCGGGCGTGGTGGTGGACGGCAAGGTAGTGCATGCCGGCGGGTTGCCGAAGGCCGAGAGCATCGCGGCGTGGCTGTCGAGCTGAGCGGCGGCGGAGACAGGACTTGACTGGTGCTGATATTTCCATTATTCATGAATTATGGAAGCAAATGCAGCCCTCGATGCTCTGTCGGCCCTGTCGCAGGAAACCCGCCTCGCGGTGTTCCGGCTGCTGGTCCGGTGCGAGCCGGATGGCGTCGCCGCCGGCGATCTCGCCAAGGCGGTGGGGGTGCCGGCCAACACCATGTCGGTGCATCTCGGCGTGTTGAGCCGCGCCGGCCTGGTGACCTCGGAGCGGCACAGCCGCTCGATCGTGTACCGCGCCGATCTGGCGCGGTTCCGAGCCCTGATGCTGTTCATGCTGATGGATTGCTGCGACGGCCGCAGCGACATCTGTGCCCCGCTGATCGCCGACCTGACCCCCTGTTGTCCTTCGAAAGAGACCGTCGATGTCTGATCGCATCTTCAACGTGCTGTTTCTCTGCACCGGCAACACCGCCCGCTCGATCATGGCCGAGAGCATTCTGCGTAAGGACGGCGGCGGCCGGTTCAACGCCTTCTCCGCCGGCAGCCAGCCGAAAGGCGTGGTCAATCCGTTCGCGCTGAAAGTGCTGGCGGACGGCAACTACCCGACCGAGGGGCTGCGCTCCAAGAGCTGGCAGGAGTTCGCCGCCGCCGACGCCCCGGTGATGGATTTCGTGTTCACCGTCTGCGACAACGCCGCCGGCGAGGCCTGTCCGGTGTGGCCCGGCCAGCCGATGACCGCGCATTGGGGGATCGATGATCCCGCCGCGGTCGAAGGCATCGATCTCGAAAAAGAGCGCGCGTTCGTGCAGGCGTTCCGCTTCCTGAAGAACCGGATCGGCGCCTTCACCGCGCTGCCGATCAAGCGGCTCGACGGCGTCGCGCTCGGCGCCAAGCTGCGCGAGATCGGCCAGTCCGCTGGCGCCAGTCACGGCCGTCCGGAGGTGGCGTGATGGACGTCGTCATCTATCACAACCCCGACTGCGGCACCTCGCGCAACACCCTCGGCCTGATCCGCAACGCCGGGATCGAGCCGCACGTCATCGAGTATCTGAAGTGCCCGCCGAGCCGGGCGATGCTCGAACAGTTGATTGTCCGCGCCGGGCTGACGCTGCGGCAGTTGCTGCGCGAGAAGGGCACGCCGTATCACGAACTGAAGCTGGACGATCCGGCACTGAGCTACGAGGATCTGATGGCGGCGGTGATCGCGCATCCGATCCTGATCAACCGGCCGCTGGTGGTGACGCCGAAGGGCGTGCGGCTGTGCCGGCCGTCCGAACAGGTCATCGACCTGCTGCCGCCGCAGCGCGGCCAGTTCACCAAGGAAGACGGCGAACTGGTGACCGACGCGAGCGGGCGCAGGGTCGAGACGGCGTAGTTGTGCTTTGGGGTGGAGATGAAGCCAAGCGTTACCACCCGCACCGCCGTCATCGCCCGGCTCGACCGGGCGACCTAGTATTCCAGAGCGCCGTTGCGTTCGCGCGGCGACGTAAGCGCTGGATAGCTGGCGTTCTGGGATACTGGATCCCTGCCTACGCGGGGATGAGGTTTGTTAGTTTGGTGGGCGGAGCGGCCAACAGATCATTCGACAAAAGAGTCCAGAGAACGGGTTAGAGATCATCCATGTCCACCTTCGAACGCTATCTCACCCTGTGGGTCGCGCTGTGTATCGTCGTCGGCATCGCGCTCGGGCATCTGATGCCGGGGGCGTTTCAGGTGATCGGGGCGGCGGAGATCGCCAAGGTCAATCTGCCGGTAGCGGCGCTGATCTGGCTGATGATCATTCCGATGCTGGTGCGGATCGACTTCGCCGCCTTGGGCCAGGTGCGCGAGCACTGGCGCGGCATCGGCGTGACGCTGTTCATCAACTGGGCGGTGAAGCCGTTCTCGATGGCGGCGCTGGCGTGGCTGTTCGTCGGCTGGCTGTTCAGGGCGTATCTGCCGGCGGACCAGATCAACTCCTACATCGCCGGCCTGATCATCCTGGCGGCGGCGCCGTGCACCGCGATGGTGTTCGTGTGGTCGAACCTGACCAAGGGCGAGCCGCATTTCACCCTGAGCCAGGTGGCGCTCAACGACACCATCATGGTGTTCGCGTTCGCGCCGATCGTCGGCCTCCTGCTCGGCCTGTCGGCTATCACCGTGCCGTGGGACACGCTGGTGCTGTCGGTGGTGCTGTACATCGTGGTGCCGGTGATCATCGCGCAGGGCCTGCGCCGCTGGGCGCTGGCGTCGGGCGGCGAGGCGAGCTTGCAGCGGCTGCTCGGCGTGTTCCAGCCGCTGTCGCTGGTGGCGCTGCTGGCGACGCTGGTGCTGCTGTTCGGCTTCCAGGGCGAACAGATCATCCGGCAGCCGCTGGTGATCGCGTTGCTCGCGGTGCCGATCCTGATCCAGGTGTATTTCAACGCCGGGCTGGCGTACCTGCTCAACCGGCTCAGCGGCGAGCAGCATTGCGTCGCCGGGCCGTCGGCGCTGATCGGCGCCAGCAACTTCTTCGAACTCGCGGTGGCCGCGGCGATCAGCCTGTTTGGCTTCGAATCCGGAGCCGCGCTCGCCACCGTGGTCGGCGTGCTGATCGAGGTGCCGGTGATGCTGACGGTGGTGGCGATCGTCAACCGCTCCAAGCGCTGGTACGAGGCCGACGCCGAGGCGCCGGTGGCGCGGACACCGAGCTGAGATGGCCCTGATTAAACGGCTCCGATCGCCGCGCGCACCGCGCTGCGGGCGACGCCGAACGGCTCGCCCAGCGACAGCCCGCCGTCGATCACCAGCGTCTGGCCGGTGACGTAGCCGGCAGCCGGCGAGCACAGGAACGCCACCACCTCGGCGATCTCGGCGGCGGTGGCGGCGCGGCCGAGCGGCACCGCGGCTTCGATCACCGCGCGATTGACTGGATCGTCGCTCAGCCGCGGGCCGTCGTCGCGATCGACCACGCCGGGCGCCACCGCATTGACTCGCACGCCGCTGCGGCCGAGGTGCCAGCCGAGATAGCGGGTGAGCTGTTCGACGCCGGCCTTGGCGACGTGATAGGCGGCGGTCTCGTGCGCGACGCTGCGCGCCAGCACCGAAGATAGGTTCACGATCGCGCCGCGCGCTTGCGCCAGATGCGGCAGCGCCGCCTGCGCGGTGAGCATGTAGCCGCGCAGCATCACCGCTTCGGTCGCGTCCCACAGCGCGGCGCTCTGCTCGCCGAACGGCGGCCGCGCCCGCTGCGACGGCGCGGCGTTGTTGACCAGGATGTCGAGCCCGCCGATCGCGGCGGCGCTCGCCGCCACAGTCGCGGCGATCGCCGCTTCGTCGCTCATGTCCCCGACGATGAAGTGCGCATCGCCGCCCGCGTCGTTGATCGCGCGCGCCGCGGCTTCGCCGGCATCGTGCCTGAGGTTGACCAAGACGACCTGAGCGCCCTGCATCGCCAGCGTGCGCGCGATCGCCAGGCCGATGCCCTGCGCCGCGCCGGTGACCATCGCGCGGCGGCCGTGCAGGGGCAGGGCGGCGTTATCGCTCATCGCGGCGCCGGCGATGGCGGCCGCGCCGGCCGCAGCTCGATCCGGCTCGCCAGCGCCCGCGGCGCGAACGACAGCACGTCGATCACCGCCTGCGCGACGTCGTCGGCGGACAGGTGCCAGTCCTGCGGCGGTTCGTCGGCGAAGTCGGTGGCGACTCGGCCGGGCATCACGCAACTGACGCGGATGCCGTAAGGATGCAGCTCCTGCAGCAGCGATTCCGATAGCCCGAGCAGGCCGAATTTCGAGGCGCAATACGCCGCGCCGCCGCCATAGGCGTTGACGCTGGAGCGGCTGCCGATGTTGACGATGGCGCCGCCGCCGCGCGCCTTCAGCGCCGGGATCGCGTAGTGGCAGCAATAGAACGCGCCGGTGAGATTGGTGTCGATCGTCGCGCGCCAATCCGAGGGGGCGAAGCTCTCGACCGGGCCGAGCAGGCCGATGCCGGCGTTGTTGACCAGAATGTCGAGGCCGTCGAACGCCGTGACGGCGTGGTCGATCAGCCGGCGCACCTCCGACTCGTCGCGAACGTCGCACGCCACGCCGTGAACCCGGCCGGCGACGCCGTCGCGCAGCGCCGGCAGCGCCTGGGCGATCTCGGCCTCGTCGCGGGCGCAGATCATCACGTCGCAGCCGGCCTGCGCCAGCGCCCGCGCGATCGCAAAGCCGATGCCCTTGCTGCCGCCGGTGACCAGCGCGGCCTTGCCGGCGAACGTCACGCCGGCACCTGTCCGGGCCGGGCGAACGCCAGCGGCCTGGTCAGAGCCAGCGGGGGCGAACCGGCGAACCAGGCCGGCGCGTCGTCGACATGCGCCAGCGACAGCAGTTCGGGGAATTGCGCCACGCGGGTCTGCCAATACGGCGAAGTCTCGGTCAGCCGCAGGAAGTCGGCGCGGTGGTGAGCGTGGCGCACCTGATCGCCGAGCAGCCAGTAAGCGTGCGCCAGCGCCGCCGCCATCGAGGCGTCGTAGGGATAACCATCGTGGATCGCCTCGATCCAGCGCGCCAGCTTGGCGACGTTGCCGCCGGGACGGAAGTTCGGATTGTCGAGGAAGTTCGCGACCAGGTTGAAGCTGAACCAGATCTCCTTCTGCTGCTCGAGATCGGGCACGGCCTGATGCGGGATGTCGAACACCTCCCAGCCGGTGCGCAGCCGTTCGCGGTCGGCGGCGAAGCGATAGCCGAATTCGCCGCGCTCGGCGGAGCGGCCGGGATTGATGGTCTTGTCGTAGCGCTCTTCTTTGGTGCGCGCGTCGCCGAGCGACTGGAACGCCGAGAACATCTCGGTGCCCTTCAGCGGCTGGCAGATGTAGAAGCTCGCCCAGTCGCTGGCGAGTTCGACCGCGAGATCGTAGCTGTCCATCATCTGGCCGAAGGTCTCGTCGGGAAAGCCGATGATGAAATTGGTCGAGACGAACACCTCGGGGTATTTCGCGAACAGCCTGGCGCGCTCGCGCAATTTCGGTTTGGTGGTCGGCTTCTTGATCGTCTTCAGCATCGCGTCGTTGCCGGACTCGACCCCGATCTTGAAGGCGCGCAGCCCGGACGCGACCATTGCCTGCATGATCTCGTCGTCGATCGCCACTGCGATCACGCCGTTGCTGGCGGTCCATTCCAATCGGGGCACCTGTTCGGCGAGGCCCTTGAACAGCGCCAGCGTCCGCTCCCGGTCCCACAGCAGATCGTCATCGAGCCAGTCGATGTAGCGGATGCCGTGATGCGTCACGAGGTGCTTCACCTCGTCGATCACGTCCTGCACCGTGCGCTGCCGCAGCCCGAAGCCGTTGAAGTTGCGCACTGTGCAGAAGGTGCAGCGCGCCCGGCAGCCACGGGTGGCGAGCACGGTGGCGTAGGGCTTGTCGGCGCCGACATAGCGCGAGAACGCGCCGAGCCCGCCATAGCGGTGATACTCCTCGACGTTGATCGCGTCGTAGAACGGCAGGATGTCCCAATTCACCGGATTGTCGCCGGAGGGCCTGCCGAGTTCGACGATCCGGCCGCCATCGGCGAACGCCATGCCCTCCGGCACGGCGTCGGCGTCGCCCGCCAGCGCCGCCAGATAGTTCATCAACTGCCGCTCGCCCTCGTGGCGCGAGACGATGTCGCACAGCCCGCTTTGAAGGATTTCCTGATAGTCGAACGTCGCCTGCACCCCGCCCGACAGGATCGGCACCTGCGGAAATTCGCTGCGGATCAGCTCGATCACCTCGACGAAGCACGGCTTGGTGGTGCCGAACATGTACGATACGGCGACATGCGGATGGGCGCAGGCTCCGATCGCCTCGCGCACCAGATCACGCCACAGGCCGTAATCGAAGCCGTCACTGTGCGCGGCCTTGAGCAACTGATGATTGATGTCGATCAGGCGGATGCCGATCTCCGGATCGGCGGCGCGCGCCGCCGCGGCGAGATACAGCAGCCCGGCCGGCGGGAAGTTGTAGTAGCCGCCGTTGCGTGCGGTGGTGACGTCGAAGAATTTCTCCGGCACCAGCGCCGGCTGGATCAGGATCAGGTCGCTCGGCCGCTGCAGCGACCGCGCAGCGGCAAAGCGCGCGAAGTCGGCGCGGATGAGCGCGTGGTCGACGGGGGAGGGCGGGGTGGCAAGCTTGGTCATCGGGTGCGGGGCTCGGCTTACGTGACGGTCGGACGCAAGGCGACTCGAGCCGCCGGCAACTCACCACAAACGGCGCACTCGACGAATCATTAGCGTCTTTCGCCGCGCAATCAAAGCTGCGCGGCGTCCGGGGCGAAGTAATAAAGTGCGACCGCGAGCCCGGGCGCCGAACAGGTATTAAGAAATCGGTAACCAGTCGTGCTGGAGGCGCGGCGATTCGGGGCGTGTCGCCGTCGCAAGGTCGTCATGCCCGGGACGAGCCCGGCCATGACGGGTGCCGAGGCGTGGCACGAAACAAGAGTCAGCCGTTGCGGAGGTTCAGCCCGGTCGCGTCTTCGAGCTCGGCGATCGCCTGCTCGCCGCTCGTCACCTTGATGGTCGCCATGCCCATCTCGCGCGCCGGCTTGAGGTTGACGCCGAGATCGTCGAGATACACGCAGGCCTTCGGGTCGACGCCGAGCGCGTCGGTCATCATCCGGTAGATCTTCGGGTCCGGCTTGCGCAGGCCGATCTTGGCGGATTCGATCACATGGTCGAACAGCGCCATCACCTCGGCGACGTACAGCGTCCGTCCCGACGCCGAGCCGATCGCGTTGGCCGGCAGATTGTTGGTGATGCAGCCGGTCTTGTGGTTCTGCTTGATGATCTTCAGGGCGGCGACCATCTCGGGCCGCAGCGTGCCGGACAACAGCGGCAGCACGTCCCGGCCGCGCACTTCGGCGCCGAGCGCGCGGGATTCCTCGGCGAACAGCGCGTCGAAGGTGTCGAGATCGATCTCGGCGCGCTCGAACTTGGCCCAGGCGTTCTCGAAATGATTGGCGGCGTTGGTGCGGCGGATGATGTCGATCGGCAGCCCGCGCTCGGTCTCGAACCGTGCAAACGCTTCGAATGGCGAACTCGTGAGCACCCCGCCGAAATCCCAGATCACCGCCTCGATCATCGCGTTCCGTCTCCCCGCTGTTGTTTGCCGGAGCGCTAGCATGCGTCGGCGGCGGGGACCAGCCCGATCGCCGATGCGGGTTCCAATAATGGTTCCTATTTGCATCTCGATCTTGAACCTTTAGGCTGTTTCCTGAATCAGGTCGCCAATGACCTGAGAGGTGGCAGGACAGTTGCGTGCAGGTTGGTGAAATCGGTGAGGAGCTGAGGCCCGGGGCAACGGATCGGGCGGGCGCTGCGCGAAGGCGGACACTGCTGTTGGCGCTCCTGGCTTCGACAGCGCTCGTCGCAGTCACAGTGCCTGCATCTGCGCAGCAGGTCTGGGTCGGCGCCGGTCAGGATTTCAACAATCCATCAAACTGGAGCAGTCCGGCAGCCGTACCCGACACCGGTTCGACGGCAGTGTTCACCAACAACGGCGCGTCGACATTGCTGATGGTGACGGTCACGCGCAGCCCGGAAGGCTTCACGTTCGACGCCGGTGCCCCGACCTATACCATCGGAGTCGCATCCGGCGGGCAGCTCAACATGAGCGGCGCCGGCATCGTCAACAACTCCGGCAATGCGCAGAACTTCCTCATCGGTGCCGGCGGCCAGATCGATTTCATCGGCAGCAGCACCGCTGCCAATGCGACCATCACGACCCAGAGCGGCGGCACGTTGCTGTTCAGCCAATCCTCGTCGGGAGGGACGGCCGAAATCGTGAACAACGGCACGATGGCCCTGCGCTCCGACTCGGGCGGGGTCTCGATCGGATCGCTGTCGGGCAGCGGGACGGTTGCGGCAACGGTGGTGCCCGGCGCGCCGGTGCAGACCCTGACGGTCGGCAGCCTGAACACGTCGACGTTATTCTCGGGCGCGCTGATCGACAACGGCGCACAATTTGCGCTGGGCAAGACCGGCACCGGAACGCTGACGCTGACGGGAGACAATTTCTACACCGGTGGCACCACGATCTCGGGCGGAACGCTGCAACTCGGCAATGGCGGCATCAGCGGCTCGATCACCGGCGACATCACCAACAATGCGACGCTGGCCGTCAACCGCAGCAACGGCACCAGCCTCGGCGGCGCGATCTCCGGGACCGGCAACCTGATCAAGTATGGCAGCGACATCCTGGCGCTGCTCGGCAACAACACCTACACCGGCGGCACCACGATCTCGGCCGGCACGCTTCGGGTCGGCAACGGCGCCACCAGCGGCTCGATCGTGGGCGATGTCGTCAGCAACGGTGTGCTGCAGTTCAATCGACACGATTCGATCGGCTTCGGCGGTGTGATCTCGGGGAGTGGATCGCTCGAGAAGATCGCGGCGGGTACGCTGACCTTGACCGGCGCCAACACCTACACCGGCGGCACCACGATCTCGGCCGGCACACTGCAGATCGGCAACGGCGGCACCACCGGCTCGATCACCGGCAACGTCGTCAACAATGCGTCGCTGGTGTTCAACCGCTCGGATGCCGCGGGCTTCGGCGGCGTGATTTCCGGCACCGGCAGCGTCACCAAGCTCGGCAACGACGCGCTGATCCTGTTCGGCGACAACACCTACACCGGCGGCACGACCATCAGCAGCGGCTTCTTGCAGGTCGGCAATGGCGGCACCACGGGGTGGATCGTCGGCAATGTCGTCAACAACGGAACGCTGCAGCTCGCCCGCTCCGATGCCAACACGTTTGGTGGTTCGATTTCGGGCACAGGCAATCTGATCAGCTTCGGCGGTAGCGGCGGCAGTGGCGTTTTCACGTTGACCGGGAGCAATACGTACACCGGGGGCACCACCGTCTCCAGCGGCACACTGCAGATCGGTGACGGCGGCACGTCGGGGTCGATCGTCGGCGATGTCAGCAACAGCGCGACGCTGGCGTTCAACCGCTCGGACGCGACCAGTTTCGGCGGTGCGATCTCCGGCGGCGGCCAACTGATCAAGCGCGGCGCCGGCAATCTGTCGCTGAGCGGCATCAGCAGCTACACTGGCGCCACCACGGTCGAGGCCGGCACGCTCAGCGTCAACGGCTCGATCGCGTCGTCGTCGCTCACGACGGTGAATGCCGGCGCGGCGCTCGGCGGCAACGGCACCGTCGGTGCCACGCTGATCAATGGCGGCGCGCTGGCGCCGGGCAATTCGATCGGCACGCTGAATGTCAGCGGCAACCTCGTCTTCACCGCGGCGTCGAGCTACATGGTCGAGGTGTCGCCGACCAGCGCCGATCGCGTCAACGTAACCGGCATTGCGACGCTCGGCGGTGCGACGGTGAATGCGTCGTTCGCCGCCGGCGGCTATGTCGAGCGGCAATACACCATCGTCAACGCGACCGGCGGCATCGCCGGGACGTTCGGGACGCTGGTCAACACCAACCTGCCGTCCGGCTTCAAATCGAGCCTCGGCTACGACGCCAACAACGCCTATCTCAATCTGGTGCTCGACTACACGCCGCCGGCGCCGCCCGGACCGACGCCTCCGGTTGTCAACAGCGGCCTCAACGCCAACCAGACCGCGGTCGCCAATGCGCTGACGAACTACTTCACGCGGACCGGCAGAATTCCGATCGTGTTCGGCGCACTGAACGCGAGCGGGCTAAGCGCCGTGTCGGGCGAGACCGCCACCGGCGCGCAGCAGTCGACCTTCAACGCCATGACGCAGTTCATGGGTCTGCTGACCGATCCGCTCGGCAACGGCCGCGAGCCGCCGGGTGCGACCAGCCGGCCGCTGCCGTTCGCCGCGACGAGTGCCGGCGCAGTGCGCGACGCGAATGCGATGATGGCCAACGCTCCGGTGCCGGCGGCGTTCGAGCCGCGCTGGAACATGTGGGCCGCCGGCTTCGGCGGCGCGCAGACCACCGACGGCAATGGCTCGCTCGGCTCCGCGACCGCGACCAGCCGGCTCGCCGGCATCGCCGCCGGCGCCGATTACTGGCTGTCGTCGCAGACCGTCGCCGGCTTCGCGATGGCGGGCGGCGCCACCCAGTTCGGTCTGGCGAACGGACTCGGCTCGGGGCGTTCCGATCTGGTGCAGGTCGGCGGCTTCCTCCGCCACAGCTTCGGCGCCAGCTATCTCACCGCCGCCGCCGCCTATGGCTGGCAGGACATCACCACGGAACGGACGGTCGTCGTCGGCGGCTTCAATCAGCTCCGTGCCGACTTCAACGCCCACGCCTATTCGGCCCGTGTCGAAGCCGGCCATCGCTGGGTTGCACCGGCGTTCGGCGGCGTTGGCCTCGCGCCCTACGCCGCCGCGCAGGTCACCGCCTTCGATCTGCCGGCCTATACCGAGCGGGCGGTGGGCGGCAGCAGCGTGTTCGCGCTCGGCTACGACGCCAGGACCGTCACCTCGACGCGCAGCGAGCTCGGCCTGCGCAGCGACAAATCGTTCGCGCTGGACGGCGCGCTGCTGACGCTGCGCGGCCGTGCGGCGTGGGCGCACGAATTCGACGTCGATCGTTCGATCGCGGCGACATTCCAGGCGCTGCCCGGCGCCAGCTTCGTCGTGAGCGGCGCTCGCCCAGCACGGGACGCGGCGCTGACCACGGTGTCGGCGGAAGTGAGTTGGCTGAACGGCTTCTCGGTCGCGGCGGCGTTCGAGGGCGAATTCTCGGATGTCACCCGCAGCTATGCCGGCAAGGGCGTGCTGCGCTATTCTTGGTGAGTGCGTCAGCGCACCGTCGGAGCCCGGGCTTGCGCCCTCAGTGCATCGTTTTGCTGCTCTTGAGAAACGGCCGACGCGCGGACTCGTGTTTTTCGTATAGTTCGAGCCAGCGACAGTCTTCCGGCCTGTACCATTCGTCGCGCGTCATCTGCGGCAGCGGCATGCTCTTGCTGATGATTTCCTCGAGGCGGAAATATTCGGCGGTTTCCTCCGCCGTCAGCCCGATCAGCACGCGGTTGCCGAAGCGGTCGAGTTCGTAGTCGTCGTCCTTGATCATACGGCTAGTTGACAAAGCCGATCGGCGTGGTCAACGCGATTTCGGTTTTAACCTAACCGATCAACCTTACCGAGGCGGAGCTCATCTCACTCTTCGTAGTTCTACGAGGTAATTGTTAACCGCTTCTTGTGGCCTTCCACGTAGTTGTGAACCGCGCCGGAACTCCGGCGACGGCACCAGAAAAGGACCGCGGAATGCTCAAATCGATTTCGGCCCGGATGATCGTGGCCATCACGCTGGTGGCGATCGGCTCGTGCGTGGTTCTGGCCGGCTTCAGCGTCTGGCGGCAGCAGGCGACGATCGAGGTTGCGTTGGAACGCGAATTGCGCGCCGATTACGCCAACATCACCGCGGCGACTGAGGCGGAGACGCGCACGACACTGGCGCTGAGCGACGTGCTGGCGGCATTGCCGCCTTTACGCGAACTCACCAAGGCGAGCGACCGCGACGGGCTGATGAAGTTGCTCAAGGACGGCCGCGACCTGACCACGCTGCGCGGGCTGTCGCTGTACACGATCCAGGTGCCGCCGGCGACGACGCTGATGCGCATTCACAATCCCAAGACGTTCGGTGACGACGTGTCGTCGCGGCGCGCCATGGTGGTGCAGGCGATGACCACCGGCAAAGCGGTCGGCGGCATCGAGCCCGGCCTCGACAATCTCACGGTGTTCGGCACCACGCCGATGATCGAGGACGGCAAGGTGATCGGCACCGTCGATATCGGCGCACCGTTCGGCAAGGCTTTCGTCGAGCGGATGAAGGCGCGGTTCGGCGTCGATGTCGCGATCCTTCAGCTCAACGGCGACAAGGTCAACGTGATCGCGTCGAGCCTCGCCAACCCTGTCACGGATCCGGCGACGCTACGCCGTGCGTTCGGCGGCGAACTGGTGATCGAAAAGGGCGAGGCCGAGGGCAAGGCGATCGCCACCACCTTCGGTCAGCTCAAACGGTTTTCCGGCGATCCGGTCGCGGTGCTGATGATCGTACGCGACGCCAGCGCCTATGCGGCGCTGGAGCGGCAATCGATGCAGTGGCTGGCGCTCGCGGCGATCGCCGCCGTGCTGGTCGCCGCCGCGATCGCGGTGTGGCTCGGCCGCGGTATGGCCAAGCCGATCCAGGCGCTAGAGAGTGCGATGCGCGACATCAGCAGCGGCCGCCACGACGTCGAAGTTCCGGGGCGAGGCCGCAGCGACGAGATCGGCTCGATGGCGCAGGCGGTCGAAGTGTTCAAGGAGGGGCTGATCGAGACCGGCCGGCTGCGCGCAGCGCAGGACGAGCAGCGGATCGCCCACGAAACCGAGCGACGCAAGGCGATGCACGAATTGGCGGCGCGGTTCGAGACCGGCGTCGGCAGCGTGGTCGAACTGGTCGGCTCGGCGGCGACCGAACTCCGCGGCACCGCGGACTCGATGGTCGGCACCGCGCGCGAATCCGAGCGCCGGCTGGTGGCGGCGACCGCGGCGTCGTCGCAGGCGACCTCCAACGCGCAGGCGGTGGCCGCCGCGGTGGAAGAACTCGATGCCTCGATCACCGAGATCGGCAACCGGGTCGATCAGTCGGCGCGGGTTGCCGGCGAGGCGGCCAACCAGGCCGGTCGCACCAACGAAGAGGTCCGCAGTCTCGCCGAAGCCGCGCAGAAGATCGGCGAAGTGGTGACGCTGATCAGCGACATCGCCTCGCAGACCAACTTGCTGGCGCTCAACGCCACCATCGAGGCCGCACGAGCCGGCGATGCCGGCCGCGGCTTCGCGGTGGTGGCCGCCGAGGTCAAGGCGCTGGCCGAGCAGACTTCGAAGGCGACCGAGGAGATCACCACCCAGATCAACTCGATCCAGCAGGCGACGCAATCTTCGGTGCAGGCGATCGAGGGCATCACCGGCACGGTGGCGCAGATCAACGAGATCGCGACCGCGATCGCCAGCGCGGTGCGCGAGCAGAGCGCGGCGACGCGCGAGATCGCCCACAACGTCGCGGAAGCCGCGCGCTCCACCACCGAAGTTTCGGGCAATATTTCCGGCGTCAACGAGGCCGCGCGCGAAACCGGTGTGGCGGCGACCCAGGTGGTCGACTCCGCTTCCGAGCTGTCGCGCAGCGGCGAGGCGCTGAAGACCCAGGTCGAAGCCTTCCTGAGCGAAGTCCGGGCCGCCTGATCGGGGTGAGACCGGCGACATCGAGGCGCTGCGGAACGCTGTGCTCCGCGCCCCCGCATGGTTAAGAAATCGTCGCCCGATACCGTTCAATTCTCTTTAATCAGATTGGTGGACTGTGCGCGGATGACGCGCGGAGTTCGTTTGTATCTCGTCGGCTCCTTCGTCCTCGTGTCGCTCGCGGGTTGCGGTCGCGGTCTGTTTCAGATCGCCGAGCGCGAACCGTGGCGGGCCGAGGCCGAGATCGCGTGCCTGAAATCGGGCGCGGTGAGGGAAGGGCCGGATCTCGTCCGGATTGATCCGATCTCCGGGCCGGGGGTCTGCGGCGCCGAGTTTCCGCTGAAGGTGGCGGCGCTCGGCGAAACCGGCGCGATCGGCTTCGCCGACGATCTTCGCCCGCCGGGATCGATCGGCGGCGCCAGCCAGGGCCAGCCGCGCTGGCCGGGCGGCCGGTCGCAACCGAACTACGCGACACCTCAACGAGGCTATGCCGAACCGCCGACGCGCGCGCCGAACTACGGCACTCAGCCGCAGGCCGGGTACGGCGCGCCGCAAGGCGGCTACGGCAAGGCGCCGGTGTCGCTGAACGCGCCGGGCGTGGTGCCGGCTCAGGACGATATCGAACTGCCGCCGGAAGGCGAGCCGTCCGCCGAACGTCCGCCGGCCGAGAACGTCACCGGCTATCCGCGCGGCGCGGCGCCGCAGGGCGGCTATCCCGGCGAAGCGGAGCGGCCGCTGCCGCGGCTCGGCCCTGGCCAGCAGGGCGGCATCACCGGCTCGGTCGGGCCGGTGGCGATCAAACCAACGGCGACGCTGGCCTGTCCGATCGTGTCGGCGCTGGATCGCTGGCTGGCGGAAGCGGTGCAGCCTTCGGCGATGCGCTGGTTCGGCCAGCGCGTTGTCGAGATAAAGCAGATCTCGGCGTATTCCTGCCGCGGCATGAACGGCAATCCGAACGCACACATCTCCGAACACGCCTTCGGCAACGCACTCGACATCTCGGCCTTCGTGCTGGCCGACGGCCGCCGCATCACCGTCAAGGGCGGCTGGCGCGGATTGCCGGAGGAGCAGGCGTTCCTGCACGACGTCCAGGATTCGGCGTGCCGCGTGTTCAGCACGGTGCTGGCGCCGGGGTCGAACGTGTATCACTACGATCACATTCACGTCGATCTGATGCGCCGGCGCAATCTGCGTTCGATCTGCAAGCCGGCCGCGGTGTCCGGCGAAGTGATCGCGCAGCGGCTGCAGCAGCGCAACCCCTACGCCGGCGCCCAGAACTGGAACGGCGTCACCGGGTCGATCGGCCGCAACGCCTCGCGCCACAAGGTCGATCGCGACGAGGCCGAGGACGATTAGTCAGGATCCGGCGCCCGGCTCGGCCCGGTACGCCGCGAGAAACATCCGCGTTGCGCTGTCGACGACGCCGGCGATCCGCTCCGGGCAGGGCGGTTCGGCGGTCTGAAAAATGAACGGCAGGAACAGCGTCGCCTGACAGGCTTGCATGAACTGCGCGGCGGCGAGTTCGCAGTCGTCGATCGTGAGCGCGCCCGCCGCGACCTGGCCTTCGAGGTAGCGCGCGAAACGGCCGATGGTGTTGGCGATCACCCGCTGGTAGTAGCGCCGGCCGATCTCCGGCATCCGCTCGGCGATCGCCATAACGGTGCGGATCGCCGAAGCGCCGCGCGGATTGCAGATCAGCGCGATATAGGCGCTGCCGAACGCCCGCAGCGTCGCCTCGATGTCGCGCTCGGGGACGAACTCGAAGGAGAGCATGCCCTGCGCCATGCTCTCCTGCTCGACGATCTCGCAGAACAGCGAATTCTTGTCGGCGAAATACACGTACAGCGTGCCCTTCGACACGCCGGCGGCGCGGGCGATCTCGCCCATGCTGGCGCCGTCGAAACCGAACTCCAGAAACACCGCGCGGGCGCCGTCGAGGATCTGGCGTCGCTTGGCGCTGTCGTCGTCGCTGTGAATCGGCGCCGCCGATGCCGTTGAAACCATTGGTTCAGCCTGTCTGGTAAAATCACGGGGATAGGGGCGAGAGCAGAAACGCACACCTGCTACCCTGACTGCATCATGGTATGTTGACCGAACCGTTCGGTCAATGATAGATGAGAATTCCTGCTAGGATACCGTTCCCGGCAGCGTTCCGTCGTGCGAGCTGAGTTCAGGAGAATCCGATGTCCGGACGCGACCAAGCTGCCCGCGCGCTGCGTCCCGAGCCGGGAAGCAGCGAGGCTGCGCCGAACCCCGGCGTGCCGCATCCGGGCCAGCCCGCCGCGCCTTCGCAAGCCGAGACGCTGCGCTCGCTGCTGGAAGATCCGTCGACGCTGAAGCTCGCCGATCCGCCGGAGCCTGAAACCGAATCCGAGCCGATCGCGCCGCCGGCGCGTCCCGCCGCCGCCAAGCCGCCGAACAAGAAGAAGTTCGTGCTGATCGGCGTCGGCATCGCGGCACTGGCTGCGCTCGGTTATTTCGGCACGCAATACATGCTGGTCGGCCGCTTCATGGTCGGCACCGACGACGCTTACGTCCGCGCCAACAACACCACGCTCGGCGCCCGCGTCTCCGGCCATCTCGCCGCGATCCTGCCGCGCGACAATTCGGAGGTGAAGGCCGGCGACGTGGTGTTCCGGATCGACGACGGCGACTACAAGATCGCGGTCGCGTCCGCCCGCGCCAAGATCGCCACCCAGGAAGCCACCATCGCCCGGATCGGCCGCCAGATCGCCGCGCAGCAGAGCGCGGTGGAGCAGGCCCAGGCGCAGCTCGAATCCGCCGAAGCCGCAGCCAGGCGCGCCGCGCTGGATTTCGATCGCCAGCAGGCGCTGTCGACCAAGGGCTTCGCCTCGCGCGCGGTATTCGAAACCTCGCAGGCCGGCCGCGACCAGACCGTCGCATCGGTCGCCGCCGCCAAGGCCGCCTATGATGCCGCGCGCGACGGCGTCGAAGTCACCAGGGCGCAGCAGGCCGAAGCCCGCGCCCAGCTCGTCGAGCTGCAGAGCACGCTGGCCAAGGCCGAGCGCGACCTCGATTTCACCCAGGTCCGCGCCCCGGTCAGCGGCGTGTTCTCCAACCGGCTGGTCAATCTCGGCGATTTCATCAACGCCGGCCAGCGGATGGCCAACATCGTGCCGCTCCACGGCGTCTACATCGACGCCAACTTCAAGGAAACCCAGCTCCGCCGGCTGAAGCCGGGGCAGAAGGTGAATATCTCGGTCGACGCCTATTCCAGCCGCAAGATCGAAGGCGTCGTCGACAGCCTGTCGCCGGCGGCCGGTCAGGTGTTCACGCTGCTGCCGCCCGACAACGCCACCGGCAATTTCACCAAGATCGTGCAGCGTGTCCCGGTCCGTATCCGCGTCCCTGCCGAGGTGGCGGGCGAGAACCTGCTGCGCGCCGGCATGTCGGTCTATGTCGACGTCGACACCCGGACGGGCGAGTAGGCGGCCGATCAGCCGGGGCGCCTCCCATTCGTCATGCCCGGCCTTGTGCCGGGCATCCACGCCCGACTGAGATCGCTGCAACAAAGACGTGGATGGCCGGGACGAGCCCGGCCATGACGATGAGGACGAGCGAACTCCTCCGAGGACTTGCCGATGTCGGCATCGACCACCGCTGACGCAGCACCAGCCCAAGCGCCCGCCGAGCCGTCGGAGCACGTTCCGGCGAGCCGGCTGATCGCGTTCCTGATCATGGTGTTCGGGATGTTCATGGCGATCCTGGACATCCAGATCGTCTCGGCGTCGCTGTCGGAAATCCAGGCCGGCCTGTCGGCGTCGTCGTCCGAAGTCTCGTGGGTGCAGACCGCCTATCTGATCGCCGAAGTGATCGCGATCCCGCTGTCCGGCTTCCTGTCGCGCGCGCTCGGCACCCGCAACCTGTTCGCGATCTCGGCAGCCGGCTTCACCTTCGCCAGCCTGATGTGCGGGTTCACCTCGTCGATCGCCGAGATGATCGTGTGGCGGGCGATCCAGGGCTTTCTCGGCGCCGGCATGATCCCGACCGTGTTCGCCTCGGCCTACACGGTGTTCCCGCGCAGCAAGTTCAACATGGTCGGTCCGATCATCGGCCTGGTCGCGACGCTGGCGCCGACCATCGGCCCGACGGTCGGCGGCTACATCACCGACCTGATGTCGTGGCACTGGCTGTTCTTCATCAATGTCGTGCCGGGCATCCTGATCACCGTCGGCGTGCTGGCGCTGGTCGATTTCGACGAGCCGCATTACGAGCTGCTCGATCATTTCGACTGGTGGGGTCTCGGCTTCATGGCCGGCTTCCTCGGCTCGCTCGAATATGTGCTGGAAGAGGGGCCGCGCAACGACTGGTTTAACGACGAGTCGATCTTCATTTTCGCGATCCTCTGCGTGGTGTCGGCGGTGGCGTTCTTCTGGCGGGTGCTGACCGCGCGCGAGCCGATCGTCGACATCCGCGCCTTCACCGACCGCAATTTTGCGATCGGCTGCATGTTCCAGTTCTGCGTCGGCATCGGGCTGTACGGCCTGACCTACATCTATCCGCGCTATCTCGCCGAAGTGCGCGGCTACAGCGCGCTGATGATCGGCGAGACGATGTTCGTCTCCGGCATCGCGATGTTCCTGTCGGCGCCGCTGGTCGGCCGGCTGATGGCGCTGGTCGACATGCGCATCCTGATCGCCGTCGGCCTGTTGCTGTTCGCCGGCGGCACCTGGCAGATGACCTGGATCACCCGCGACTTCGATTTCTACGAGCTGTTGTGGCCGCAGATCTTCCGCGGCGTCGGCATGATGATGGCGATGGTGCCGGTCAACAACATCGCGCTCGGCACGCTGCCGCCGCACCGGGTCAAGAACGCCTCCGGCCTGTTCAACCTCACCCGCAACCTCGGCGGCGCGCTCGGCCTCGCATTGATCAACACCGCGCTCGACGGCCGCACCGACTTCCACATCTCCCGGTTGCACGACAAGGTGACCTGGGGCAACGCCCAGGCGGTCGAACTGCTCAACACCTTCACCCAGCGCTTCCAGGGCATGGGCGACGCCTCGATGATGGCGCTGAAACAGCTCACCGCGATCGTGCACCGCCAGGCGGTGGTGATGAGCTACGGCGACGCCTTCTTCCTGCTGACGGTGTTCTACCTCGGACTCAGCACGCTGGTGTTCCTGCTCGCCAAGCCGGCCAACCCGATGGCTGCGGCGGCAGGGGACGGGCATTGAGGCGATGCTACAGTAAAAATTGCTGGGTCAAGGCAATAACTATTAGCAGAAATGGAAATACAGCCATTCCAAGAATTGTGAAGGGCTTATTCTCGAAATCTAAATATTGCGACTTAGAGAGTTTGGACGCGCTTCGGAGTATGACGATGCCAAGGAAACTCATCAAGATAGCGCCGTAGTACAAAGCGCACGCCGTGAATGATGTCATGAAGAATGGCGTAATCGGGAAAATTGCGTCTGAAGATGCGGTGCGCATCAGCGTGAAGAGATGTCCTTCAATTGTATTGTCCAGAACCACCCCTGAAGATTCGCACGGCACCTCAAAGTTTTTGGTTCGGTGTTCAATCTCCTTCCATGTGCCGTCAATGCATCGGGCCGAAACCATTACTCCGTCGACAATCTGCTTCAGTGCTTGATTTGTGATTGAGTCTGCGGAGAGGCTTGTTGGTTCTAGAGATACTATATCTAGAAATCCATCTCGCGTGATGTTCGAACGTCGATAGCTTTCGTAATAGAGAGCTTTGAAGAGTCCGATAGTTAGTCTCGGAGTTGGGGCTTCTGCTTCAATTTCAATTCTGGACGGTGTTTCGTTCAGTATTCTTGCGGATTTGTTGATGCGAACTATTTGCTGAGAGGCAACCGAAATGGCGGCTTCAGGATCCTTTGCGTAAACGTAGATCTGTCCTTTCGCCTCGATGTCGTCATCTTTGGTTCCCTCGCCCTTGAGCGGCTTGAACGATACAGCATGCAAGTTTAAGTCGGCGCTAAAGGTCCCGTGGATGGGCTTCGGGACGATGCTCTCAATAAGTTGAGTGAATTTTGGTGAAGTTTCTACCAGTGCAAACTTTACCTTAGTATTGGAAGCTAGAAGTATTTCTGCGCACAACAGAATTGCTGCAGGGAACAAGAAGGTGAATATCGCCAAGGTTACCAGGGCGTCGGAGTAGAATGCCACGATGCTTTCGATAGGGCGTCCTTTGTAGGAGGCCATTCTCAGGAAGACAATCGTCTGCACATTGGAGATGTAGTCGATAACAAAATTCGTTGCGAGGAGGACTGTAAACGCTAAGCAGCTTAAATATAGGCTAGGGCCGAGGTTTGAGAATTGCTTCAATGGTTCGCGTTGGAAAGCGAACTGAAGTGCGACGATAACGAGGAAGAATAGGCAAGATAGTGCGCTGGATCGCACAAAGAATCGGATGCTGAAAAGCTCCTTCCCCAATATCCGAAATAGAAAGCCAGAAAGAAAATTGGATAGAATTTCTTGAAGAGGAATGGATAGGGTCCCTTTCTTGAGCCAGTCAACAGCTTGCCTCTTGAGCGTGGGCGTACTGACATAATCCAAGATTAAGCCGAGCACGATTGTGAGGCCGGCGAGGCTTAAATGTTCAATGATAAATAATGCAAGATCGATCATGATTCTTAAATCAATCGTCTAGTGTTCGCGTGAGTTCGGCTTTTGGCGTGGCGAAGGGCCCGGCGTTTCCGCCGAGCCCTTCATGATAAGTATCAGCCGGCCTGTAAGCCGGGTTCTGGAGGGCACCGCTTCCTTGCGGATGCGATACGCGACGGCCATTCCTCTGGGACGCTGTTTGCACAGCGCCTCGAGCAACCTACCCGGACGGCGAGCCTGACATCGCCCTGCGGAGTTATCGCTGCGAGCAGCGAACTATCCGCGATGCCGTCCCTATTCGGTTTTGCTCCCGGTGGGGTTTACCATGCCGTCTCCGTTGCCGGCGACGCGGTGCGCTCTTACCGCACCTTTTCACCCTTACTGCCCCCACCCCGACCCTCCCCCGCAAGCGGGGGAGGGAGAAGAAAGAGGAAGCGGTTCGTTCTCTGTGGCACTTTCCCTGGGGTCGCCCCCGCCGGACGTTATCCGGCACCGTATGTCGATGGAGCCCGGACTTTCCTCCCCCGCAGCCTTTCGGCCCTAGCGGGAGCGGCCGTCCGGCCGACTGACGCGGCAAGCCATGCGGGCTCGGGCCGCGATCGTCAAGCCGCAAGTGCGTGGAGCAAACGATCAGCCGAGCGCGGCGACGGCGCGGGCTTCGACCGGGAGGCGTGCGAGCAGCGCGTGCAGCGTCGCCAGCGTCGAGGCGTCGGCGATGCCGTCGACCTTCTCGGGGCGGAAGTGACGCTGAAAGGCGGTGACGACGTCGGCGGTGGCGTGGTCGTAGCTGCCGCTGACCGGGACGCGGTAGCCGTAGTCGGCCAGTGCCTGCTGCATCAGCCGCACCTCCTCGCCCTCGGTGCCTTGCTTCAATGCCGGCCCGGGCACAATCCGCGCCGGCTCGACCCACAGCCCGACGCCGGAGGCGGCGAGCGACCGCCACGGGAATTTCTCGCCCGGATCTTTCTTGCGCGCCGGGGCGACGTCGGAATGGCCGACGATGCGATGCGCCGGCACGTCGCGGCGCAGGATGATGCCGCGGCACAGCGCGATCACCGCCGCGATCTGGCGCA
This sequence comes from Rhodopseudomonas palustris, assembly GCF_007005445.1. Lineage (NCBI taxonomy): Bacteria > Pseudomonadati > Pseudomonadota > Alphaproteobacteria > Hyphomicrobiales > Nitrobacteraceae > Rhodopseudomonas > Rhodopseudomonas palustris. Next base: position 2,880,181 of record NZ_CP041387.1, on the reverse strand, counting down.
GCGGATAATCCGGATAGCCCCAATCGTGGCCGCGGTTGATGATCTCGATGCCGATCGAGCAGGAGTTGATGTCTTCCTCGCCGGCCCAGGACGCGACGCCGGCGTGCCAGGCCCGCTTGGATTCCGGCACGCATTGCAGGATGCGGCCGTCTTCGAGCACGACGTAATGCGCCGAGACTTCGGTGCCGGCCTTGCACAGCCGGGTCAGCGCGCCTTCGACGTCCGGCATGCCGGTGTAGTGCAGCACGATCATGTCCGGCCGGCGGGCTTTGTTCCGCTCGCCGTAGTTCGGCGACGGCAGCACGTCGGACACCATCGACGAGTCGGGTGTGAAGGTCTGCATGGACACGATGCCCTTGGGCAAAGGGAGGGCACGTCGACGTTTCGACTCGGCACCGGCTGACGCTAACGAACCTGACAACATCGGATGACTCAATACCGGCAGGAGAACGGCGTCGCTGCGCCGACTGCAACATCCCGGTAACTATCCTGGTCCACGGCGCTCCCCGCAACGCGCAGTCTTCACGATTTTGCCATTTTCTGTGGACGAGACCCGGTTCCTCATCCTGCAGCGCAGCAGAACGCGCGCGCCGGGTGCGGCGTTCCCCCCCGCTTTTCGACCGCCAGCCGTCAACGGTTTCTTAAGCGTAAGCGCCGTTACTGAGAGGTGAACAGCCGGTGTCAAATTGCCGGCAATATTTCCAGTGACGCCCCATAAGCCGATGGTAATCCATCAGATTCCACGCGGAGCGCCGGGTTCGTCGGTCGTCTTGACCGGCTGGCGCGGCGCTCGGCCGGCGCAATGGGACGAGGCGAGGCACGATGGGCCGATTGCCCTGCAGCAAGCCGACGAGCAGCCCGACCGAGCTCCGCGCGACGCGGGACGGACGCGGCCTCAGTGCGGACGGGGCGCGCGCATGAGCCATTCCGACTCGCGCCATGTTCCAGTGCTCGGGCCCGAGGCGGTCGGCCTGCTCGCGCCGCGCGACGGTGGAGTCTATGTCGACGGCACGTTCGGAGCCGGCGGCTACACGCGGCTGATTCTGCAGACCGCCGGCAGCAGAGTGATCGCGATCGACCGCGATCCGACCGCGATCGTCGGCGGCGCCGGGCTGGTCGCTGAAGCGGGCGGCCGGCTGACGCTGGTGCAGGACCGGTTCTCCAATCTGGCCGACGTTTGCGCCGCGCAGGGCGCCGCGATGGTCGACGGCGTGGTGATCGACATCGGCGTGTCGTCGATGCAGCTCGACCAGGCCGAGCGCGGCTTCTCGTTCCGGTTCGACGGCCCGCTCGACATGCGGATGGGGCGCGACGGACCGAGCGCGGCCGATGTGGTCGCCCGCGCCTCGGAAACCGATCTCGCCAACATCATCTACATTTTCGGCGAGGAGCGGTATTCGCGCCACGTCGCCCGCGCCATCGTGGCGGCGCGCAGCGAAACGCCGATCACCACCACCAAGGCGCTCGCCGATATCGTCGCCAAGGTGGTGCGTGCCAAGCCCGGCGAGATCCATCCGGCGACCCGCACGTTCCAGGGCTTGCGGATCTTCGTCAACGAAGAGCTCGACGAACTGCATCAGGCGCTCGACGCCGCCGAGCGCGTCCTGAAGCCGGGCGGCCGGCTCGCGGTGGTGTCGTTTCATTCGCTGGAAGATCGCATCGTCAAGACCTTCCTGGCCGAGCGCAGCAAGACCGGCGGCGGCTCGCGCCATCTGCCGGAGGTCGCGCAGGCGGCGCCGAGCTTCACGTTGCTCGCCAAGCGGCCGATCGTCGCCGGCGATGCCGAAGTCGCCGCCAATCCGCGGGCGCGCTCCGCCAAGCTGCGCGGGGCCGAGCGCACCGAAGCGCCGGCGCATGCTGCCGGCGATCTGCCGGGATGGCCGACCCTCGCCAGCGTGCTGAGGGCCGGCCGATGATGCGGCTCGTGCACGTGCTGGTGATCGGCATGCTGGTGTTCGCCGCGGCCTATGTCTACCGGATCAAGATGGAATCGACGGTGCGCACCGAGAAGGTGCTGCAGATCCAGGCCGAGCTGCGCAAGGAGCGCGAGGCGATCGCCCGGCTGCGCGCCGAATGGGCTCAGCTCGATGCGCCCGGCCGGCTGCAGGGGATCGCCGCACGCCATCTCAAGCTGAAGCCGATCACCGCGCGGCAATTCGATCAACTCAAGAACCTTCCTGCGCGGCCGCCGGCGATCGCCGACCCCAACGCTCCCGATCCGATCGCCTCGATGATCGAGAAAATCGATCCCGACATCGTCACCGGCTCTCTGCCGGCTCCGGAGCCCGCCCAGTGACCGAGCCCTCGCTGCCGCTCGTCGGCCACCACGTCAATTGGCATCAACGGCTGATCCGCAGCCTGATCTACGGGCGCGACGTCGACCGCGACGCCAAGGCGCGTGCCCGGGTGGGGCTGGCGATGATCGCCTTCGCCGTGGTGTATGGCGTGATCGCGTTCAAGTTGACGACGATCGCTGTGTTCGGCGACAGTCATGGTGCACGCCGCGGCGTGTCGCAGGACGCCGTCGCCACCGCGCGGCCGGACATCGTTGACCGCAACGGCCAGATCCTGGCCACCGACGTCAAGACGCCGTCGCTGTTCGGCGAGCCGCGCCGGCTGATCGATCAGGACGAGGCGGTGGAACTGCTCACCGCGACGCTGCCCGACCTCGAAACCCAGGAAGTACGCGAGCGGCTGGCGTCGAAGAAGGGCTTCGTCTGGCTGAAGCGCGAAATCACGCCGCGTCAGCAGGCCGAGATCAAGAAGCTCGGCATCCCCGGCATCGGCTTCCTGCGCGAGAACAAGCGCGTCTATCCCAACGCCGCCGAGGTGTCGCATCTGATCGGTCTGGTCAATATCGACAACCAGGGCATCGCCGGCATCGAGAAGTGGCTCGACAACAACGGTCTCGCCGACCTGCACCGCGCCGGCTTCGCCTCCGACCGGATGCAGCGGCCGGTCGAGCTTGCGCTCGACGTCCGCGTCACGCATGCGCTGCGCGACGAGCTGCTGAAGGCCAAGGAGAAGTACAGCGCCAAGGCGGCGTCGGGCCTGGTCTCCAACGTCAACACCGGCGAGATCGTCGCGATGGTGTCGCTGCCGGATTTCGACCCGAACAATCCGCGCGAAGCCAACGACCCCGATCGCATCAACCGGCTCACCACCGGCGTGTTCGAAATGGGCTCGACCTTCAAGACGCTGACGCTGGCGATGGCGCTCGACGCCGGCAAGGCGTCGCTGAGCACGATGTACGACGCGCGCGGCCCGCTGCACTACGGCAAGTTCAAGATCCACGACTCCCACAACATGGGCCGCGCGATTTCGCTGTCGGAAGTGTTCACCTATTCGTCGAACGTCGGGGCCGCGCGGGTGGCGTTGTCGATGGGCGTCGACGCGCACAAGGCGTTCCTGAAGAAGGTTGGCCAGCTCGACCGGTTGCGCACCGAACTGCCGGAGAGCGCGTCGCCGCTGGTGCCCAAGCGCTGGAGTGAACTCAACACCATCACCATCTCGTTCGGCCACGGCGTGGCGGTGGCGCCGCTGCAGGCGGTGATGGGGATCAACGCGATGGTGAACGGCGGCTATCTGATCCCGCCGACCTTCCTCAAGCGCACCGAGGAAGACGCGCAAAAATTCGCCAAGCGGGTGGTCAAGAAGGAGACCAGCGACAAGATCCGCTATCTGATGCGGCTCAACGCCGAGATCGGCACCGCCAAGACTGCCGACCAGATCGCCAAGGGCTACTACATCGGCGGCAAGACCGGCACCTCGGAAAAGGTGGTGAACGGCCGCTACGCCAAGAAGCAGGTGCTCAACTCGTTCACCGCGATCCTGCCGGCCGACAATCCGCAATACCAGGTGCTGGTGATGCTCGACGAGCCGAAGGCGTTGCCCGAGACCCATGGCTTCATCACCTCGGGGTGGAACGCGGTGCCGACCGGCGGCAAGGTGATCGAACGAATCGCGCCGCTGCTCGGCATCGAGCCGCGGTTCGACCTGCCGCCGCCGGACCGCCTCATTCTTGCGGCATCGCGGGCCGGCCACTAGCGGCGCGGCGTGCCGCGCCGGCCGCCATCCCTGCCGTTTTGCGCCGCGCGCTGCTTGCGCTAAAAGCCTCGTAGGCGTGAGAACATCTGTCTCGAATCGGACGCCCGAGGACCATGAAGCTCCGCGACCTGTTCAGCGCCGAAACCGAGATCGCCGCGTCGGCGGCCGACCGCCCCATCGGCGGACTCGCCGTCGACAGCCGCGCGGTGCGGCCGGGTGATCTGTTCTTCGCGCTCGCCGGTGCGAAGACCGACGGCGCGCGGTTCGTCGCCGCGGCTGTCGCCGCGGGGGCCGTGGCGGTCGCAGGCGAGCATCCGCCGGCCGGCGATCTCGCAGTACCGTTCGTACAGCTCTCGAACCCGCGACTGGCGCTGGCGCAGGCCGCGGCGCGATTCTATCCGCGGCAGCCGGAGGTGATCGCCGCGGTCACCGGCACCAGCGGCAAGACCTCGGTTGCGGCCTTCACCCGGCAGATCTGGCAGCGGCTCGGCCATGCCTCCGCCAGCATCGGCACCATCGGGCTGGTGACGCCGACGCGCAGCGTTTACGGCTCGCTGACCACGCCGGACCCGATCGCGCTGCATCGCTCGCTGGACGAGATCGCGGGCGAGGGCATCACCCATCTGGCGCTGGAGGCGTCGTCGCACGGGCTCGATCAGTTCCGGCTCGACGGCGTCCGCGTCGCCGCCGGCGGCTTCACCAACCTGTCGCGCGACCATATGGATTATCACCCCACGGTCGCGCACTATCTGAATGCCAAGCTGCGGCTGTTCCGCCACCTGGTGCAGGACGGCGGCGCCGCGGTGATCGCCGCCGATCACGACTGCTCGGCAGAGGTGATCGAGGCGGCCGGGGCGCGCGGCCTGCGGCTGATCACCATCGGTCGCAACGGCGATCCGGGCGAGGGGATCGCGCTGATCGATGCGGCCATCGATGGCTTCGCCCAAATCCTAACGGTCGCGCATGCCGGCCGTCGCTACAGCATCAAGCTGCCGCTGGTCGGCGAGTTCCAGATCGAGAACGCGCTGGTCGCAGCCGGTCTGGTAATCGGCACCGGCGGCGATTCGGCGGCGAGCTTCGCGGCGCTCGAACATCTCGAAGGCGCTCCTGGGCGGCTCGATCTGGTCGGCGCCCATCGCGGCGCGCCGGTGTTCGTCGACTATGCGCACAAGCCCGACGCGCTTGCCAAGTCGCTGCAGGCGCTGCGGCCCTACGCAAAGCGCAAGCTGGTGGTGGTGTTCGGCGCCGGCGGCGACCGCGATGCCGGCAAGCGGCCGCTGATGGGCGCGATCGCCGCCGAGCATGCCGACACGGTGATCGTCACCGACGACAATCCGCGCAGCGAAGATCCCGCCGCGATCCGCGCTGCGATCCTCGCTGCCGCGCCCGGCGCGCGCGCGATCGGCGACCGTGCCGAGGCGATCCGCACCGCGATCGGCGAATTGCAGCCGGGCGACGCGCTGGTGATCGCCGGCAAGGGCCACGAAACCGGGCAGATCGTGGGTGACCGCGTGCTGCCGTTCAGCGATCACGACGCCGCGAAAGCGGCGCTATCAGCGAGCGCCGCATGAGCAAAGAACCGCTATGGACGTCGGACGCGATGGCGGAGGCGATGGCCGCGACTCGCAGCGGCACGCTGCCGCGCGACGTGTTCGGAATCTCGATCGACAGCCGCACGCTGGCGCCGGGTGACGCGTATTTCGCGATTCGCGGCGACGTCCACGATGGCCACGATTTCGTCGCTGCGGCACTGAATGCCGGCGCCGCGCTGGCAGTGGTGGAGAAGGCGCAGCGCGACAAGTTTGCTGCCGACGCGCCGCTGCTCGTCGTCGACGATGTACTCGAAGGGCTGCGCCGACTCGGCATCGCGGCGCGCTCGCGCCTGTCGGCCAAGGTGATTGCCGTGACCGGCTCGGTCGGCAAGACCTCGACCAAGGAAGGCCTGCGCAGTGTGCTCGGCGCCCAAGGCCCGACCCACGCCTCGGTGGCGTCGTTCAACAATCACTGGGGCGTGCCGCTGACGCTGGCGCGATGCCCGGCGGGCGTGCGCTACGCGGTGTTCGAGATCGGCATGAATCACGCCGGCGAAATCGAACCTCTGGTCAAGATGGTGCGACCTCATGTGGCGATCATCACCACGGTGGAGCCGGTGCATCTGGAATTCTTCTCGGGCGTCGAAGGCATTGCCGACGCCAAGTCGGAGATTTTCAGCGGGCTCGAGCCGGGCGGCATCGCGCTGCTGAACCGCGACACGCCGATGTTCGACCGGCTCAGTGCCAATGCGCTGCGTGCCAATGTCGGCCGCATCGTCACCTTCGGAACCGATCCCGCCGCCGATGCGCGGTTGCTCGACGTCGCCTTGCATGCCGACTGCTCGGCGGTGCACGCCAGCATTCTCGGCCACGACGTCACTTACAAGATCGGCATGCCGGGTCGGCACATGGCGCTGAACTCGCTGGCGGTGCTGGCCGCGGCGGAGCTGGTCGGCGCCGACCTCGCGCTCGCCGCGCTGGCGATGTCGCAGGTGCAACCCGCCGTGGGGCGTGGGGCGCGCAAGGCGCTGCCGATCGGGTCCGGCGAGGCGACGCTGATCGACGAGAGCTACAACGCCAATCCGGCCTCGATGGCGGCGGCGCTGGGCGTGCTCGGCCGCGCCGAGATCGGGGCGCAGGGCCGGCGGATCGCGGTGCTCGGCGACATGCTCGAGCTCGGCCCGACCGCCGGGGAACTGCACCGCGGTCTGGAAGCGGCGGTCCGGGCCAACGGTATCGACCTGGTGTTCTGCTGTGGTCCGTTGATGCGCAATTTGTGGGACGCCCTTTCCTCCGGCAAACGGGGGGGCTATGCAGGCGACGCGACCGCGCTCGAATCCCAGGTCGTCGCTGCGATCCGCGCCGGCGACGCCGTGATGGTGAAGGGTTCGCTCGGTTCACGCATGAAAACGATTATCAATGCGATCGAAAAGCGCTTCCCCGGCAAGGCCGCGCGCGACGACGCTGCGGTATAAGGCGGCTTGAATGCTCTATTGGCTGATCGACCTGTCCAGCTCGTTTCCGGCGTTCAACGTCTTCCGCTACATCACCTTCCGCACCGGCGGCGCGATGGTGACCGGAGCGCTGTTCGTGTTCATGTTCGGCCCCTGGATCATCGACAATCTCAGGCTGCGGCAGGGCAAGGGGCAGCCGATCCGCACCGACGGCCCGCAATCGCACCTCGTTTCCAAGAAGGGCACGCCGACCATGGGCGGCCTGATGATCCTGTCCGGGCTGACGGTCGGCACCGTGCTGTGGGCCAATCCGCTCAATCCCTATGTCTGGATCGTGCTGGCGGTGACGCTCGGCTTCGGCTTCGTCGGTTTCTACGACGACTACATGAAGGTCACCAAGCAGACCCATGCCGGCATCTCCGGCCGCACCCGGCTGCTGATCGAGTTCACCATCGCCGGCGCGGCTTGCTTCGCCCTAGTGTGGCTCGGCCGCGCGCCGCTGTCGAGCTCGCTGGTGATTCCGTTCTTCAAGGAAGTGATGCTCAATCTCGGTTGGGCGTTCGTCGCGTTCGGTGCCTTCGTGGTGGTCGGCGCCGGCAATGCGGTGAATCTGACCGACGGCCTCGACGGCCTCGCGATCGTGCCGGTGATGATCGCCGCGGCGAGCTTCGGGCTGATCTCGTATCTGGCCGGCAACGCGGTTTTCGCCGAATATCTGCAGATCAACTACGTCGCCGGCACCGGCGAACTCGCGGTGCTGTGCGGGGCGTTGCTCGGCGCCGGGCTTGGCTTTCTGTGGTTCAACGCGCCGCCGGCCTCGATCTTCATGGGCGACACCGGCTCGCTGGCGCTCGGCGGCATGCTCGGCTCGATCGCGGTCGCGGTGAAGCACGAGATCGTGCTGGCGGTGATCGGCGGGCTGTTCGTACTGGAAGCGGTGTCGGTGATCGTGCAGGTCGCCTCGTTCAAGCTCACCGGCAAGCGCGTGTTCAAGATGGCGCCGATCCACCACCACTTCGAACAGAAGGGCTGGACCGAGCCGCAGATCGTGATCCGGTTCTGGATCATCGCCGTGATGCTGGCGCTCGCCGGCCTGTCGACGCTGAAGCTGCGGTGACGTTGTTAATGCGATCGAGTAGGCACAGCCTCATCCTGAGGAGCGGTCCGCAGGGCCGCGTCTCGAAGGATGTGCCAAATAATCATCCTTCGAGACGCGCGCTGGCGCGCGCTCCTCAGGATGAGGTCGTCCTTGTAGTCGGAGCGTCAGCATGATCCCCGTCACCTCCTTCGCCGGCGCGTCGGTCGCGGTGTTCGGGCTCGGCGGATCGGGGCTGGCGAGCTGCCATGCGCTGAAAGCCGGCGGCGCCGAGGTGATCGCGTGCGACGACAATCTCGACCGCATGGTCGAAGCGGCGCAGGCCGGCTTCATCACTGCGGATCTGCGCAATCTGCCGTGGACCAATTTCGCCGCCCTTGTGCTGACGCCCGGCGTGCCGCTGACGCATCCGGCGCCGCATTGGACCGTGCTGAAGGCGCAGGAGGCCGGCGTCGAAGTGATCGGCGACGTCGAACTGTTCTGCCGCGAGCGCAGGGCGCACGCGCCGCGCGCGCCGTTCGTCGCCATTACCGGCACCAACGGCAAGTCGACCACGACCGCGCTGATCGCGCATCTGCTGCGCGAGGCCGGCTGGGACACCCAGCTCGGCGGCAATATCGGCACCGCGATCCTGTCGCTGGAGCCGCCAAAGGACGGCCGCGTCCACGTCATCGAGATGTCGTCGTATCAGATCGACCTGACGCCATCGCTCGATCCGACCGTCGGCATCCTGCTCAACGTCACCGAGGATCACATCGACCGCCACGGCACCATCGAGCACTACGCCGCAGTGAAGGAGCGGCTGGTGGCCGGCGTGCAGGACGGCGGCACCGCGATCATCGGCGTCGACGATGAATTCGGCCGCGCCGCCGCCGACCGGATCGAACGCGCCGGCAACCGCGTGGTGCGGATGTCGGTGCAGGGGCCGGTGACGTCCGGCATCACCGCCGATCTCGACGCAATTCGCCGCGTGGAAGAAGGCGCATCCGCCGAAGTCGCGAAGCTCGGCGGCATCGGCTCGCTGCGCGGGCTGCACAACGCGCAGAATGCTGCCGCCGCCGCGGCTGCGGTGCTGGCGCTCGGGGTATCGTCGGAGCAGTTGCAGCAGGGACTGCGCAGCTTCCCCGGTCTCGCCCATCGGATGGAGCAGGTCGGCCGCCAAGTCAGCGAGAACGGGACGACGCTGTTCGTCAACGACTCCAAGGCCACCAATGCCGATGCAGCCGCCAAGGCGCTGGCGTCGTTCGGCGAGATCTTCTGGATCGCCGGCGGCAAGCCGAAGACCGGCGGCATCGAGAGCCTGGCCGAGTATTTCCCGCGCATCCGCAAAGCCTACCTGATCGGCCAGGCCGCGCAGGAATTCGCCGCCACGCTGAAGGGCCGGGTGCCGTACGAGATCAGCGAGACGCTGGAAGCCGCGGTGCCGGCCGCCGCGCGCGATGCCGCGGCGTCGGGGCTGACCGAGCCGGTTGTGCTGCTGTCGCCGGCCTGTGCGTCGTTCGACCAGTTCCGCAATTTCGAGATCCGTGGCACCAGGTTTCGCGAGCTGGTGACGGCGCTGGATGGTGTTGCGGCGGTGTGAGGCCGGCACTGCGCCGCCAAACACACCCCCCGTCATCGCCCGCGCAGGCGGGCGTCCCAGTATTCCAGGGCGTTTCGATTTCCAACGATAGGCTCTGGTCTACTGGATCCCCGCCTTCGCGGGGACGACGGACTGCTGAGCGGCAAAGGCCTCCCGTTCACATCCTCGATTACGCGCCATCGCATTAACCCCGTGGCAACCACGTGGGCGCACCAATGGGCGATCTCTTTGCCCAGGATCGCCGATGATCTCCCGTGACCAACGCACCCCGTTCAGCGAATGGTGGTGGACCGTCGACCGCGTGCTGCTGGTGGCGCTGATCGCGCTGTTGCTGGCCGGCGTGATCCTGTCGCTGGCGGCGTCGCCGCCGGTCGCGACCCGGATCGGGCTCGATCCGTTCCACTTCTTCAACCGCCACGTCCTGTTTCTGGCGCCGTCGCTGATCGTATTGATCGGCGTGTCGTTCCTGTCGCCGCGGCAGATCCGGCGGACCGCCCTGGTGGTGTTCGCGCTGGCGATCGTGCTGATCGTGGTGACGTTGCTGTTCGGGCCGGAGGTGAAGGGGTCGCGACGCTGGATAACGCTGCTCGGCGTCAACATTCAGGCCTCCGAGATTGCCAAACCGTCGTTCGTGGTGCTCGCCGCCTGGCTGTTCTCGGAAGCGGCGCGGCGCCCGGAAATGCCGGCGACCTCGATGGCGATCGTGCTGCTGCTGACGCTGGTGTCGCTGTTGGTGCTGATGCCGGATTTCGGCCAGACCATGCTGGTGCTGATGGTGTGGGGCGCGCTGTTCTTCATCGCAGGGATGCGGGTGATCTGGGTGTTCGGGCTCGCCGGCGTCGCGGCGGGCGGGTTGTTCGCCGCCTATCTGTTCGTCCCGCACGTCGCCGGCCGCATCAAGCGGTTCATGAATCCCGCCTCCGGCGACACCTTCCAGGTCGACATGGCGAGCGAGGCCTTCAGCAACGGCGGCTGGTTCGGCCTCGGGCCCGGCGAAGGCATCGCCAAGCGCAACCTGCCGGACAGCCACACCGATTTCGTGTTCGCGGTGGCCGGCGAGGAATTCGGCATCGTGCTGTGTCTGGCGCTGCTGGCGCTGTTCGCCTTCATCGTGCTGCGGACGCTGTCGCGGGCCTATCGCAGCGAAGACCTGTTCTCGCGCTTCGCTGCGTCGGGACTGGCGATCCTGTTCGGCGTTCAGGCGTCGATCAATATGTCGGTGAACCTGCAACTGATCCCCGCCAAGGGCATGACGCTGCCTTTCATCTCGTATGGCGGCTCGTCGATGGTGTCGCTCGCCTACGGCGTCGGCATGATGCTGGCGTTGACAAGGCAGCGCCCCAAGACCGAGGTCAATGCGATCGAGGCGGCGGGAAGCTACGCGTGAGGCCATGACCGACGCCCCACTGATCCTGCTCGCCGCCGGCGGCACCGGCGGCCACCTGTTTCCGGCCGAAGCGCTCGGCGCGGTGCTGATCCGGCGCGGCTACCGCGTCCGGCTGGTCACCGATCATCGCGCCACCCGCTACAGCGGGCTGTTCACCGCCGAGACCACCGATGTGGTGCCGAGCGAAACGGTGCGCGGCAGGACACCGTGGGCGCTGGTGAAGACCGCGCTGAAGCTCGGCTCCGGCGCGCTGCTGGCCTTCAATCTGATCGGGCGGCTGAAGCCGGCCGCGGTGGTCGGGTTCGGCGGCTATCCGACGCTGCCGCCGCTGCTCGCTGCGACCTGGCGCAAGGTGCCGACCCTGATCCACGAGCAGAACGCGGTGATGGGCCGAGCCAACCGCTTCCTGGCGCCGCGGGTCGACGCCATCGCCACCGGCTTTCCCGGCCACGAGACCGTCTGGCCGGCGCTGGCGTCCAAGATCAGTAATACCGGCAATCCAATCCGTCCTGCCGTCGCCGATGCCGCGACCGTCGCCTATGATCCGCCTGCCGCTGGCGGACCGCTGCGGGTGCTGGTGTTCGGCGGCAGCCAGGGCGCCCGGGTGATGGCCGACATCGTGCCGCCGGCGCTGGAGAAACTCGATCCGGCGCTGCTGGGCCGGCTGGTGCTGACCCAGCAGGTCCGCGACGAGGATATGGCCCGGGTCCGTGCGGTGTACGACCGATTGCAATTGAACTGCGAGCTGGCGCCGTTTTTCACCGATCTGCCGCAGCGGCTCGCCACGAGCCAGCTCGTGGTGTCGCGCTCCGGCGCCGGCACCGTCGCCGAACTCGCCGCGATCGGCCGGCCCGGCATCCTGGTGCCACTGCCCGGCGCGCTCGATCAAGACCAGTTCGCCAATGCCGGCGTGCTGACCGCAGCCGGCGGCGCGCTCCGCATCGTTCAACCGGATTTTACCCCGGACCGGCTTGCCGCCGAGATCACGGCGCTGGCGGCCGATCCGGCCAAATTGGCCAAAATGGCCGCCGCAGCGCGCCAAATTGGCCGTCTGGACGCCGCCGAACGCCTCGCCGACGTCGTCGGCCGTGTCGCGAAGGTCTAAGGCCGGGCGGACGAAAACCTCGCAACGGCGCATTTGCCGGACTTGTCCCGGCCATCCCCGTCTTGCATGAAGTGACCTGAATCGCGAACGCCCGGGACCATCCGGGCGCGGCGAGCAACGATAGAGACCTCCCCATGAGACTGCCGCGCGAGATCGGACCCATCCACTTCGTCGGGATCGGCGGTATCGGCATGAGCGGCATCGCCGAGGTGCTGTGCAATCTCGGCTACACCGTGCAGGGCTCCGACGCCTCCGAGAGCGCCAACGTCAACCGGCTGCGCGACAAGGGCATCCAGATCCACGTCGGCCACCAGGCCGACAACATCAAGGGCGCCGACGTGCTGGTGGTGTCGACTGCGATCAAGCGCGACAACCCGGAACTGCTGGCGGCGCGCGCCCAGCGCATCCCGGTGGTGCGGCGCGCCGAAATGCTGGCCGAATTGATGCGGCTGAAGAGCTGCGTCGCGATCGCCGGAACCCACGGCAAGACCACCACCACCTCGATGGTGGCGGCGCTGCTCGACGCCGGCGACCTCGATCCGACCGTGATCAATGGCGGCATCATCAACGCCTACGGCACCAATGCGCGGCTCGGGGCCGGCGACTGGATGGTGGTCGAGGCCGACGAGAGCGACGGCACCTTCCTGAAGCTGCCGGCGGATGTGGCGATCGTCACCAATGTCGATCCCGAGCATCTCGATCACTTCAAGACCTTCGATGCGGTGCAGGACGCATTCCGCAACTTCGTCGAGAACGTGCCGTTCTACGGCTTCGCGGTGATGTGCATCGATCATCCGGTGGTGCAGACTCTGGTCGGCAAGATCGAAGATCGCCGGATTATTACTTACGGTGAGAACCCGCAGGCCGACGCGCGGCTGCTCGATCTGACGCCGAGCGGCGGCGGGTCCACCTTCAAGGTCGCGTTCCGCGACCGCAAGGCCGGCACCGCGCACGAGATCGCCGATCTGATGCTGCCGATGCCGGGCCGCCACAACGCGCTCAATGCCACCGCGGCAATCGCGGTGGCGCACGAGCTCGGCCTGTCCGACGACACTATCCGCAAGGCGCTTGCGGCGTTCGGGGGCGTGCGCCGCCGCTTCACCAAGACCGGCGAGTGGAACGGCGTCACCATCATCGACGATTACGGCCACCACCCGGTCGAGATCGCCGCGGTGCTGAAGGCGGCGCGGCAGTCGACCGCCGGCAAGGTGATCGCGGTGGTGCAGCCGCATCGCTTCACCCGGCTGCAGTCGCTGTTCGAAGAGTTCTGCACCTGCTTCAATGATGCCGACGCGGTGATCGTCGCCGACGTCTATCCGGCCGGCGAAGCGCCGATCGCAGGGATCGACCGCGATCACTTCGTGCTCGGCCTGCGCGCTCACGGCCACCGCGACGTCGTCCCGTTGCAGGATTCCGCCTCGCTCGCCGGCGTCGTCGCCGGCTTGGCGCGCAGCGGCGACTACGTGGTCTGCTTAGGAGCCGGCAACATCACCCAATGGGCCTACGCGCTGCCCGGCGAATTGAAGGCGTTGGGCGGCTGACGGACACGAGGCGCCGATGGCGGTCCTGAGCGACGACACCTGGAAGCGGCACGCCAATCCGTGGAGCGTGTGGACTCGCTACGCCGCGTTTCCGGTGCTGGTCCTCGCGATCTGGAGCCGGGACTGGATCGGCTGGTGGGCTCTCGTGCCGGTCGCTCTGACGATCGCCTGGCTGGCGTGGAATCCGCGCGCGTTTCCGCCGCCGGCTTCGACCGATAGCTGGGCCTCGAAAGCTGTGCTCGGCGAGCGAATCTGGGTCGGACTGAAGCGCGACGAGATTCCGGAGCGACATCGCATCGTTCCCGGCGTCGCCGCAGGGATATCGATGTGCGGCCTGCCGGTGCTGACCTGGGGCCTGATCGTGCTCGATCTCGCCGTGACCTTGCTGGGGATGATGGTGGTGATCCTCGCCAAGACCTGGTTCGTCGATCGCATGGTGTGGCTGTTCGAAGACATGAAGGATCAGAACCCGGAGTATCGTTCTTGGCTGTACTGAACTTCCCCGACATCACCCCCGAGCTGAAGGCCGCGATGCCGGAGTTGCGCGGGCGGTTGCTCGGCAACGAGCCGCTGGCGCCGCTCACCTGGTTTCGCGTCGGCGGGCCGGCGCAGGTGCTGTTCACCCCGGCCGACGAGGACGACCTCGGTTACTTCCTGTCACGGCTGCCGCCGGAGATTCCGGTGATGTGTCTCGGGCTCGGCTCCAATCTGATCGTGCGCGACGGCGGGCTGCCGGGTGTCGCGATCCGGCTGTCGCCGCGCGGCTTCGGTGAGCATCGGGTCGAGGGCGAGGTGGTTCATGCCGGTGCCGCCGCACTCGACAAGCGCGTGGCCGAGACCGCGGCCGCTGCGCAGCTCGGCGGCCTCGAATTCTACTACGGCATTCCCGGATCGATCGGCGGTGCGCTGCGGATGAATGCCGGCGCCAACGGCCGCGAGACCAAGGACGTGCTGATCGACGCCACCGCGTATGATCGCAGCGGCACCCGCAGACTGTTCGACAACACCGCGATGCAATTCTCGTATCGCCACAGCGGCGCGGATCCTGCGCTGATCTTCACTTCGGCGCGGTTGCGCGGCACCCCGGCGACGCCGGATCACATCCGCGCCAAGATGAACGAGGTGCAGGCGCACCGCGAACTGGCGCAGCCGATCCGCGAGAAGACCGGCGGCTCGACTTTCAAAAACCCGGCTGGCCACAGCGCGTGGCGACTGATCGATGCCGCCGGCTGCCGCGGCCTTCGAATCGGCGGCGCCCAGGTCTCGGAGATGCATTGCAACTTCCTGATCAACACCGGCGAGGCGACCGCCTCCGATATCGAGACGCTGGGCGAGACCGTGCGTGCCCGCGTCAAGGCGCAGTCCGGCGTCGAGCTGCAATGGGAGATCAAGCGGATCGGCATCGCGCCCGACCACCGTTGAGCCCGCCGTCGGGGCGCTATCGACCGGTGCGCTTGATCGATTGATTGAATCGGCTCCGGCCGTTGTCGAGGCCACTGAGTTCTCTTCCCGAGAGCCCGGCGAAGCCGGGCGTCTCGAAGCGAGCATTCGGAAGTGCCGGCTCAGGGCTTTGGTGGCGAAGGCAGCGCCGGACTGACTGGTAGTTCAGGCGTATCCGGCAGCGACAGAACGTGTTCGAGCGGCACCGCGGATACCCGGAAGATGCCGCTGAACGGATCCTCCTGCAGCGCGATCAGGCCGAGCGCGACGATCGCTCCGGTCGCGAAAACGGTCAGTGCCGCCGTCATTGTCGTCCGTGGCTTGTCGAGATGCACCAGCGCAAGTGCAGCCTGGGTGATGATCCCGAGGAGCAGCACCGAAATCCACTTCAGGTCGCTGGTGCGGTCGGTCGACAGGCTGATCCGGGTGTTGCGGGCGGTGCCGACCCGCACCGCTGAACTCAGCAGCGCGACGTGCACCGCCGCTCCGGAGTCGCGGGTGATCGCCGGCGCGCTGATCTCGGTGAGCATTCTGTCGTAGGCGATGCTGGTCGGCGGCGCGGCAAAACCGTTCACGGTCGGCCATTCGTTCTTCAGCACCGAACGGGTATAATCCTTCAGGGCGACCCGAATGTCGCGCATGTCCGACGCCGCCGCGATGCTGAGGGTGTAGACGTTCTGGAGCTCGCCGGCCTCGGCCTGCACCGCGCGCGTCGCCTGGCGATTGCGTTCGGCGACATCGTAGCCGAGGAATCCGGTCAGCAGACCGAACAGCACCGCCACTGACGAGAAGAACGGCGCGACCACGCCTTGAAACCTCGCGATCGGACCGCGCAGCGGCGATGCGAAGACCACTGCGATCAGCAGTGCTGTCACGCCGTAGTACAGCATGGCCAAGGTGACGAAGGTACCGAAGGGAGGAAGGTCGAGCCAGGCTTGAATCATCTGTTTCTCATTGTTTCCCGCTGCCGCAGGAAACAGCGTCGCAGCGGCGGGTATTGGCATTTCGGGCGCAAAAGACGCCGGATCGGCACGAACCATGGCCGTTTTCACGCCGATCGTCCACGGAAAGCGGCGCGAGGGGTTTGGCAGCTCTGCGCGTATCGTGGGGTGGAGCGCCACGGTTCCGCCCGACCGGGCTGCGAAGTACACCGCTGGCCGAGATGGAGCATCCCGCCTTGCATTCGCAATTTGCAGCCCGCTGGCGGGCTCTGCGCTGGTACGAAATCCTCCTGATCGCCGCGGTCGCGCTGGCCTTGTGCATCTACCTTCCCGTCGTGGTGCGGCGCTCTGCGGTGCAGGGCTTCGGCGACGTGCAGGTGTTCTTCCGCGCCGCTTGGGCGGTGTGGACAGGCTATCCGCTGTACCAGGTCGCCGATCACCACGGTTGGACCTATCACTATCCGCCGACCTTCGCGCTGCTGATGGGGCCGTTCGCCTATCCGCTCGACGGCTTCCCCAAGCCGGATTGGGCGTTGCCGCTCCCGGTGTCGGTTGCGGCCTGGTACGTCGTCGGCGCGATCGCGATGCTGGCGGCGGTCGATCTGTGGGCGCGTGAGCTGCAACGCGTCGCACCGCAGCCGCTCGATCAGACCGGCTGGAACGCGTGGTGGCTGCTGCGGCTCGGGCCGCTGGCCGCATTGCTGCCGTTCTTCGGCGACGGCCTCGGGCGAGGGCAGCCGAGCGCGGTGGTGCTGCTCACCATGGTGGCGTTCCTGGTGCTGTATGTGCGCGGCCGGACCAACCTGGCCGCCTGCGCGCTGGCGCTCGGCTTCACCATCAAGCTGTTCCCGCTGGCGCTGCTGATCTTCCCGGTGCTCCGCGGCGATCTCAGGACCGTGCTCGCCACCGCCGGCTTCAGCTTGGTGTTTCTGTTCGTCGTGCCGATGCTGTGCCTGGGGCCGTCGGAAGTCGTAACGCTGTACCAAGCGATGTGGACCGAGCATCTCAGCGGCATCTTCACCGGCGTGCCCAATCCGAAGATCGCAGGCGAGATCACCTTCACGTCCTACGACATGCTCAGCATCGGCGCGATGCTGGCTCGCATCGCCGCCGGCGGCCTGCCGACGACCGACACGCTGCCGCTGTTCGCCACCGCCGGGCAACTCGCCTTCGATGCGGTCTTTCTGGTTGCCCTGGTATGGGCCGGTCACGGCCGGTTCTGGCGCTTGAACGGGGCGCAACCGCAGGCGGGCGAAACGCTGCTGATCGGTGGCGCGGTGCTGGCCGCGGCGCTGCCGGTGATGCTGTCCGTGTCGCAGCCGAACTACGTCGCGTTCGCCGCGCCGCTGGTCGCGGTGGTGCAGATCGAGGCGTGGCGGCGAACGGGGCGGGTCAGCCTGGTGCCGGCGTTGATCGCATGGGCGGGCTTGATGTGGTTTGGCATGGTGGCGACCGAAGGCGGCGTGTGGCAGCCGCTGCGGGTGATCGGGCTGGTGACACCGGCGCTGGTCGTGCTGCTGATCTGGGGCTTCGTCTGTCTGCGGCGCACCTCTGCGTCGTCGTAACCGCCGCTTCTCCGAATCGGCCAAATCGGCAAGATTGCGCCGCGCCGGCCCCGCGGGACGCAGCGGCGATTTTCGACACCAGCAGGGACCGCGCGGCGGATCGATGATGCGACACACCATTCTGTTCGGCGGCACCAGCAAAGAGCGACTGGTCTCGGTCGCTTCGGCGCAGGCGCTACAGCGCGCGCTGCCGGATGCGGATTTGTGGTTCTGGAACGACGACGATCGCGTTCATTGCGTCACCGCGCAAACGTTGCTGGCGCACGCAAGGCCGTTCGAAGAGCCCTTCGCCCCCGATGGCGAGATGGTCGGTCCGCTCGATATCGCGCTCGACCGCGCCGCGGCCGAGCACAGGCTCTTGGTGCTCGGCCTCCACGGTGGCGTCGCCGAGAACGGCGAGTTGCAGGCGATGTGCGAGCTGCGTCGCGTACCATTCACCGGTTCGGGCGCCGCAGCCTCGCATCTGGCCTTCGACAAGGCCGCCGCCAAGCGCTTCGCCGCGATCGCCGGGGTCCGCACCTCGGTGGGCATCGCGCTAGCCGACGCCGAGGCCGCGCTTGAGACCCATGGCCGGCTGATCGCCAAGCCGACCCGTGACGGTTCGAGCTACGGGCTGTTCTTCATCAACGCCAGGCAGGATCTGGTCGCGGTGCGCGAGGCGGCCAAGACCGAGGACTATCTGATCGAGCCGTTCGTCGCCGGCGTCGAGGCGACCTGCGGCGTGCTCGAAGCCGAGGACGGCTCGCTGCTGGCGCTGCCGCCGATCGAGATCGTGCCGGCCGATGGCGGTTTCGACTACACGGCGAAATATCTCGCCAAATCCACCCAGGAGATCTGCCCCGGACGGTTTGCACCGGAGGTCGCGACGATGATCATGGACTATGCCGTCAGGGCCCATCGGGTGATGTCGTGCCGCGGCTACTCGCGCTCCGACTTTATCGTCGGCAAGGATGGTCCGATCTTCCTCGAGACCAACACGCTGCCCGGCCTGACCGGCGCCTCGCTCTATCCCAAGGCCTTGAAGGCGCAGGGGATCGACTTCGTGGACTTCCTGAAGGGACAGATCGCGCTGGCCGGGCGCAGCGTCCGGAGCTGACCGGACAGCCTGCAGGTTCCATCCGAAGGCCGGGCAGAACTGCCGCGCTTTCGCTGCAAATCCTTCTCCGGACGCAACAAATTCGGGCCTGCACGGGCCTGATTTACGTTTTGTTTACCAGGAGGGCCGAAGGTTAACGCTGGCGGCGCATCCTGGCGCTCGGCTGTCGTGGCGTAAGCCGGGCGGAGCTTGTTTTCCGTTTCGGTCTTGCATTGGGGCAGGCGGTCCGGCCCGCGGGCGGGTCCGGAACCACCGAGAGGTCACCTGCGCCATTGCCCGGAAATAGGTGCGGGCGCAACGTGTAACGAGCTCTGGCAATGGATGGTGGAGGGCGCCTCGCCCGGTCGTCGCGACTGTCGAGGCTTCAGTCTGACCTGATGGCGGTCGCCCTGGCGGTGGCTGCGCTGCTGCGCGAGCGTCGTTCGCGCAAGAAGCAGGCGCAGCCGCAACGTCTGGTGCGGCCCGAGCCGCAACGCGGGCTGATCGCGGCGCTGGAGCGCTGGCTGCCGCGGCGGGTCGGCGTCGCTTTCACCGCGCTGATCCTGCTGTCCAGCGCCGGTATGGGAATCGTCAAGGGCGGTCACGTCGACGAGTTCGTTCAGGCGCTGGACGATGCCCGCAATGCCGCCGCCAACCTCGCCGGCTTCCGCATCAAGCAGGTCGCGATCGCCGGCCGCAAACAGCTCACCCAGGACGAAATCCTGTCGATCGGCGGCATCACCGGCCGCTCCTCGCTGCTGTTTCTCGACGCCGCTGCGATCCGCGACAAGCTGAAGGCGAACCCGTGGATCGCCGATGCGACCGTGCTGAAATTCTATCCCGGCGAGCTGCAGATCGACATCGTCGAGCGCACCGCGTTCGCGCGCTGGCAGCTCGACGGCCACATGTCGGTGATTGCCGACGACGGCGAGGTGCTCGAGCCTTACGTGGCGCGGCGCTTCCTGTCGCTGCCGCTGGTGGTCGGGAAGGGGGCCGGCGAGCGCGCAAAGGATTTCCTGGCGCTGCTTCAGCGCTATCCGCAGGTGTGGTCGCAGACCCGCGCCGTCGCCCTGGTCGGCGAGCGGCGCTGGAACGTCTGGCTCACCTCCGGTCTCGTGATCCGGATGCCCGAACACGATGTCGGCAATGCGCTGGCGCTGCTCAGCCAGCTCGACAACGACGACAAGCTGTTCTCGCGCGACATCACCGCGATCGACATGCGGCTGCCGGACCGGTTGACGGTCCGGCTGTCTGACGCCGCCTTCAAGGCACGCGAAGAGCTGTTCAGCAAGGACAAGAAAACCAAGAAAAAGGCTGGTGACGCGTGACCGGCTTTGATCGCACCCAGACCCCGAAGACCCGGCCGATGCCGCCGCATCGCACCGCGATGGTGGCCTCGCTGGACATCGGCACCAGCAAGATCGCCTGCATGATCGCGCGGCTGAAGCCGTGCCCGCCGCAGGATGCGCTGCGCGGCCGCACCCACGCCATCGAGCTGGTCGGCTTCAGCCAGATCCAGTCGCGCGGCGTCAAGGCCGGCGCGGTGGTCGATATGGGCGAGTGCGAAAAGGCGATCCGTCACGCCGTCGCGCTGGCCGAGCGGATGGCCAAGGTGCGGGTGGAGTCGGTGCTGCTGTCGGTCT
The DNA here is from genome assembly GCF_007005445.1 of Rhodopseudomonas palustris. NCBI lineage: Bacteria > Pseudomonadati > Pseudomonadota > Alphaproteobacteria > Hyphomicrobiales > Nitrobacteraceae > Rhodopseudomonas > Rhodopseudomonas palustris. The sequence continues at coordinate 2,859,773 of NZ_CP041387.1, read as the reverse complement.
CGGCCGGCCGGCTGCAAGGCCAGTTGATCGAAGCGGCCTCCGACATCAAGGGCGGGGCCGTGACCGCCGAGGACATCAGCCGCGTCACCTCGACCGGCATGCACCACGCCACCGGCATCGGCCGCGCCGTGCTGCACGCGCTGCCGGTCGGCTACACGCTCGACGGCGTCAAGGGTATCCGCGATCCACGCGGCATGGTGGCGCGGCAGTTCGGCGTCGACATGAACGTGGTCACCACCGACGCCACCGTCGCCAAGAACCTGATGCTCGCGGTCGAGCGCTGCCATCTCAACGTCGAGGCTATGGCGGCGAGTCCTTACGTAGCCGGCCTGTCGATGCTGACCGACGACGAAGTCGATCTCGGCGCCGCGCTGGTCGAGATGGGAGCTGGTACCACGACGATCGCGGTCTATTCGGGCGGCCGCTTCGTGCATGCGTCCGGATTTGCGGTCGGCGGGCATCACATCACGATGGATCTCGCGCGCGGCCTGGGCGCGTGCATTGCGGATGCCGAGCGAATCAAGACGTTATATGGCACGGTGCTAACTGGCGGTTCCGATGCGCGCGAGTTGATGTCGATCCCGGCCGCCGGGGACGAGCGGGACGGCCCGCAAGTGATCTCCCGCGCCACGATCGCGAACATCATCCGGCATCGGGCCGAGGAGATTTTTGAAATGGTCAGGGACCGGCTGGCGGATTCGCCGTTCGCTGCAGAACCCCGGGCGCGGGTGGTGCTGAGCGGCGGCGCGTCGCAGCTCACCGGCGTGCCCGAACTGGCCACTCGGATTCTCGGCCGCTCGGTGCGGGTCGGTCGTCCGCTCGGAGTCGGCCGGCTGCCCAACGAAGCCAAGAGCGGCTCGTTCGCCGTGCCGGCCGGGCTTCTGGTGTATCCGCAATTCGCTCATCTCGAACACATCGAGCCTCGTCATACCCGCCACGTTCGTGCCGACGCCCATCCCGGTTACTTCGGCAAGGTCGGCCGCTGGCTGCGCGAGGGCTTCTGATGACTCTTTTCCGCCCCCTTCCGCTTTCACAGATTGCCCAGGCCCTCTGCCGGGGACTTCACGAACCAACGCGCGCGTAATCGAGAGGCAACCATGACCATCAATCTCAATGTCCCGGATATTCGCGAGCTGCGGCCCCGGATCACCGTGTTCGGCGTCGGTGGCGCCGGCGGCAACGCGGTCAACAACATGATCACCGCCGGGCTCGACGGCGTGGACTTCGTGGTCGCCAACACCGACGCGCAGGCGTTGACGATGTCGAAGGCCCAGCGGCTGATCCAGATGGGCACCGAGGTCACCCAGGGACTCGGCGCCGGCTCGCAGCCCGACGTCGGCTCGGCCGCCGCGCAGGAAGTGATCGACGAGATCCGCGACCACCTGTCGGGCGCCAACATGGTGTTCGTCACCGCCGGCATGGGCGGCGGCACCGGCACCGGCGCCGCGCCGGTGATCGCCAAGGCCGCGCGCGAGATGGGCATCCTCACCGTCGGCGTCGTCACCAAGCCGTTCCACTTCGAAGGCGCGCGCCGGATGCGCACCGCCGAGACCGGCATCACCGAGCTGCACAAGGTCGTCGACACCCTGCTGATTATCCCGAACCAGAATCTGTTCCGGGTGGCCAACGAGAAGACCACCTTCGCCGACGCGTTCGCGATGGCCGACCAGGTGCTGTATTCGGGCGTCGCCTGCATCACCGACCTGATGGTCAAGGAAGGGCTGATCAACCTCGACTTCGCCGACGTCCGCGCCGTGATGCGCGAGATGGGCAAGGCGATGATGGGCACCGGCGAAGCCTCCGGCGAAAAGCGCGCGCTGACCGCCGCCGAAGCCGCGATCGCCAATCCGCTGATCGACGATTCGTCGATGAAGGGCGCCCGTGGCCTGTTGATCTCGATCACCGGCGGCAAGGATCTGACGCTGTTCGAGGTCGACGAAGCCGCCACCCGCATCCGCGAGGAGGTCGATCAGGACGCCAACATCATTGTCGGCGCCACCTTCGACGAGAGCCTGGACGGCATCATCCGCGTGTCGGTGGTCGCCACCGGCATCGAGCAGGCGCAGTTGTCGCGCAACGCCGGCACCCCGGCCGCTGCGGCGAGTGCGGTGGGAAACGACGGCCGCCTGGCTGAGCTGACAGCCAAGCTGCGCGCCGACAATCAGCGGATCGCCGAAGCCGCCGCGCAGCGCGCCGCCCAGGCCGCCGCGCCGGTCGCCGCCATGGCTGCCGAGCCGGCCGCCCAGCGGCAGGCCAGCAATGTCGAGCGCGCCGCGCTCGCCGCGATCGCCGCTGCGGTCGGCAACGAGCCGATGCCGCAGGCCGAGACCCCGGTCCAGCCAGCGTCGTACGGCGACGTCACCGTCCGCCCGATCCCGCAGAAGCCGTCGCTGTTCCCGGATCCGGAACAGTCGCGCGCCGTCGCCGAGGAGCCGGTCGCTCCGGAAGCCTTTATCCCGCAGCAGGCCGACCGCGCCGCGATGCGTCCGCCGCGGATGCCGCGGTTCGACGAACTGCCGGTGCCGGCTCAGAACGAAATCCGCCAGGCCCGCGGCGATGCCGAGGACGATCACCCGCAGAAGAATCGGCTGTCGCTGCTGCAGCGACTCGCCAACGGCCTCGGCCGCCGCGACGACGAGTCGGTCGAAGCGCCGCAGGTCGCCCGCAACGGCGGTCCGCAGATGCCGCCGCTGCCGGATCGCCGGCCGCAGCGCAGCGTCGCCGAGCAGATGGGGAAAGACCCGGTATCCGAATACGCTAGGCGCCCGGCGCCCCAGGGGCTCGACATGCACGGCCGCCCATCACCTGTTGCCCCCGCGCCACAGGGCGACGACCATCTCGATATCCCCGCCTTCCTGCGGCGGCAGGCGACCTGAAACAATGTCTGAAATCTGACCAGACCCAGGGCCTCGGCGATGCGCCGGGGCCCTTTTTTGTGGCGAGGCTTCGGTCCATGGGCTGGCGGCTTAAATGACTGAAATATCGTCAGATTACGACTTTAGGTGAAGTTGAGGCGGGATTGTCTCGATCACGATTGATGTCGAATTCGATCGCGGGGCGGCGGTAATGCGGCGGAGTTGGGGTAACAATCCGTAAAAAAGCGTGAGTTGGCGCGATTTGGGGCAGTGCTATGGTCAATACGGACTTGGGGACGCTCGGAGCGAGTCGCCCGGCCGACAGGACCGGAACGATTTCCGCACTGCGTCAGTGGGACACTTTACTTATGAAGTTCAGCCGGCAAACCACGCTGCGTTCGCAAGCCACGGTGACGGGCGTAGGTGTTCATTCGGGCCGTCCGGTGACTCTGACATTGGGACCCGCAGATGTCGATGCGGGTTTACTTTTTGTCCGGACCGGCCTCGACGGCGCCGACCGCGAGATCAAGGCGACCTCGAAATCGGTGGTCGCCACCGAGCTTGCCACCGTCCTCGGTGACTGCGACGGTCCGCTGGTCTCCACCGCCGAACACGTTCTCTCCGCCCTGCGCGGCATGGGTATCGACAACGCCACCATCGAGGTCGACGGTCCCGAGGTTCCGATCATGGACGGCAGCGCCGCGCCGTTCGTCGCCGCGATCGACCAGGCCGGTATCCGCGAGCAGGCCGCTCCCCGCCGTTATATCCAGGTTCTGAAGCCGGTTTCCGCCGCGATCGGCGAATCCTTCGGCGAGTTTCGGCCCCATGCCGGCGGCTTCCGCGTCGAAGTCGAGATCGACTTTTCCAATCCCCAGATCGGCAAACAGAAATACGCCCTCGGCGTCGAGCCCGAGATGTTCCGCCGCGAAGTCGCCCGCGCTCGCACCTTCGGCCGGATGAACGACGTCGCCCGGCTGTGGAAGATGGGCTACGCGCTCGGCGCCTCGTTCGAGAACTCGGTGGTGTTCGACGACGACCGGCTGCTCAACCCGGAAGGCCTGCGCTATTCCGACGAGTGCGCCCGCCACAAGGCGCTCGATGCGATCGGCGACCTCGCGCTCGCCGGCCTGCCGATCCTTGGCGCATATCGCTCGGTGCGCGGCGGCCACAAGCTCAACCACACCGTGCTGACCACTCTGCTGGCGGATCGCAGCGCCTGGCGGGTGATCGAAGCCGAGCCGGCCCGCCGCGCGGTGCGTGGCCATGCCGAAGCCGTCACCGGTTTGGTCGGCGGCATGGTGGCCCCGGCCTACGGTCCGGACGTGTCCTGACCGCAACACTGCGGCGGCTGATTTTCCGTATCCCGGACCGCGTTAACCGATTGGACCGGCCGCCTTATTCCCGGCGAATTGGCTGCGTACCCGGTTGGTGAAGTCGCCTTTTTCGGCTAAACAGCCGGCGGTCGCCTCCCCACGTCCGGCGAAGGTCGATGGCTGAAGGCCACAGCGGCCTCGGTCGAACGTCGGGGCACACCGTTCTCCATTGGTCGGGTTGGAATTGATGTCGGCACAGCGGATCGCGCTCGGACTGCGGAACGGGGACAAGTCTCGCAGGGGCGATCGCCTGCGGCGGGGGCTGCCGATGATCTTCAGTCTGCTCGCGCTGTCGCTCCCGCTCGGCGGCTGCGGCACCGGGGCGTTGTGGGACAAGTTCCTGGCCAAAGACGACAAGATGGTCGATGAGCCGGCGGACAAGCTCTACAACGAGGGCTTGTACCTGATGAATCAGGACAAGGACACCAAGGGCGCCGCCAAGAAGTTCGAGGAAGTCGACCGCCAGCACCCGTATTCGGATTGGGCGCGCAAATCGCTGCTGATGTCGGCCTACGCCTATTATCAGGCCGGCGACTACGATAGCTGCATCGGCGCCGCCACCCGCTACGTCACGCTGCATCCCGGCAGCCCGGACGCCGCCTATGCGCAATACCTGATCGCCGCCTCGCATTACGATCAGATCCCGGACATCTCGCGCGACCAGGGGCGCACCGAGAAGGCGATCGCCTCGCTCGAAGAGGTGATCCGCAAATATCCGACCTCCGAATACGCCAACAGCGCCAAGCAGAAGCTGGAAGGCGCCCGCGACCAGCTCGCCGGCAAGGAGATGGACGTCGGCCGCTATTACATGAGCAAGCGCGACTACGCTGCGGCGATCAACCGATTCAAGACCGTGGTGACGCGCTATCAGACCACCCGCCACGTCGAAGAGGCGCTGGCGCGGCTGACCGAGGCCTATATGGCGATCGGCATCGTCGGTGAGGCGCAGACCGCCGCCGCCGTGCTTGGCCACAACTTTCCTGACAGCAAGTGGTACAAAGACGCCTACACTCTTGTAAAGTCGGGTGGACTCGAACCGACCGAGAACAAGGGGTCCTGGATCTCTAGGTCGTTCAAGAAACTCGGCCTCGGATAGGACCTGTCTCTCATGCTGGCGCGCCTTTCGATCCGCGATATCGTGTTGATCGAGCGGCTCGACATCGAATTTTCCCGTGGCCTTGCGGTGCTGACCGGCGAAACCGGCGCCGGCAAATCGATTCTGCTCGATGCGTTCGCGCTGGCGCTTGGCGGTAGGGGCGATGCCGCGCTGGTCCGGCACGGCGCCGAGCACGGGCAGGTCACCGCCAGTTTCGATGTCGCCAGGACCCACCCGGCGTTCGCGATTCTCAAGGCCAACGGGCTGGATGATCGCGAGGTCGACGAATCCGGCGAACTGATCCTGCGCCGCGTTCAGCTCGCCGACGGCCGCACCCGTGCCTTCATCAACGACCAGTCGGTCAGCGTGCAGACCCTCAAAGCGGTCGGCGCGACGCTGGTCGAGATCCACGGCCAGCACGACGAGCGGGCGCTGGTCGATGCGGCGACGCATCGCCGGTTGCTCGACGCCTTCGCCGGCCTCGACAAGGACGTCGCCGCGCTGGAGACGCTGTGGGAGGGCCGCCGCACCGCGCGGGCCGCGCTCGACGCCCACCGCGCCGGGATGGAGCGCGCCGCGCGCGAGGCCGACTATCTGCGCCACGCCGCCGACGAGCTGAGGCAGCTCGCGCCGCAGGACGGCGAGGAGACCACGCTGGCCGAGCGCCGCACCACCATGATGCAGGGCGAGAAGATCGCTGCCGATTTGCGCGAGGCGCAGGAGGTCGTCGGCGGCCATCATTCGCCGGTCGCCGCGCTGGCATCCGCGGTGCGCCGGCTGGAGCGCCGCGCCGGCACGGCGCCGCACCTGATCGAGCCGGCGGTGAAAGCGATCGACGCCGCCATCAACGCGCTGGAAGAGGCCGACCAGCATCTCAACGCCGCGCTGGCCGCAGCCGATTTCGATCCCTTGGAGCTGGAGCGGATCGAGGAGCGGCTGTTCGCGCTGCGCGCCGCCGCCCGCAAGTATTCGACCCCGGTGGATTCGCTCGCCGCGCTGGCGGCGCAATATGTCGCCGACGTCGCGCTGATCGATGCCGGTGCCGATCAGCTCGTCGTGCTGGAGAAGGACGCCGCCGAGGCCGATGCCCGCTACGATGCCGCGGCGGCCAAGCTGTCGGCCGCGCGCACCAAGGCCGCCGACAAGCTCAACAAGGCGGTCGGCGCCGAGCTCGCGCCGCTCAAGCTCGAACGCGCCAAGTTCATGACCCAGGTCGAGGCCGATGCGGCGGCTCCGGGGCCGCAGGGCATCGACCGCGTCGAATTTTGGGTGCAGACCAATCCCGGCACGCGGCCGGGCCCCCTGATGAAGGTGGCATCCGGCGGCGAGCTGTCGCGCTTCCTGCTGGCGCTGAAGGTGGTGCTGTCCGACAAGGGCTCGGCACCGACCCTGGTGTTCGACGAGATCGATACCGGCGTCGGCGGCGCGGTTGCGGACGCAATCGGCGGCCGCTTGGCCCGGCTGGCCTCGAAGGTCCAGGTGATGGCCGTCACCCACGCCCCCCAGGTCGCCGCCCGCGCCGACCAGCATCTGCTGATCTCGAAAGCCGCCCTCGACAAAGGCAAACGCGTCGCCACCCGCGTCGCCGCCCTGGAACAAGACCACCGCCGCGAAGAAATCGCCCGCATGCTGGCCGGCGCCGAGATCACCGCCGAGGCGCGAGCCGCGGCCGACCGGCTGATCAAGGCGGCGGGGTAGGGACCTCTTCCCAGTTGTCGAGATTCCGGGTTCGCGAGCTCACGCTCGCGCCCCGGAATGACTCGCTGAGGGGCAGTATTTCAACACGCCGTCATTCCGGGGCGCGCCGGAGGCGCGAACCCGGAATCCCGAGGTTCAGGGCACCCGGCCCCAGCCTATCGCGCGATCGTGTCGAACAGATCGTCCCAGCCCGAATTCTCCCGCTCGATCAACGCCACCTTCCACGCCCGCCGCCACTTCTTGATCTCCTTTTCCCGGGTGATGGCGGAGATCGGGTCGTCGTGGATTTCGAACCAGACCAGCTTGGCGATGTTGTATTTCGACGTGAAACCCGGCACGGCTTTGGTGCGATGCTCGTAGACCCGGCGGACGAGGTCGTTGGTGACGCCGACATACAGCGCTCCGTCTTTCCGGCTGGCGAGCAGATAGACATAATAGGGCACCGGCGCCTCGCGCGCGGCGAGATTCCGGGTTCGCTTGCTGTCGCAAGCGCCCCGGAATGACTCGCGGTGAACTCAGTAAGTTAGCCCCAAGGTCATTCCGGGGCGCGAGCGTGAGCTCGCGAACCCGGAATCTCAAGTGCGAAAAATGACTGTGAAGAAAAATCCCGCCCCCGACATCGCCACTCTCACCAAAGCCAAGGCCAAGGTGGAGCTGATGCGGCTTCGCCTCGTGATCGAGGGCCACGACAAGGCGTACTATCAGGACGACGCGCCCAAGATTTCGGATGCCGACTACGACGCGTTGCGGCGGCGGCTGGAGGCGATCGAGCAGAAATTTCCCGAACTGGTCAGCGCGTCGTCGCCGACCCAGACCGTCGGCGCCGCGCCGGCGCGGGGCTTTGCCAAGGTGCAGCACGCGGTGCCGATGCTGTCGCTCGGCAACGCCTTCACCGACGAAGAGGTCGCCGAGTTCGTCGAGCGGGTGCAGCGTTTCCTGCGGCTCGACGATGTGCCGGCGATCGTCGCCGAGCCGAAGATCGACGGCCTGTCATTGTCGCTACGCTATGAGAATGGCGAACTGGTGCGCGCGGCCACCCGCGGTGATGGTTTCACCGGCGAGGACGTCACCGCCAACGTCCGCACCATCAAGGACGTGCCGAACACGCTGAAGGGCAACACCATCCCCGCGGCCTGCGAATTGCGCGGTGAAGTCTACATGCTGAAGCACGACTTCCTCGCGCTGAACAAGCGTCAGGAGGAGGCGGGCGAGACCGTGTTCGCCAATCCGCGCAATTCGGCCGCCGGCTCGCTGCGGCAGAAGGATGTCGCCGTCACCGCGTCGCGGCCGCTGAAGTTCTTCGCCTATGCGTGGGGTGAGATGAGCGACTATCCGATGGAGGAGCCGACCCAGCACAAGATGCTGCAATGGCTCGACCACGCCGGCTTCGTCGTCAATCCCGAGATCACGCTGTGTCACAGCGTCGAAGACGCGCTCGCGTTCTATCGCCGGATCGGCGAGAAACGCGCGTCGCTGCCGTATGACATCGACGGCGTGGTCTACAAGGTCGACCGGCTCGACTATCAGGAGCGGCTCGGCTTCGTGTCGCGCAGTCCGCGCTGGGCGATCGCGCACAAATTTGCCGCCGAGCAGGCGACGACCGTGCTGGAGAAGATCGATATCCAGGTCGGCCGCACCGGCGCGATGACGCCGGTGGCGCGGCTGCAGCCGGTGACGGTCGGCGGCGTGGTGGTGCAGAACGCGACGCTGCACAACGAGGACTACATCAAGGGCATCGGTAACGACGGCTCTCCCTTGCGTGACGGCGTCGACATCCGCGAAGGCGACACCGTGGTGGTGCAGCGCGCTGGCGACGTGATTCCGCAGATCGTCAGCGTCGTGCTCGACAAGCGGCCCGCCGGTGCCGAGCCGTATCACTTCCCACATAAATGTCCCGTCTGCGGCAGCCACGCGGTGCGCGAAGAGGGCGAGGCGGTGTGGCGCTGCACTGGTGCGCTGATCTGCCCGGCGCAGGCGGTGGAGCGGCTGAAGCACTTCGTGTCGCGGCTCGCGTTCGATATCGACGGGCTCGGCGAGAAGCAGATCGAACTGTTCCACGAGCGCGGCTGGGTGCAGGAGCCTGCCGACATCTTTACGCTGAAGGCCCGCAATGCCGAATTGAAGCTCGAACAGCTCGAAGGCTATGGCGAAACCTCGGTGCGCAATCTGTTCGCGGCGATCGACGCGCGCCGCACCATCGAGCTGCACCGGCTGATCTTCGCGCTCGGCATCCGCCATGTCGGCGAGGGCAACGCCAAGCTGCTGGCGCGGCACTACGGCACGCTGGATGCGTTCCTGACCGCGATGCGCGCCGCCGCCGACGCGCAGACCGAGGAGGGCAACACCTCGGAGGCCTATCAGGATCTCGACAACATCGCCGGCATCGGCGATGTCGTCGCCGAAGCGGTGGTCGAGTTCTTCGCCGAGGAACGCAACGTCAAGGCGCTCGATGCGCTGCTCGCCGAACTCACCGAGGTGCTACCGGCCGAGCAGGCGCGGCGTGACACGGCTGTCGCGGGCAAGACCGTGGTGTTCACCGGTTCGCTGTCGAAATTCACCCGCGACGAAGCCAAGGCCGCGGCCGAGCGGCTGGGTGCCAAGGTCGCCGGCTCGGTGTCGAAGAAGACCGACTACGTGGTCGCCGGCGAAGACGCCGGTTCGAAGCTGACCAAGGCGAAAGACCTCGGCGTCACCGTGCTGACCGAAGACGAGTGGCTGGCGCTGATCGGAAACTAACCCCGTCATTCCGGGGCGCGCGGAACGCGCGAACCCGGAATCCCGAGCTGTTCTGCCGATCGAGATTCCGGGTTCGCTCACTTGCGTGAGCGCCCCGGAATGACTCGCTGCAAGGGAGACGAAGCTCCGCCTACACCAGCGTCTCTTCTTCCGCCTTCTCGATCATTTCCTCGGTCGCGATCAGATTGCGGCGCGGCACCAGGAAGATCATCGCCGAGGCGCAGGCGAGCGCGGTTCCGAAGATCGCGATGTTGAGCGGCAGCGGCGTCGCGAAATGGCCGCCGAGCCAGGCGCCGGCCTGCGAACACAGCGAGCCGAACCCGAATTGGGTGAAGCCCATCAGACCGGAGGCGGTACCGGCGGCCTGCGGGCGGATGCTGATCGCGCCGGCGGCGGCGTTGGCCATCACTGCGGCGTTGCCGAACATGATGATCATGTGGGTGCCGAACAGCCAGCTCGGCACCTGATTCCAGCCGAGCACGCCCCACGCCAGATTGAGCGCCGCGCCGGCGATCTGCAAGCCGAGGCCGAACCAGATCAGCCGGTCGAGCGAATGCCGCGGCGAGAACTTCACGCAGAACAAATTGCCCATCAGATAGGCGAAGCCGGAGCTGGCGAACCAGGCGCCGTATTCGGCGCTGCTGCGGCCCATCTGCGTCACCACCACGTAGGGGCCGCCGCCGGCGAAGATGAAGATGATCGCCGAGGCCAGCACCTGGCACAGCACGTAGCCGATGAAGGCGTGGCTGCCGAACAGGCTGCGCAGGTCGGTGCGGAAGCCGCCGCGCTGCGCGGCCGGCGCGCCGCTGCGGCGGCTCGTTTCCGGCAGCGCCAGCGTGATCGCGGCGGCGACGACGATCGCTCCGGCGGTGACGGCGTAGAAGATCGCGCGCCAGCCGAACGCGGTTTCGATCACGCCGCCGGCGAGCGGGCTCAGCATCTGCGCGATCATCATCACGGCGATCACGAGGCTGAGCATGCCGCCGACGCGGTCGCGGCTGTAGAGGTCGCGGATGATGGCGCGGCTGATCACCATGCCCGAGGCGCCGCCGAGCGCCTGCAGGAAGCGCAAGCCGATCAGTTGCGGCAGCGTCTGTGCGAAGATGCAGCCGATGCTGGCCGCGACCATCAGCGCCAGCCCGCCGAGCAGCACCGGGCGGCGGCCGAACCGGTCGGACAACGGCCCCATGATCAACTGCGAGCAGGCCAGCCCGACCATGTAGAGCGACACGGTCATCTGCGCGACCGAGATGTCGCTGGAAAAATCGCTCGCCAGCACCGGCAGCGCCGGCACGAAGATGTACAGCGCGATCGGCGCCGCACCGTTCATCAGCACAAGCAGCAGGAGCAGCAGCTTCGACGGCGGCAGGTCGCGCCGGCTGGCGTCGATCATTGCGTATCTGCCGACGATTCCGTGCATGCGAGATCGGTTCCCGACGGGCCTGCCGTGGCGAAGGATGTGAGCTGGTGAAACGACTGTAGCCTGCCAGGGCAATGCTAACAGGCGGTTTTTCGGCATAAGGCTATGCGGAGGGCGGGCGGGGGCGCCCAAACCTCAGCCACGCGCCATTCCGGACAGCGCGCAGAAACTCTCGATTGTCATTCCGGGGCGCCGCGCAGCGGCGAACCCGGAATCTCGAGGTTAGCGTGCGCGGCGCAGCTCCAGGCCGTACGCGCTTCAGATTCCGGGTCCGCGAGCTGGCGCTCGCGCCCCGGAATGAATCGGGGAGAGGCCCACGCTCACCGCTTCAGACGCTCAGGGTGACTCGGGGAGAGGCTGTGCTCACTGCTCCTAAGCTTAGGATTGCAGCGGCGCGGTCGCCCCGTCGAGCCAAAGCCGGGTTGGGCCGTCGAGGTGGGGACGGACGGTTTCGCGGACGCGGGCGTGGTAGGCGTCGAGCCACGCCAGTTCCTCGGCGCTGAGCATCGCGACCTCGATCAGACGGCGGTCGATCGGCGCCAGCGTCAGGGCCTCGAAGCCGTTCATCGGCTTCTCGGCGCCGACGATCTGTTTCTCGACCACCAGTTCGAGATTCTCGATGCGGATGCCGTAACCGTCCGTCTTGTAGTAGCCGGGCTCGTTGGACAGGATCATGCCGCGCTTCAGCGGCGTGGTGCCGAGCTTGGAGATCCGCGCCGGGCCTTCGTGCACCGACAAATAGCTTCCGACGCCGTGGCCGGTGCCGTGCTCGAAATCGATTCCGGCCTGCCACAGGAACTGCCGCGCCAGCGTATCGAGCTGCGCGCCGGTGGTGCCGTCGGGAAACACCGCGCGGGCGATCGCCAGATGGCCGCGCAGCACGCGGGTGAAGCGGTCGCGCATCTCCGCCGAAGGCGTCCCGACCGCAATGGTGCGGGTGACGTCGGTGGTGCCGTCCTGATACTGCGCGCCGCTATCGATCAGCAGCAGGTCGCCGGGTTGGATGCGGCGGTTGCTTTTGCGGGTGACGCGATAATGCACGATCGCGCCGTTCGGCCCGGTGCCGGAGATGGTCGGGAACGACACGTCCTTGAGCGCGCCGGTGTCGCGGCGGAACGTCTCCAGCGCCTCCACCGCGTCGATCTCGGTCAGCGTGCCCTTCGGCGCCTCGGCATCGATGAAAGCGAGGAAGCGCGCCAGCGCCACCGCGTCGCGGCGATGCGCGGCGCGGGTGCCGTCGATCTCGGCTTGGTTCTTCACCGCCTTGAGCAGCGCCACTGGATCGGCGCCGCGCAGCGGCTTGCCGCCGGCCTCCTTGATCAGCCGGGTCAGCGCATCGGCCGCGGTGGCGCTGTCGAGCGCGATCGTCGCGCCGGTGTTGGCGAGCTCGCGCAACATCGGCGCCAGCTCGGCCGGCTCGGCGACCTCCGCGGTCTGTTCGAGATGGTCGCGCACGCTGTTCGACAGCTTGCGGCCGTCGATGAAGATGGTGGGGCGGCCATCCTTCGGCAGCAGCGCGTAGGACAGCGGCAGCGGCGTGTGCGAGACGTCGGCGCCGCGGATGTTGAAGGTCCAGGCGACCGCGTGGGAATCCGACAGCACCAGCGCATCGGCCTTCAGCCGCGCCAGCTCCTCGTTGATGCGGGCGAGCTTGCTGGCTTCGCTCTCGCCGGCAAATTCCACGCCGTGGACGCTGACCGGCCCGAGCGGCGGGGCGGGGCGCTCGCTCCACACTGCATCGACCGGATTGCCGTCGACTGCGACCAGCTCGGCGCCGGCCTTGGCGCAGGCGGCCTGCATCCGTTCGACTGCCGAAGAAGTGTGCAGCCACGGATCAAATCCGAGGCGATCACCGGCTTTCAGATGCGTCTCCAGCCAGCGCTCCGGCGGCGGTTCGACCAGCGACTCGATGCGCCACGCATTGCCGTCGACCTGTTTGGCGGCCTGCAAGGTGTAGCGGCCGTCGACGAACAAAGCGGCCTGATCGATCAGCACATACGCCAGACCGGCCGATCCGGTGAAGCCGGTGAGCCACGCCAGCCGCTCGTCGGACGGCGGCACATATTCGTTTTGTTGCTGATCGGCGCGGGGAATCGCAAATCCGGTGAGCTTGCGCCGCAGCAGCTCTTCGCGAAACGCCGACAGCCGCGCGGTGAGTGCGACGCCGCTCTCGGGCTCCTCGAAGCTCTGGAAATGCGACTCGAACATAGCGGTCTGCTCCCTCGACACGTTGCGCACGGCTCACGCGATATGCATAAAGTCCAGCTTATGGCACGAGTTATGCTTGATTTATCGAGCCCGCAAGAGACGGGCGCGAGCTCCGCAGTGCCCGCTGCACCACGCTCTGACAACGCGTCCGGGACAATCCCGGGAGTGTCTCAACTCAACGACGAGGTGATACACCATGCCTGCTTTTACGTTTGAGAAGATTTCCCCGCCGGTCCGCCCGGGTGGTACGCCTCCGAACGTCGAGCCCGAGCAGAAGCAGCCGCGTGGTGTCATCGTCCGCATCCTGGACCGCTTCGTCCAGTCGGCGGTCAGGCGCACCGACCCGAACGCCGACGCCCACAGCCGCTTCCCCGACAAGCCCGCGCACTGAGCGTTCGCTCAGCAGCGCTTCCCGTCAGAACGTCTTCACCAGCAGCAGGCTGCTCCAGCCTTCGATCACGAGCTGCCGCAGCAGCACGCAGCCGCGCGCCCGATAGGCCGCGATCACGCTCTGCGCCTGCGGCTGCAGCAGCCCGGACAGGATCACCAGCGCGCCAGGCGCCAAGTGCTCGCTCATCGGCTGGGCGAGGGTGCGCAGCGGATTGGCGAGGATGTTGGCCAGCACCAGATCGAACGGCGCGTGAGCGGCGAACACCGGCGAGGCGAAGCCGGTCGCCCATTCGGCCTGCACCAGATTGCCGACGCCGTTGAGCCGCGCGTTCTCGCGCGCGACCGCGACCGACTGCCTGTCGATGTCGGTGGCCAGCACGGTGTGGCGCAGCGCCTTGGCGGCGGCGATCGCCAGCACGCCGGTGCCGGTGCCGAGGTCGAGCACGCGCTGCGGCGGGCCGGCGCGCAGCACCAGGTCGAGCAGCGTCAGGCAGCCGCGGGTGGTGCCGTGATGGCCGGTGCCGAAGGCGAGCGCCGCTTCGATTTCGATGCCGAGCTTGTTGGCCGGGACGCGGTCGCGGTCGTGGCTGCCGTGGACGACGAAGCGGCCGGCCGGAACCGGCACCAGCCCTTCCAGGCTCGCCGCGACCCAGTCCTTGGCGGCGACGGTTTCGAGGCTGATCGCCTGCGCGGCCTCGGGGCCGGCGGCCTGCGCCACCAGTTCGCGGATGTGGTCGAGGTTCGGCTGCTCGCCGAAATGCAGCGCCACCTCCCAGCTCCGGTCCGGCCGCTCGAACGCCGCGATCGCCATCTCGGCCTCGTCGAAGCACTCGCCGAGCAGGTCGGTGACGCGGCGGGCGGTGGCCTCGTCGCCGAGCACGAAGCTGGCGCGGACGGTGGGGGCGGGATCAGTCATGGCAGGTCCGATGGTTGGCAGCGAAGGAGCGCGGCTGAAGTGATCTCTCAACAGATCGTCCACCGCTTCTGCGCCGGAAATGCACAGCTTGTCCATGACTTATGCACAGGGTTGAATCTGCCAGATTCACGGTTGTCCACAGCCTTCGCGCAACTTGTCGACAGATTCGTGCACAGCGTGACGAACGGCAGCGAAGCCTATGCGCGTGGGACAGAAAACGACTCGGAAGTTCTGTTACGCACACGCTTCCCAGAGTGGTCCGCGCCCGCGGATATCGGTTGCGAATAGATGCGCGGAACCAGTTCCGTGTCGGCTGCGTTTCAAGTTTTGGTTGTGAGAGTCCTATTGTCGCCTTGTTCTTTGGCCAATGGGTTCGCGCGCTTGGCCGCAGCTCCAATGACGGCGCCGCCAGCGACGATCCCGACAACGACATGAGGTTTGATGAGCAAGGCCAACGAAGTTCCGTGCGCGACCGCCACCCGGCGCCGAAAACTGTCTACGATGGTGGTCGTTTCAGCCTTGCTCGCGACCGTCGGCACGCCTGCGGCTTTCGCCGAGGGGCAGGGCGGCGTGACGCCGGTCGCTTTCCCGGCCGGGCAGACCGCCATTCCGGCAGGCGTCGACTGCGTCACGGTGCGCTACTACGTCAGCGAACACGGCCGGGCCAAGTCGATCGCCTGGGCGCTCAAGAACGGCTACAGCTTGGCTCAAATCGCCGAAGCCAAGCGCTGCCTGCGGGGGTGAAAGACGCTCCGCAGCGTACCCGTCGTCAACAAGTTTTCCACAACTTATCCACAGGCTTATCCCCCGACTTACCCACGGCTTGTGAACAAGCTGTGGTGGTCGTTGAGAATGGCGGCTGCGGCATTGTGGCCGGGGGCGCCGGTGACGCCGCCGCCGGGGTGGGCACCGCTGCCGCAGTGGTACAGGCCCTTCAGCGGGCCGCGATAGTCGGCATGGCCAAGCAGCGGGCGCGCCGAGAACAACTGGTTCAGGCTGAGCGCGCCGTGGAAGATGTCGCCGCCGACGAGACCGAACTCGCGTTCGAGGTCGAGCGGCGACAGGATCTGGCGGCCGAGCACGCTGGCGGCAAAGCCCGGCGCGTAGCGGTCGACGGTGGCGATCATCAGATCGGCGACTTCGTCGCGATGGTCGTCCCAGGAGGCGCCGTCCGGCAACTCGGGAGCGACGTGCTGGCAGAACAGGCTGGCGACGTGCTGTCCCTTCGGCGCCAGGCCGTCGTCGAGTGTCGACGGGATCAGCATCTCGACCACCGGCTCGCGGCTCCAGCCGTGGGCGCGCGCGTCCTGATAGGCACGGTCCATGTATCCGAGGCCCGGGGCGATGATGATGCCGGCGGTGAGGTGATCGCCGTCGCCGGGCAGCGCGGTGAACGATGGCAGATGCGACAGAGCGACATTCATCCGGAATGTGCCTGAGCCGGTCTTCCAGTGCTGCATCCGGCGGCGGACGTCGTCGGGCACGGCATCCTGCGGCAGCAGGCGGGTGTACAGCAGCTTCGGATTGACGTTGGATGCCACGAACCGCGCCCGCACGATGCGGCCGTCGTCGAGGGTGACGCCGACCACGCGATCCTTCTCGACCAGCACCTCGCGCACGCCAGCGGAGGTCTCGATCTCCGCGCCAGCGGCCCGCGCAGCCGCGGCCATTGCCTGGGTGATCGCGCCCATGCCGCCGAGTGCGTGGCCCCAGACGCCCTTCTTGCCGTTCACCTCGCCGAAGGCGTGATGCAGCATCACATAGGCCGAGCCGGCCGCGTACGGGCTGGCGTAGTTGCCGACGATGGCGTCGAAGCCGAACAGCGCCTTGACCAGATCGTGCTCGAACCTTGCATCGAGCATCTCGCCGGCCGAGCAGGTGAACAGGTCGAGCAGCAGTCGCTGCTGCTCGATGGTAAGAGCCCGCAGCCGGTTGGCGGTTCCGAGCGCGTTCAGGCTCTCGCGGATCGCCGGCAAGCCGAACTGCGCCACCAGATTGGGCGGCGCGCGCAGCACGAAGTGACGCAGCACGTCGGCGATGGTTTCGAGCTCGGCGGTGAACCCGCCGAACGCCGCGGCATCATGCGCGCTGAGCCGCGCCAGCGACGCCGCGGTATGGTTCGCGCCGGTGAGAAGATACTGGTCGTCCGGTGCGGGCAGGAAGTTCTGCGCCTTGCGCTCGACGATCCTGAGCCCGTGCTCGTGCAGCTTGAGGTCGGCGATCACTTTCGGATTGAGCAGGCTGACCGTGTAGGCCGCGACCGAATTGCGGAAGCCGGGGTGAAACTCCTGCGTCACCGCGGCGCCGCCGACCACGCTGCGGCGCTCCACCACCTTCACCTTCAATCCCGCGCGCGCCAGATAGGCCGCGCAGGTGAGGCCGTTGTGGCCGGCACCGATGATCAGGACGTCGGGATCGGACATCGGAAGGTTCCCGGGCCGGTGTGACAAGGGTGTTCGCGGCTGGTTTTGCCATCGTTCACGGAGCGACGCTAGGATGCGGCGCGTCACGGGCCTGCCGGAATTCATCGCCATGGCCGACAATGTCGAGCGTCCGCCGCGGCGGACCGCAGCAGGAGCCGCCATGACCGAATCGACCTTGGCCGCGGGCCCCAACAGCCCGGTGCGCAACCGGCAGATCCTGATCGTCTATACCATCGCGATCTTCGTCAGCGCGCTGCTGCTGTTCTCGGTGCAGCCATTGTTCACCAAGATGGTGCTGCCGCGGCTCGGCGGCTCGCCGGCGGTGTGGTCGGTGGCGATGGTATTCTTCCAATCGCTGCTGCTCGCCGGCTACGCCTATGCGCACGGGCTGAGCCGGTTTGCCGACCGCCGGGTGCCGGTCGTCGTCCATCTTCTGCTGCTTGTCGCGGCGCTGCTGACGCTGCCGCTGGCGATTGCGGACGGTTGGGGGACACCGCCGGCCAGCGGCTCCGCGTTCTGGCTGCTCGGCCTGTTCGCAGTGTCGATCGGCCTGCCGTTCTTCGCACTCGCCGCCAACAATCCGCTGCTGCAGGCGTGGTTCGTCCGCACCGGCCATCCCGACGGCCGTGATCCGTACTTCCTCTACGCCGCGTCCAACATCGGCAGCTTCCTGGCGCTATTGTCCTATCCGGTGCTGCTCGAGCCGATGCTGACGCTGCGGCTGCAGAACCTGGCGTGGACCGCCGGCTACGGCGTGCTGATCCTGCTGATCGCCGGCTGCGGCGTGCTGCTGCTGCGCGCGCCGGCAACGGCCGCGGCCGACGTCGCCGGTGAGGACAGCGACGCGCCGGCGCCGTCATGGCTGACGGTGGCGCGCTGGGTGTTCCTCGCCGCGGTACCGTCCGGGCTGCTGATCGCCGTCACCGCGCACATCTCAACCGACGTCGCCGCGGCGCCGCTGCTGTGGGTGCTGCCGCTGTCGCTGTACCTGCTGACGTGGGTGCTGGTGTTCCAGTCGCGGCCGCTGCTGCCCCACGGCGCGATGCTGGCGCTGCAGCCGGTCGCGATCGCGGTGATCATCGTGCTGCTGGCGTCGTCGGCCTCCGAGCACAATCTGCCGCTGACGCTCGGCGGGCACCTGATCTGCTTCTTCGTCATCGCGATGGCCAGCCATGGCGAGCTGGCGCGAACCCGGCCGCCGGCGCGGCATCTCACTGGCTTCTATGTGGCGCTGTCGTTCGGCGGCATGGTCGGCGGATTGTTCGCCGGGCTGGTGGCGCCGTACACGTTCTCCTGGATCGCCGAATATCCGATCCTGCTGGCGCTGGCAGTGCTGTGCCGACCGAAATTGCCGGAGCGCAGGCCGCAATGGTCGCTGGCGATCTGGCTGCTGATCGGGGCCGTTGCGGCGGTGCTGATCACCTCGGCGTTCACCGACGGCAAGCTGCACGACTGGCTCATGACCAACCGCGTGCTGATGATCGGCGACGTCGCCGCGTTCGCCGCCGTAATCGCGCTGGTACTTAACGGCGGCCGCGCCAAGCTGCTCGCGACCGTCGCGCTGGCGCTGCTGCTGATCCGGCTGTATCCGGCCGACGAGGGTCGGGTCGAGACGGTGCGCAGCTTCTTCGGTGTGCACAAGATCCAGGTGACGGCGGACGGCCGCTTTCATGTGCTGCTGCACGGCACCACGATCCACGGCGCCGAGCGGGTGCGCAACGACGACGGCACGCCGGTCACCGGGCGGCCGGAGCCGATCTCCTATTATTACAAGGACGGCGGCATCGGACAGGCGATCGCGGCGATCCGCGAACGCAAGGGCGGTCCGATCCGGGTCGCGGTGATCGGGCTCGGTTCCGGCACCCTGACCTGCGCGGCGGCGCCGGGCGAGCCGTGGCGGTTCTTCGAGATCGACCAGTCGATGATCGATACCGCGCGCGATCCGAAATATTTCAGCTTCGTCAGCAAATGCGCGCCGGACCTGCAGCCGGTGGTCGGAGATGCGCGGCTGACCTTCGCGCACGAACCGGACGGCGCTTACGACCTGATCATCGTCGACGCCTATTCGTCGGATGCGATTCCGATCCATCTTGCCACCCGCGAGGCGATGGCGATCTATGAATCCAAGCTGGCGCCGCAGGGCGCGGTGCTGATGCACGTCTCCAACCGCCATCTCGAACTGGCGAGCGTCGCGGTCGGCATCGCCGACGCCAACGGGCTGAAGAGCTGGGTGGCGTCGCACGATGCCGGGCGCGATGCCGACTACGTTTTCGCGACAACGGTGGTGATTTCGGCGATGGACCAAGCCGACATCGGCAACCTCGCCGGCAACGCAGACTGGCGCCTGACCGCGCCCCGCGCCGGCGAGCGGGCGTGGACCGACGATTATTCCAATATCCTCGGCGCGGTGTGGCGCCGGCTGCGCGACGGTGAGGACTAAGGGCCGCGCGCGTCGATCGAGTCGGTTTTTGTGCGGGTCAGTACGATGAGTAACCGCCCTCGTACCAGCCGCGCGGCTGGTAATAGCGCCGCGGCGCGTAGATCTGCTCGGCGTAGGAGTCGTTGCCCACGTAATAGCCGTATTGCGGCGGCGCCACGCGGCGATAGCCGGGAGGTGCCGGGTAACGGCGATCGTCGTCGCCACCTTCGGCCGGATAGATGTAGCCGTCGTCGGCGACCCGCGGGCGGACCGCGCGCGGCCGGCTCGGCAGCAGTTCTCCGGCGGCATCATAGCTCGGCGCCGCAGGAGCCGGTTCGGCGCGGGCGACCGCGTTGCCGTTCTTGGTCTTCAGCCGGGCCAGCGCCACCTGCGACGAGCCGCTCAGCGTCACCGTGGTATTGAGCACGCCTTCCTTCTGCACCAGCGCGAACAGCGTCGCGGCGTTGTCGCGTGACAGCCGGACGCAGCCGTGAGACACCGGCACGCCGAGCTTGCCGGCCGCATCGGTGCCGTGGATGGCGTGGCCGCGTTTGGTGAAGAAGATCGAATGCGGCATCGGCGCGTCGTCGAACTCCTTGGAATAATGGTCGGCTTCCATCCGGAAGGCCTGGAAATTGCCGTTCGGCGTTTCGTGCGATGGATTGCCGGTCGACACAGGCCAGCGATAGCGCTCGACGCCGTCGACGGCGACCGTCAGTTGCTGGCTGTCCTTGTCGACCGTGATGGCGACTTTCGCCTCTGCGGTGGTCGACACTGCCAGCAGGATCAGGCCGGTGAGAGAAACGAGATACGAACGCATGGTGCCGGCCTCCTGGCCCGATCCTGTCACTTCCTTGCCCGCCCGCCGGTAATATGCACAGCGGCCGCCCGAGTTTCCAGTTGCCGCCGCGCCGCAGCGGCAAAACCGTCGGCATCGTTAAGACGGCTTCGGCGACTCCGGCGGCAGCATCAAGACACCTGCGCGGCGAAATCTCGGCAGCACGGGAACCCGATCCGGGCCCGCGTGTTAATATGCCGCAGAGTCCGCGCCCGCCGTTCTGTCGGGCGTTTCAATCCGGAGGGACATCGATGAAGACCACTGCCAAAGCGCGTGCCGTTCGCGCCGAGCAAACCCCGTTCAAAGCGCTGTTCGCGGCTGCCGCTCTGGCGCTCGCGGTGCTGGCGATTCCGACCGCGGGTCATTCGCAGGGCATCGTGCGCGGCGCGGAGCAGGGCGCGCGCGAAGGCAATCGCGCCGCGGGGCCGGTCGGCGGCGTCGTCGGCGGCGCGATCGGTGCCGGCGTCGGCGGTGCGGTCGGTGCGGTGAACGGCGTGCTTGGCCTGCCGAACCAGGGCCCGCGCTATCGATATCACCGCGGCCATCGCTGCAAGGGCTACTACACCCGCAGCGGCAAGTTTCGCTGCTATCGCCGCTGAGGCGAGCGGTTCACAACCTGACGAGGCGCGGCCGGGCTGGCCGCGCCTTTTTCATGAAACGACATCTTTCATGAAACGACGTCGCAAGCAGTGAGAGTGTTCAGGACTTCAGGCGATAGCCGGTCTTGAAGATCCACCACACCACCGCCATGCACGCGAGCAGAAAGCCGAAGGTGGCGGCGACGCTGACCCCGATATCGACATCGGAGATCTCGTAGAAGCTCCAGCGGAAGCCGGAGACCAGATAGACCACCGGATTGAACAGCGCGATGGTCTGCCAGACCGGGGGCAGCATGGAGATCGAGTAGAAGCTGCCGCCGAGGAAGGTCAGCGGCGTGATGATCAACAGCGGCACCACCTGCAGTTTTTCGAAGCCGTCCGCCCAGATGCCGATAATGAAGCCGAGCAGGCTGAACGCCACAGCGGTCAGCACCAGGAAGCCGAACATCCACACCGGATGGGCGATGTGCAGCGGCACGAACAGGCCGGCGGTGGCGAGGATGATCAGGCCGAGAATGATCGACTTGGTTGCCGCGGCCCCGACATAGCCGAGCGCGATCTCCAGGAACGAGGCCGGGGCGGACAGGATCTCGTAGATCGTGCCGGTGAATTTCGGGAAGTAGATGCCGAACGAGGCGTTGGCGACGCTCTGCGTCAGCACGCTGAGCATGATCAGGCCGGGAACGATGAAGCTACCGTAGCTGACGCCTTCGACTTGATCGATCCGCGAGCCGATCGCGGCGCCGAACACGATGAAATACAGCGAGGTCGACAGCACCGGCGAGACGATGCTCTGCATCAGCGTCCGCCAGGTTCGCGCCATTTCGAACAGATAGATCGCGCGGATCGCCCGCCAGTTCATGCTCACGCCCTCACCAGGCTGACGAAGATCTCCTCCAGCGAGCTTTGGCTGGTGTCGAGATCGTGGAAACGGATGCCGGCGGCGCGGACGTCGCCGAGCAGGGCGGTGATGCCGGTGTGCTCGGCGCGGGTGTCGTAGGTGTAGATCAGCTTGCTGCGGTCGTCCGACAGCGTCAGGCCGTAGGCGGCGAGCTGCGGCGGCACCGCCTCGATCGGATCGTCGAGATACAGCTTGAGCTGCTTCTTGCCGAGCTTCTGCATCAGCGCCGATTTCTCGTCGACCAGGATCAGTTCGCCGTTGTTGATGACGCCGACCCGGTCGGCCATCTCCTCGGCTTCCTCGATGTAGTGCGTGGTCAGGATGATGGTGACGCCGGCTTTCTGCAGCTCGCGCACCACCTCCCACATCCCCTTGCGCAGCTCGACGTCGACGCCGGCGGTCGGCTCGTCGAGAAACAGGATCCGCGGCTCGTGGCTCAGCGCCTTGGCGATCATCACCCGGCGCTTCATGCCGCCGGACAGCGTCATGATCCGGCTGTCCTTGCGGTCCCACAGCGACAGGTCGCGCAGCACCTTTTCGATATGCGCCGGGTTCTTCGGCTTGCCGAACAGCCCGCGGGAGAAGCTGACCGTATCCCACACCGATTCGAACGCGTCGGTGTGCAGCTCCTGCGGCACCAGCCCGATCATCTCGCGCGCTGCGCGGTATTGTTCGACGATGTTGTGACCGCCGACGGTGATGCTGCCGGAGCTGGCCTGCACCAGCCCGCAGATCGTGCCGATCAGCGTGGTCTTGCCGGCGCCGTTCGGTCCGAGCAGAGCGAAAATCTCGCCGCCCATGATGTCGAGGCTGACGCCGTTCAGCGCCTTGCGCCCGGTGCCGTAGGTCTTGCTCAGATTCTTGACGGAAATGATCGGGGCCATGCGGGCTCGCGAAGCTTCGGGCGCGGGGAAGGGCGGAACGCAGCCGGGGGGCGCGGGCGGCTTACATAAGGACGGCCGAGCGCGGGCGCAACCGACAGGGGGACGGGACGAATCCGGAGGAAACGCCCAAATCTGTTGCGAGAATTCGAATCGCATTTTGGCACCGTCATGCCCGGCCTTGTGCCGGGCATCCACGTCTTTCAAACGCTGCAGCCTGGAGAACGTGGATGGCCGGGACGAGCCCGGCCATGACGGAAATCTGCTATTCGGCAGCGCCCGCGCCGGCGGAATACTCGATCAGCGCGACGATCGCGTCCTTGCTCGCCTCGACGAACGCCGGGTCTCTGTTCAACTCGTCGATCGTGCGCGGCGGATTGAACACGATCGCGCCGTCCGGATCCTCCGCCGCGAAGGAGAGAAGCTCGGCGGCTTCTTCTTCGGCTTCGTCGATCGTCTCGCCGGCGGTGACGACACCCGGAATGTCGGGAAACGACACGCTGTAGCTGCCGTCGGCGTCCTGATGGATCAAGGCGACGTAGTGCACCATCAGACCCGCTCCACGAAACTGTCGACCACCTTCTTCTCGCCGGCCTTGTCGAACGCGATGGTGAGTTTGTTGCCGTCGATCTTGGTGACGTGGCCGTAGCCGAACTTCTGGTGGAAGACGCGATCTTTCAGCGAGAACGCGGACTCGGTGCCGGTGGATTTGGCGACCAGCTCGCCCTCGATGGTGAAGGGCGCGCGGCGGGTGGTGCCGGACGAGTAGGACGCCCCGCTTTCGCCGAAGCCGCCGCTGCGGCCGCCGGTGCTGCCGCCACTGCTGCGGCCGCGATTGGCCTGGGCGCGCTGCCAACCCGGCGTCGAATAGCTCGAGCCGAACGACTCGACATTGTCGAACCGCGACGGGCCATAGCCGCTCATGCCGCCCCAGCCGGAGCCGCCTTTCGACTCGGTTATCTCGACATTGGCGGCCGGCAGTTCGTCGAGGAAGCGCGACGGGATCGTCGTGTTCCAGGTGCCGTGGATGCGGCGGTTGGTGGCGAAGTACAACTTTGCCCGCTTGCGGGCGCGGGTGATGCCGACATGGGCGAGGCGGCGCTCTTCCTCGAGGCCGGCCCGGCCCTGTTCGTCGAGCGCGCGCTGATGCGGAAACAGACCTTCCTCCCAGCCGGGCAGGAACACGGTCTCGAATTCCAGGCCCTTGGCGGAGTGCAGCGTCATCACGCTGACGGCGTCTTCATCCGCGCCGCCGTCGCGGTCCATCACCAGCGAGATGTGCTCCAGGAAACCCTGAAGATTCTCGAACTCGTCCATCGAGCGGACGAGTTCTTTCAGGTTCTCCAGCCGGCCGGCGGCGTCGGCGGAGCGGTCCTTCTGCCACATCTCGGTGTAGCCGCTCTCGTCGAGCACGATCTCGGCGAGTTCAGTGTGGGGCAGGGCGTCGCGCTGCACCTGCCAGCGTTCGAAATTCTCGATCAGGCCGCGCAGGCTGCCGCGCGCCTTCGGCTTCAGCTCGTCGGTGTCGATCACCATCCGGGCCGCCTCGAACAGCGGCATGCGGCGCTTGCGGGCATGGTCGTGCAACATCTGCACGGTGGCGTCGCCGAGGCCGCGCTTCGGCACGTTGACGATGCGTTCGAACGCGAGGTCGTCGGCCGGTGAGTTGATCACCCGCAAATACGCCAGTGCATCGCGGATTTCGGCGCGCTCATAAAAGCGCGGGCCGCCGATCACGCGGTAGGGCAGGCCGAGCGTGACGAAGCGATCTTCGAATTCGCGCATCTGGAACGAGGCGCGCACCAGAATGGCGATCTCGTTCAGCGCATGGCCCTGGCGTTGCAGTTGCTCGATTTCCTCGCCGATCGCGCGGGCTTCTTCTTCCGAATCCCACGCGCCGGTGACGGTGACCATCTCGCCGTCGACATCCTCGGTGCGCAGCGTCTTGCCGAGCCGGCCTTCATTGTGCGCGATCAGGTGTGAGGCGGCAGCGAGGATGTGGCCGGTCGAGCGATAATTGCGCTCCAGGCGAATGACCTTGGCGCCAGGGAAGTCGTGGTCGAAGCGCAGGATGTTGTCGACCTCGGCGCCGCGCCAGCCGTAGATCGACTGATCGTCATCGCCGACGCAGCAGATGTTCTTGGGGGGCGTGTCGTGCGTTGCCACGACTGCAGCCTGCTCCCTCTCCCCACCGGGGAGAGGGGTGGGGTGAGGGGGCACCGCGCTCTCGGACGACCGTTGCCCCTCACCCGGCGAGCTGCGCTCGCCGACCTCTCCCCGATGGGGAGAGGTGAGCAGGGTCTCGACGTCGCGTGTGGGTCTAGGCGTGGCGGGCGTCTGCGACAGCAGCCGCAGCCACAGATATTGCGCGACGTTCGTGTCCTGATACTCGTCGACCAGGATGAACTTGAAGCGGTTCTGATACTGCCGCAGCACGTCGGGGTGTTCGCGGAACAGTCGGATGTTCTCCAGCAAGAGGTCGCCGAAATCGGCGGCGTTGAGGATCTTCAGCCGCTCCTGATACTGCGCGTAGAGCTTGCCGCCGCGGCCGTTGCCGAACATCGCGGCTTCGCCGGCCGGGACCTGCGACGGCGTCAGGCCGCGGTTCTTCCAGCCGTCGATCAGCCCGGCCAGCATCCGTGCCGGCCAGCGCTTGTCGTCGATATTGTCGGCGGCGAGGAGTTGCTTCAGCAGCCGGATCTGGTCGTCGGTGTCGAGCACCGTGAAGTTCGAAGTGAGCTGCACCAGCTCGGCGTGATAGCGCAGGATGCGGCCGCCGATCGAATGGAAGGTGCCGAGCCACGGCATGCCTTCGACCGCCTGGCCGAGCATCTGGCCGAGCCGCAGCTTCATCTCGCGCGCGGCCTTGTTGGTGAAGGTCACCGACAGGATCTCGGCGGGCCGGGCGCGGCCGGTGGAGAGGATGTGGGCGATCCGCGTGGTCAGCACACGGGTCTTGCCGGTGCCGGCGCCGGCCAGCACCAGTACCGGGCCGTCCAGTGTCTCAACGGCGTCGCGCTGCTCCGGGTTGAGGCCGGACAAATAAGCCGGGCCGGCCGCGGCGCGGGCACGCGCGGCGATGCCGCCGGCGGCGGGCTGATAGCTGGAGAGGTCGAGAGGCTGGCGCTTGGTCGGATCGGTCATGCGAATCGTTTTACCACCCACAGCCGCGCTGCGGGGCCCGAAGAGGAGCCTTTAGAGCAGGATTATCCGCCGATATAGGCGCAGCGGGCCGCTATCGACAGGTTCGCCACGCCTCGCAGGCCGGCGCGTCGGCCTTTCAAACCGATTCCGTTCCGCTATCTCGCGTGAAAATGACGTTTTGACACACAAAAACCGGCCGGAACTTTCGATTTTGGCCTGGATTGTTTCGCCAAGCGGCGCAGCCGAAACCGGCGGCGCTTCAGTCCAAAAGGCGGCCCCCAGCGGGTGCCTGAAGCGAAACGGAGGTCATCATGTTGGGTTGGGTCGTGACGTTTCTCGTGGTTGCGCTGATTGCGGGTCTGCTTGGGTTCGGCGGTATCGCCGGTGCGTCGATCGAAATCGCCAAGATCATCTTCTTCATCGCGATCGTGCTGTTCCTGATCTCGGCGGTGGTCAGCATCTTCCGCGGCCGCTCCCGGGTCTAGCGCGCCGTCGCCGCACGCTTCGAGGGCATCGCGATGCTTCGTCCGATGCCCTCGGGCTGCGGAGCGTCGCGATGCGCCGCGGCGACCCGCGTGATCGTGGCGCGAAGGTCGTCCGGAAACGGCGCCACTTTTCGGCTCGCCATATCGACATGCACCGACATATTTTCCGACGTGGCCGATAGCCAGCCTTCCTCGGCGTGGCGCAACTCTTCGAAGGTGTGGATCCGCTTTTCGTCGGCGGCGATGATGTAGACAGTGACCTGCACCGGATCGCCGAGATGAATCTCGCGCAAGTAGCGCACGTGGCATTCGGCGGTGAAGGTCGAGCCGCCGCGTGTGTTGAGATAGTCCAGCCCGATCCCGAGTTCGCTCCAGATCTGATCGATCGCGCGGTCGAACAGCACGTTGTAATAGGCCATGTTGAGGTGGCCGTTATAATCGATCCAGCCCGGCTCGATCTGCATCACCGACGACCGGAACGGCGCGGTCGCGCGGGCAATCTCGACATTGCGATCTACTTCCAAAGTCAATCCTACCTCCCTTGACCCCTCCGGTATCCTTTGCCACGGTCGCCCCGTTCCGAAGGAGTTTTTGTCGTGGGCCTGACCATCACCAACACGCCGAAGCGCGCCGAGCCGCAGGCCGTGGCGAGCGCCATTGAAGCGCTCGCGGCGCGGTTCGGCAACCGCCTCGTCACCTCGCTCGCGGTGCGCGAGCAGCACGGCCACACCACGACCTGGCTGCCGAACCAGCCGCCGGACGCGGTGGTGATGGCGCAGGAGACGGCGGATATTCAGGACACGGTGCGGATCTGCGCGCAGCACAGCGTCCCGGTGATCGCGTTCGGCACCGGAACTTCGCTGGAAGGCCACGTCAACGCCCCGGCGGGCGGCATCTGCATCGACCTTCGCGACATGAACAAGATCCTCGAAGTTCATGCCGAAGATCTCGATTGCGTGATTCAGCCCGGCGTCACCCGCAAGGCGCTGAACGAGAATCTGCGCGACCAGGGGCTGTTTTTCCCGATCGATCCCGGTGCCGACGCCTCGATCGGCGGCATGGCGGCGACCCGCGCCTCCGGCACCAACGCGGTGCGCTATGGCACGATGCGCGACAACATCCTGGCGCTGAAGGTGGTGCGCGGCGACGGCGAGATCATCACCACCGGCACCCGCGCCAAGAAATCGGCGGCCGGCTACGACCTGACTCACCTGTTCGTCGGCTCGGAAGGCACGCTCGGCATCATTTCCGAGCTGACCATCAGGCTGCGCGGCATTCCGGAGACGATCGCGGCGGCGTCCTGCTCGTTCCCGTCGGTCAGCGACGCCTGTCAGGCGGTGATCCTGGCGATCCAGACCGGCATTCCGCTGGCCCGGATCGAGCTGATGAGCCAGTCCCAGGTCAGGGCGGTGAATGCCTATTCCAAGCTGACGCTGCCGGAGACGCCGCTGCTGCTGCTCGAATTCCACGGCAGCGAGGTCGAGGTCGCCGAGCAGTCGAAGAATTTCGGCGCGATCGCCAAGGATTGCGGCGGCGGCGACTTCACCTGGACCACCCGCCCGGAGGACCGCAACAGGCTGTGGCAGGCCCGGCACGACGCCTACTGGTCGGTGCGGGCGCTGCGCCAGGGCGACGGCGTCGGCGTCGTCGCCACCGACGTCTGCGTGCCGATCTCGCGGCTGGCCGATTGCGTCGGCGAGACCGAGGCGGACCTCATTCGGCTCGGGCTGCTGGCGCCGATCGTCGGTCATGTCGGCGACGGCAACTTCCACTGCTCGCTGCTGTGCGACGTCAACGACGCCGAGGAGTTGGCCCGGGCCGACGAGTTCATGCACCGGCTGGTCGAGCGGGCGCAGGCGATGGACGGCACCTGCACCGGCGAGCACGGCATCGGTCAGGGTAAGCAGAAATATCTGCAGGCCGAGCTCGGGCTCGAAGCGCTGCAGGCGATGGCCGCGATCAAACAGGCGCTTGATCCGCAGAACATCTTCAATCCCGGCAAGATCCTGCCGCAAGGGATTTGAACCACAGGATATTCCGGCGGCGTGAATCCGCCGCTTGAAGTCGCTGTGAGTTCGCCACAGTCTGTCGCTAGGCGTTGAAATCACAAGGGAACGACGCCGGCGAGGGCGTCGCAACGCCCCTGAGGGGAAACCGCGTGCAGACGACGCTGCTCGGCCTGGCTATCGCGCTGATCCTGGCGCTGCTCGCCGCGCTGGTCGGGCCGTTTCTGATCGACTGGAACCAGTTTCGCGGTCCGTTCGAAGCCGAGGCGACGCGGGTGCTGGGCGCACAGGTTCGGGTCGCTGGCCCGCTCGATGCGCGGCTGTTGCCGACGCCGTCGCTGCGGCTGCAGCGTGTGACCGTCGGCGGCGCCAACGATGCCGGCCGGGTCGGCGCCGCAAAGCTCGATGTCGAATTCAGCCTCGGCTCGCTGATGCGCGGCGAACTGCGTGCCGACGAACTGTCGATCAATGGGCTGTCGCTCGATCTCGGCCTCGATCCGCAGGGGCGGCTCGACTGGCCGGCGGCTGGGCTGTCGAACCTCGCCGCGCTCACCGTCGACCGGCTCAATCTCACTGGCCGGATCGCGCTGCACGATGCGGCGAGCCGCAGCAATCTCGAACTCAGCGATATCGCTTTCTCCGGCGAGCTGCGCGCGCAAGCCGCGGCGCTGCGCGGCGATGGCAATTTCCTGCTCGGCGGCCAGCGCTATCCGTTCCGGCTGTCGACCGGCCGCGCGGCGGATGGCGCCGCGATCCGGCTGCGCGCCGGGATCAACCAGGGCGCCGGTGGGATCGCGGCCGATCTCGACGGTCTCGTCAGATTCGATCAAGGCCGGCCGCGTTTCGACGGCACCGCCTTGCTGGCGGCGCTTGCGGCGGTGGCGGGCGAGACGCCGCGGACGCCGTGGCGGATCGCCGCCAAGATCGAGGCCGATCCGGTCCGCGCTCAGCTCGACGAGGTCGAAGTCTCGTGGGGCGCGGAGGACCGCGCGCTGAAGCTCGCCGGCAGCGGCGAGGCGAGGTTCGGCGCGGTGCCGCGGCTCGATGCCAAGCTGTCGGCGCGGCAGCTCGATGCCGACCGGCTGCTGGCGCAGCCCGGCGATGCCGCCCCGCCGCTGCCTTGGCTGACGCGCCTGCGCGATCTGGCGGCGTCGTTGCCGCTGCCGCCGTCGCCGGCGCGGGTGTCGCTCGACGCCGACCAGATCATGATCGGCAACCGGCCGGTCACTGATCTCGTCGCCGAACTGCGTGGCGACCCACAGGCTTGGCAACTCGAACGGCTCGAGCTGCGCGCCCCCGGCGGCACGCGTTTGGCGCTACGCGGCGGCACCGGTGTCGCCGACGCGGCGATCACCGGGACGCTCGATCTGTCCGCCACCGATCCGGAACTGCTCGCCGCCTGGCTGCAGGGCCGCACGCCGACCGCGGGTGGCCTGACCAAGGCGCTGCGGATCGCGGGCGGAGTCCGCGCCGGCTCGGATGCTTTGGTGCTGGATCCGCTGACGATGCAAAGCGGCGGCGACACGCTGCGCGGCCGTTTCGCCTACCGGGCGCGGCGTGACGATCAGGGCGCGCAGATCGACGCCGAGCTGAAGGGCAACAGCGCCGATCTCGACGCGGCGCTGCAATGGGCCCGCACGCTGGCCGGCCCCGATGGCGGCTGGCCGGAGCGGGCGAGCCTGACACTCGACCTCGGCAAGCTCAGCGTTGGCGATCAGGTCTGGCAGCCGGCGGCGGTGCGGCTCACCTACGATCCGCACCGGATCGCACTCGACAAGCTGAAGCTCGGTACTGCGGGCGGGCTGCTGCTCGAAGGCGACGGCGCGCTCGATCGCGACAGCGCCGCCGGACGATTGAGTCTCACAGCGCGTGCGCCGTCGCCGGGTCCGATCGCGGCTGCGATCGATCCATTTGTGCCAGCCATTGCGGCCCGGGTGAAAGCACTGCCTAACGAGGCCGGTGAGGCGCGCGCCAAGCTTAGTCTGTCGACCGAGAAAACCGGCACTGCGCCGGACCATGTCGAGGCCAGCGGCTCGCTTGAACTGACCGCGTCCGGGCTCAGCGGTCGTTTGACCGCAAAGGCGAGCCCGGCTGCTGCCGATCTGCGCAAACTCGATGTGGAGGCGCTGACGCGAATCGCGCTCGCGTTCGATGGCGAGCTGTCGGCGCCGCGCGGGGAGACACTGCTGGGTTTGCTCGGGCTCGACCGCGTGATCGACGCCGGCGACGGCGCGGCGATGCTGCAAGCCTCCGGCACCGGCAAATGGCGCGGGGCGCTGCAAGGCAAAGCGAAGCTGACCGCGGCACGGCTTGACGCCGAGGCAAATGGCGAGATCGAGCCGTTCGCGGCCGAGCCCAAGGCGGCGCTGTCGCTGAAGGCGCGCAAGCTCGACCTGGCGCCGCTGTTCGATCTGCCGGCTTCCGGCACGAGCGATGCCCCGCTGTCGCTGGCGACCCAGCTTACGGTCGCCGGCAGCAAATGGACCTTCAAGGATATCGACGCCGGCATCGCCGGCTCGCGGCTGCGGGGCCGGTTGGCGTTGACCCGCGGCGAGACCGCCGAACTCGATGGCGAAGCGGGCATCGACACGCTGCCGCTCGGACCGGCTCTGCAACTCGCGCTCGGCGCGACCGGTCGTCCGGCCGACGAGCCGCTCGGGCAAGGCTGGCTGCGCGGCTGGCGCGGCAAAATCGCGTTTCAGGCGGTACGTGCCGAACTACCCGGCGGCAGCGAGCTGCTGCCGCTGCGCGGGGTGATCCGCAGCGACGGGCGATCGCTGACGCTCGACAGCAATGGCAAGCTCGGCGGCGGCGACGCCAAAGTTGTGCTGACCGCCAAGCCGACCGACGCTGGGGTGGCGCTCGACACGCGGCTCAGTCTGAAGGATGCCGACGCCGCGGCGCTGCGCTATGGCGCGCTCGCCTTGCCGCCGGGGAAGCTGTCGCTGCAAGGCACGATGGCGAGCAGCGGCCGCAGCGCGTCGGCGCTCGCCGGCGCGTTGTCCGGTGGCGGCACCATGTCGTTGGCGCAGGCGTCGATCTCGGGGCTCGATCCGGGCGCTTTCGCGGTCGCGATCCGCGCAACCGATCAGGGCCAGCCGATCGACGCCGATCATCTCGCCAGGCTGGTCGAGCCGGCGCTGAAGGCCGGGCCGCTGAAGGTCGACAGCGCGCAGTTTCCGCTCAGCGTCAGCGACGGCCGCCTCAAGCTGGCGCCGACCACGCTGCAGGCCAGGGACGCCCGCGCAGTGGTGTCGGGCGGCTACGACATCGCCGCCGGCCAGGCCGACCTGCGGGTGACGCTGGCGCTGGCCGAAGCGGGACCGGAGCAGCCGCCGGAGATTCGGATGTTCGCCGCCGGGCCGCCGGACCGGATGGAGTGGAGCCGCGATCTGTCCGGACTGTCGTCATGGCTGTCGATCCGCCGAATCGATCGCGAGACCCGTAAGCTGCAGGTGCTCGAACAGGGGGCGCGACCGCCGGTCGGTCCTGACCCGGCCGCCGCGACGCAGTCGCCGAGCAAGGCCGACAAGTCGTCGGCCCAGACCTCAAGCCTGCCGCCCGCCGCGCCGGCGAAATCTGATTCCGCGCCCGCAGCGCCTCGCACGCCATCGGGCGATCCCCAGGCTGCACAGCGGAGTGCTCCAGCGGCGGCCGAGCCGGAAACAGCGTCGCAAACCGGGCAGGGAACCGCGCCCGCGCTACTGCCGCAGACGCCGCCGTTGCCGGAGGCCGATCCGCGGCGCGCCACGCCGAAGCCGGCCGCTCAGCAGCAACGACCTTCACAGCCTCGGCCGCAAACGTCGCCTCAGCCACAAACGTCGCCTAAGCCACAAGCACCGACCGCCGCGCCTTCGACATCGCGCGAAATGCTCGCGCCACTGCCGCCGCCTTTGGAGATCAAACCCGCACCAGGAGATGTGCGCCCGTCACGGCCGCGTCCACCTCTGGTGTTGTCGCCCCCGAATGCGAGGGCGACCGACTGATCAGCGCACCGATCTGATCGATCAGTGCGCTGTCAGCGAGCTTTCAGCCTTGGTATCAGCCACCGCCTGCTGCTGCGCCTGCAAGGCGCGGCTGCGGAAGTAGTCGAGCACGAACAGCCGGATCGCCGAGGACAGGTTGCCCTGCTGACGATTGCTGTCGATCTCTCCAACGAGCTCGGACAAAGTCATGTCCCGCACGCCGGAGATTTCCTTCATGCCATTCCAGAACGCTTCTTCGAGGCTGACACTGGTCTTGTGGCCCGCGACCACGATCGACCGTTTCACCACCGGCGATTTCATGACGCGTCCTCGCCACCGATTTTGTGTTGATCGAGCAGTTGATTGGCGCGGCTGACATGATGCTGGTCGAGCCCACGCTGCGATTTGGTTCTGCCAAACCGCGCGCGATTGGCATTGGCGAGCTCAGCGGCTGCTTCCCGCTTCGCTCGCTTCTTGAAGCGATTCAAATTGACCACATCGGCCATATCGTCACCCATCATCGATTAAATCGGCAACGGGCGTCGCCTACCAGGCGGGCACGAATGCACGAAGCCATTAGCGGCTCGATCACCATCAAGAACAAACCATATCGTTGCTTGGATGTCGCCGACAATTATTCGGTAAAACGAATAAGACTGCCGAACGACAACGCCGCAAGGACAAGTTGACCAATCTGGACGAGCAAGGGATATGATTTACATCAATTTCCGAAACGGCATTTTTACGACGCGCGGAGCGCCGCAACCGGTTATCTCGGATGCGTCATTTTGTCCGGCCGCACCAGCCGGTCGAATTCAGACTCGCTGATCAAACCAGACCGCACCGCTTCTTCCTTCAGGGTCGTACCACGCTGATGCGCGGCCTTGGCGATCTTGGCGGCGTTGTCATAGCCGATGCTCGGCGCCAGTGCGGTCACCAGCATCAGCGAGCGCTGCATCAGTTCGCCGATCCGCTGCTCGTCGGCGCGGATGCCGTCGACGCAGTTGGTGGTGAACGAACGCGCGGCGTCGGCGAGCAGTCCGATCGACTGCAGCATCGCCTGCGCCATCACCGGCTTGTAGACGTTGAGTTCGAAATGGCCCTGGCTGCCGGCGATCGTGATCGTGGTCTGATTGCCGAACACCTGGCAGCACACCATGGTCATCGCCTCGCACTGTGTCGGATTGACCTTGCCGGGCATGATCGACGAGCCCGGCTCGTTCTCGGGCAGGATCAGTTCGCCGAGGCCGGAGCGCGGGCCGGAGCCGAGCAGGCGGATGTCGTTGGCGATCTTGAACAGCGCAGTGGCGGCGGCGTTCAGCGCGCCGTGCACGAAAACGTAGGCGTCATTGCCGGCAAGCGCCTCGAATTTATTCGGCGCGGTGACGAACGGCAGCTTGGTGAGCGCGGCCGCGCGCTTGGCGAACGCCTTGGCGAATTTCGGATGGGTGTTCAGCCCGGTGCCGACCGCGGTGCCGCCCTGGGCGAGCGGATACAGCTCCTTCAACGCCGCCTTGATCCGCGCGATGCCGCCGGCGAGCTGCGCGGCATAGCCGGAGAACTCCTGGCCGAGCGTCAGCGGGGTGGCGTCCTGGGTGTGCGTGCGGCCGATCTTGACGATCCTGGCGAACGCCTTCTCCTTCTTGCGCAGTGCGTCGTGCAGCAGCGACAGTGCCGGGATCAGGTCGATAGTAATCGCCTGCGCCGCCGCGATATGCATCGCGGTCGGAAACGAGTCGTTCGACGACTGGCTCATGTTGACGTGATCGTTGGGATGCACGGGCTTTTTCGAGCCACGCTCGCCGCCCAGCAGCTCGTTGGCGCGATTGGCGATCACCTCGTTGAGGTTCATGTTGGTCTGGGTGCCGGAGCCGGTCTGCCACACCACCAGCGGGAAGTGATCGTCATGGCTGCCGTCGATCACTTCGCGCGCGGCGCGGACGATCGCGCCGGCACGCCGGCTGTCGAGCAGGCCGAGCTCCTTGTTGGTCTCGGCGGCCGCCAGCTTGACGATCGCCAGCGCCCGGACGATGCCGATCGGCATCCGCTCGGTGCCGATGCGGAAGTTCTGCCGCGAACGCTCGGTCTGCGCGCCCCAGTAGCGGTCGGCGTCGACCTCGATCGGGCCGAAACTGTCGGTCTCGCTTCGCGTGGCGGCAGAGCGCGCAGGGCGGGGAGAGCGGGGGGTACGGGCCATGATCATCGTCCTGGAAGCTGAGGGTCGAGGTCGCGAGACGGCGTCGACCGGCAACGCAAAGCGCGCCGGAACGGTCCGGCGCAGCGGTGACCGGATGACCGGCGGAGCCGTTACTTCTTGCGGAAGCGGTCGAGCCGAACCACTTCGGCGCCTTCGCCGGAACGGGCCGGTTCGTCGTCGGACGGCGCGCTGCTCTCGGGCGTCGCGGACGCTGGCGGCAGCGCCACGGCAGGCGGCGCCGCGGTCACCAGTTCGGTAGCGTCGTCGGACTCGCCAGTCTCGTCGATCTCATCGGCCGCTTCGAACTGCAACCCGAACTTCACCGACGGATCAAAGAAGCTCTTGATCGCGGCGAACGGCACCACCAGCCGCTCCGGGATGCCTCCGAACGACAGGCCGACTTCGAAGCGGTCCTCGGTGACCACAAGGTCCCAGAACTGATGTTGAAGTACCACGGTCATTTCTTCCGGGTACTGCGCCAATAGCCGCGGCGACAGCTTCACGCCGTCCGCCCTGGACTGGAAGGTGATGAAGAAATGATGCTCGCCGGGCAGGCCGTGCTGAGCGACGTCGGTGAGGACGTGCCGCAGAACGCCGCGCAAGGCATCGCGCGCGAGCACGTCGTATCGGATGTGGTCGGTGGCCATGTCGTCGTCCCGTCTCGTCGCTCGGATACCTGAAAGGCTGGTTCGGCACTCGGGGTGCCCGACTCGTGCCGAACATCATGCTACCCCGGCCGCTGCCGATGGTCAGCATCTATCGCGGCTGAATTGTGCGGCGCTCCGCCGGAGAAGCAGGCAGTAAGCCATCCTCCAGCCTGCAAAATTCTCAACCGTCAGGATGTGATTAGAATGAGTGGAGGCTTCTGTTGCCAGGTGCCTCCGAACCCCGCCTAACGGAGCTTAACCCGTTAGGGCTTTAAAGTGGTCTTTCAAACTGCCTTACGCAGCCTGAGCAACCGGAGCATAGTTGTCGTTGGCAACTATTGCAGTAGCCCGATAACGGCGGAACAATACCGGGAAAAAGCGAGCCCTTTACGCCCTCGTCGATCCTATTTCGCCCCCGCCGAAACCCGCCTTCCGAAAAAGGGAGGAACGGGCTTGGGTGGAGGCGCCGGGTACCGCCCCCGGGTCCGAATGGTTTATTGCGGCGGCCATTTATTTCCATAGTCGGGTGACCCCGACCTCACCAATATAGGGGGCAATGCGGGCCGGCGAAAGGGCCTTGCCGCCAGGGACTTGTGGGGGCTCGGGAAGCCCGCGGATCATGGTCCATTATCCGGGCAGCGCGGCTTTGCGCGAACGGGGGGACGGCGGAAAAGCCGGTGGTTGCGCCTCGTCCAGCAGTCTAAAGCTTGCAAATGGCTCTTATCGACGCACCCGAGCGCGAGGCAGAAGATGCCGCGGCAGCGCCGGCAGCACCCGGTCTGGGCGAGCTGTTCGTCGCCTTCGCCAAGATGTCGCTGGCCGGATTCGGCGGCGTGCTGGTGTGGGCGCGGCGGGTGATCGTCGATCAGCGCCGCTGGATGACTGCGGATGAGTTCAACGAAACCTTCGCGCTGTGTCATTTCCTGCCCGGGCCCAACATCGTCAACCTGTCGGTGGTGTTCGGATCGCGGTTCCGGGGCATCCCCGGGGCGATCGCCGCGTTTGCCGGGCTGCTCGGTCCGCCGCTGCTGATCGTGACGCTGCTGGCCGTGCTGTACGCCCATTACGGTGAACTGGAGACCTTGCGGCGCATTCTGGCCGGGGTGTCCTACGCGGCGATCGGGCTGCTGTTCGCCGTGGTTTTCAGGATGCTGATGCCGCTGCTGCGCAAGCGTGATCCGGTTGCGATCGGTCTGCTGGTCGCGGTGTTCGTCGCGGTCGGTGTATTGCGGCTGCCGATGCCGTGGGTGCTCGCGGTCGCGGTGCCGTTCAGCATCGCCGCAACCTACCTGCTGCGGAGACGCACCGCATGACCGGGGCGCCGTCGCTCGGCGGGCTCGTCGCGACTTTCAGCACGATGTCGCTGTTCGCGATCGGCGGCGCCAATGCGGCGCTGCCGGAGATCCACCGCGTCGCCGTCACGCTCAATCACTGGCTGACCGAACAGCAATTCGCCGACGCCTTCGCGATCGCCCAGCTCTCGCCGGGGCCCAACGTGCTGATCGTCACGTTGATCGGCTATCAGGCCGCCGGCCTCGCCGGCGCGCTGGTGGCGACCGTTGGGATGTGCGGGCCGAGCGCGACGCTGGCCTATCTGGTCGGCCGGCTGCTGGGCCGCGCCGGCCAATCGCCATGGCCGGGGATCATCCAGGCGGCGCTGGTGCCGCTGTCGATCGGGCTGATGGCGGCGAGCGGCCTGATCCTGGCGCTGGGCTCCGACCGGTCCGTTGCGGCGATGGCGTTGACCGCGACGGTTGCGGTGCTGGCGGCGGTGACCCGGGTCAGTCCGCTGTGGCTGTTGCTCGCTGGCGGCGTGTTGGGATTTGCCGGCGTTGTTTGATCCAAGCCGATAGGCCAAAGACACAAGATGCCGTTCGCGAGGCGGGCGGTGCGCAGTGCGGGGAGGGACCGATGGACGAAGCGCCGAGCGGGTTGCGTGAGCGATCGGTATTTCCGAGCTGGATCCGCGGACCGCAGGACTTCGTCGGCGGGCTGGCGCTGATGGCGGTGGCGGCCTTCGCGCTGTGGGCGGCGAGCGACCTCGGCGGCATGCAGGGCTTTCGGTTCGGGGCCGGCACGGTTCCGCGGTTGCTGGCGGTGCTCCTGCTGGGGCTGGGCGCGATCGTCGCCGCGACCGGAATCTTCGCTCCCGGCGAACGACTGGCGAAGTTTCATTGGCGCGGGCCGTTGTTCGTCGGCCTCTCCATTCTGTGCTTCGCGGTGACGATCCGGCCGCTCGGCCTGGTCATTGCGGCGTTCTCGAGTTTCCTGATCGCGGCGCTCGGAACGCCGGAGACGCGCTGGGGCGAGACCTTCGTGGTCGGTCTGGTGCTGACCGCGGCCTGCTGCGGGCTGTTCGTGTACGGGCTGGCGCTGCCGTTCGCGCTGTGGCCCGCCTTCCTGACGCAGTGAGGCCGCGACGATGGACCTGTTTTCCAATCTCGCGCTCGGCTTTCAGGTCGCCGCGTCGCCGACCAACCTGCTGCTGTGCCTGACCGGCGCGCTGGTCGGCACCCTGATCGGCGTGCTGCCGGGCATCGGCACCATCGCCACAGTGGCGATGCTGCTGCCGATCACCTTCGGCCTGCCGCCGGTCGGCGCCCTGATCATGCTGGCCGGCATCTATTACGGTGCCCAATATGGCGGCTCGACCACCTCGATCCTGGTCAACATTCCGGGCGAGGCGACCTCGGTGGTGACGACGCTCGACGGCTTCCAGATGGCCAAGCAGGGCCGCGCCGGCCCGGCGCTGGCGATCGCCGCGATCGGCTCGTTCGCCGCCGGTTGTTTCGCCACCGTGCTGATCGCGCTGCTCGGCGAGCCGCTGACCCGGCTGGCGCTGGAGTTCGGCCCGGCCGAGTACTTCTCCCTGATGGTGCTGGGTCTGGTATTCGCCGTGGTGCTGGCGCGCGGCTCGGTGCTGAAGGCCGTGGCGATGATTGTGTTCGGCCTGTTGCTATCCACCGTCGGCTCCGACATCGAGACCGGCGTGTCGCGGATGACCTTCGACGTTCCGGAATTGGCGGACGGCCTCGGCTTCGCCACTGTGGCGATGGGGGTGTTCGGTTTCGCCGAGATCATCCGCAACCTCGACTTCGGCGCCGCGACCGACCGCGAGCTGGTGCAGCAGAAGATCACCGGCTTGATGCCGACCCGGAAGGATCTGCGCGACGCGGCGCCGGCGATCGGCCGCGGCACCATCCTCGGCTCGATCCTCGGCATCCTGCCCGGCGGCGGGGCGGTGATCGCCTCGTTCGCCGCCTACACGCTGGAGAAGAAGATCGCGCGTGACCCGAAACGGTTCGGGCGGGGTGCGATCGAAGGCGTCGCGGCGCCGGAAAGCGCCAACAACGCCGCCGCCCAGACCTCGTTCATTCCGCTGCTAACGCTCGGGATTCCGCCGAATGCGGTGATGGCGCTGATGGTCGGCGCGATGACGATCCACAACATCGTGCCGGGCCCGCAGGTGATGCAGAACCAGCCGGAGCTGGTGTGGGGCATGATCGCCTCGATGTGGATCGGCAACCTGATGTTGCTGGTGATCAATCTGCCTCTGGTGGGTATTTGGGTAAGACTGTTGCGCGTCCCTTACCGGCTGTTGTTTCCGGCGATCGTGATCTTCTGCTGTATCGGGATCTACTCGGTCAATAATTCCCCGGTCGACGTTGTTCTGGCCGGAGCGTTCGGGCTGATCGGCTACTGGTTAGTGAAGCACGATTTCGAGCCGGCACCGCTGTTGCTGGGCATGGTGCTGGGCCCGCTGATGGAGGACAATTTACGACGTGCCTTGCTGATCTCGCGCGGCGACGCGACCGTGTTCGTCACCCGGCCGCTGTCGGCATCGCTGTTGCTGCTCGCCGCCGGCTTGCTGATCCTGGCGGTATTACCGATGCTACGCCGGAAGCGTGACGAGGTATTCGTCGAGTCCGAAGGGTGAACCGTCTTCCGGCCTGCATTCTCGCATCGCCGCAACGCCGTTTTCGCTGGTTGATCTGATAGCGAGTGATTCGCTATCACCACATCTTTCCGGCGGAGACGCACAATGAATTTGTTTGTCGGCGCGAGCGCAGCGGGGCGCGCTGCGATCGCCCTGCTGGCACTATGGTTGTCTCCGGCCTCGGCCTCCGAGCGGGATCGGCTGGATCAGATCGATTTTCCGATCCGTACAGTCACCGTCATTGTTCCGTTCGCCAAAGGCGGCCCGACCGATACCGTCGCTCGGATCATTACCGCGGAGATGGCGAAGACGCTCGGCCAGCCGATCGAGATCGAGAACATGCTCGGAGCCGGCGGGACGCTGGCGGCGACCCGCGCCGCCCATGCGACCCCCGACGGTCACACGCTGATCGTCGGACATATGGGGACACACGGCTCGGCGGTCGCGCTGTTCCCCAAGCTCGGCTATCGGCCGGACAAGGATTTCGAGCCGGTCGCGCTGCTCACCGAAATGCCGGTGCTGCTGCTGGCCCGCAAGCACTTCCCACCGAAGACCGTCCAGGAGTTCGCTGCCTTCGTGAAGTCGCACACCGACAACATCAACGTGGCGCATGCCGGGTTCGGGTCGGTGTCCTATGCGTCGTGCCTGCTGCTCAATCGCTTGCTCAACGTCGATCCGACCGGCGTGCCGTTCAGCGGCACCGGGCCGGCGCTTCAGGCGCTGATCGAAGGGCAGGTCGACTACATGTGCGATCAGATCGTCAACGCAGTGCCGGCGCTGCGTGCGGGCAAGGTCAAAGCCTATGTGATCGCCTCCTCCGAGCGCGATCCTGCCGTTCCCGATGTGCCGACCGCGCGCGAGGCCGGCCTGCCGGGGTTTCAGGTCGGGGCCTGGACCGGACTGTTCGCGCCGCGCGGAACGCCTGGACCGATCATCGCCAAGCTGAATGCTGCGGTGTCGCGCGCGCTCGATCAGTCCGAACTGCGCGCACGGCTCACCGACCTCGGCGGCATCGTTCCGCGGCCGGAACAGCGCTCGCCTGTGGTGCTGGCGCAGCTCGTGCAGGACGAGATCTCGCGCTGGGGCGATGTCGCCAAGGGCGTCACGCCGTAGCGCCCGTGACCGTCGCGGCCGGCGAGGGGGCAGCAGCGTTGTGTGGATCGGGGGTACCGCGGGGTTGCCGGGGAGGCGCGCCCCGGGCCATTTTGTGATGGCCGTTCAGGGCTTCGTGCATCCCATTTTGGGCGAGGAGATCCGGGCGGGCGATGCCGGCCGGGATCGTCGCGGCCGCGCCGTTGCGGCGAATTCGGCAGGCGAAAACTGGCTGCTCGAGCCACGAGGCGGACGCGCATGACCTTGCGACACCCTGAACACCAATATCTCGATCTTCTGGCCCAGGTCCTTGCCCGGGGCGACGAGCGCATCGATCGCACCGGGGTCGGCACCAGAGCACTGTTCGGCGCGATGGTCCGGTTCGATCTGTCGGACGGCACCGTGCCGATCCTGACGACCAAGCGGGTGTACTGGAAGACCGCCGTCAAGGAGATGCTGTGGTTCCTCACCGGGCAGACCAACATCCAGGCGCTGTTGAAGGAAAACGTCCGAATCTGGTCGGACTGGCCGCTCGCCCGCTACCGGAAGGAGACGGGCGACCCCATCAGCCAGGACGAGTTCGAAAAACGCATCGTCGCGGACGATGCCTTCGCGGCGCGCTGGGGCGATCTCGGTCCGGTGTACGGCAAGCAATGGCGGCGCTGGCTGGGCGCGGACGGCCGCGAGCACGACCAGATCGCTGATCTCGTCCAAACCCTGCGGAACAATCCCGCCAGCCGGCGGATGCTGTTCCATGCCTGGAATCCGCCCGAGCTCGGCGCCATGGCGCTGCCGCCGTGTCATATGGTGTATCAATACCATGTGACGCAGGGCGGGAGGCTGGATTGCCTGCTGTATCAGCGGTCCTGCGACCTGCTGCTCGGCGCGCCGTTCAATTTCGTCGGCGCCACGGCCCTGCAACTGATGCTGGCCCAGCAGGCGAATCTGACGCCCGGGGAGCTGATCTGGGTCGGGGGCGACGTCCACCTGTATCTGAATCATCTCGATCAGGCGCGTGAGCAGATCGCGCGCGCCCCGCGCCCGCTTCCGGCGATGCGGCTGATGCGGCGGCCCGACAGCATCGACGGCTACAAAATTACGGATTTCGAGGTCGAAGGCTACGATCCGCACGCGGCGATCAAGGCGGACGTGGCCGTCTGAAGCCGCGGTTGAAGCGCTTCGAGCCAGCCGATGGCCCCGCGGCTCGACCGCCGCAAAGGCCAGACTCGGACGATTGTCCACAGGCCGGCGAGGCGCCTCGAGCCCCGCC
Organism: Rhodopseudomonas palustris; assembly: GCF_007005445.1. Lineage (NCBI taxonomy): Bacteria > Pseudomonadati > Pseudomonadota > Alphaproteobacteria > Hyphomicrobiales > Nitrobacteraceae > Rhodopseudomonas > Rhodopseudomonas palustris. The sequence continues at coordinate 2,818,277 of NZ_CP041387.1, read as the reverse complement.
ACAAGCGGGTTTCCAGCCCCTTTCATGGCGAAACCGGGGAATTTCGCGAAACCTTCATTTTTCCGCTTGCAGCCCCGGAAGGCCCGTCCTATAAGACGGCCACTGAGCGCGGCGCCGCTGAGCCCCACGGGCTCCAGCGAGTTTTCGCGCCTCTGGAACTTCATCGAATTCGATGAGTGCATCAGCAGCCGATTGTTGTCGGTTGCCAATCGCCCTCGGTTCGAGGGTTTCTTGCTCCTCTTAAGTGTGGGAGTTGAAGTCCTGCAGGCTTTCGCGGCCTCGGGCTTCGTTGAGATCTTCGGGTCTCGGGCTGTTTGACAAGTGAAGATGAAGAAAGAGAAACGTGGACGGCGAAGTCCTTGCGGGTCTCGATTTTGAGGGGGCTTCGGCTTTCTTGGGGTTGGGGCCGGACGAAAGACTTCGGCGGTACACGTTTTAAAGGAACACCATGTTCGTCAGCGCTGTGAAGCGCGGCGACGAGTTCTTGATTTTCGGATCGAGGACGATGGTGGGACCTCGTCAAACGTTGTGATCAGCCGGTTCAAAGTTCAAGTCCAACTTGAGAGTTTGATCCTGGCTCAGAGCGAACGCTGGCGGCAGGCTTAACACATGCAAGTCGAACGGGCGTAGCAATACGTCAGTGGCAGACGGGTGAGTAACGCGTGGGAACGTACCTTTTGGTTCGGAACAACACAGGGAAACTTGTGCTAATACCGGATAAGCCCTTACGGGGAAAGATTTATCGCCGAAAGATCGGCCCGCGTCTGATTAGCTAGTTGGTGAGGTAATGGCTCACCAAGGCGACGATCAGTAGCTGGTCTGAGAGGATGATCAGCCACATTGGGACTGAGACACGGCCCAAACTCCTACGGGAGGCAGCAGTGGGGAATATTGGACAATGGGGGCAACCCTGATCCAGCCATGCCGCGTGAGTGATGAAGGCCCTAGGGTTGTAAAGCTCTTTTGTGCGGGAAGATAATGACGGTACCGCAAGAATAAGCCCCGGCTAACTTCGTGCCAGCAGCCGCGGTAATACGAAGGGGGCTAGCGTTGCTCGGAATCACTGGGCGTAAAGGGTGCGTAGGCGGGTTTCTAAGTCAGAGGTGAAAGCCTGGAGCTCAACTCCAGAACTGCCTTTGATACTGGAAGTCTTGAGTTCGGGAGAGGTGAGTGGAACTGCGAGTGTAGAGGTGAAATTCGTAGATATTCGCAAGAACACCAGTGGCGAAGGCGGCTCACTGGCCCGATACTGACGCTGAGGCACGAAAGCGTGGGGAGCAAACAGGATTAGATACCCTGGTAGTCCACGCCGTAAACGATGAATGCCAGCCGTTAGTGGGTTTACTCACTAGTGGCGCAGCTAACGCTTTAAGCATTCCGCCTGGGGAGTACGGTCGCAAGATTAAAACTCAAAGGAATTGACGGGGGCCCGCACAAGCGGTGGAGCATGTGGTTTAATTCGACGCAACGCGCAGAACCTTACCAGCCCTTGACATGTCCAGGACCGGTCGCAGAGACGTGACCTTCTCTTCGGAGCCTGGAGCACAGGTGCTGCATGGCTGTCGTCAGCTCGTGTCGTGAGATGTTGGGTTAAGTCCCGCAACGAGCGCAACCCCCGTCCTTAGTTGCTACCATTTAGTTGAGCACTCTAAGGAGACTGCCGGTGATAAGCCGCGAGGAAGGTGGGGATGACGTCAAGTCCTCATGGCCCTTACGGGCTGGGCTACACACGTGCTACAATGGCGGTGACAATGGGAAGCTAAGGGGCGACCCTTCGCAAATCTCAAAAAGCCGTCTCAGTTCGGATTGGGCTCTGCAACTCGAGCCCATGAAGTTGGAATCGCTAGTAATCGTGGATCAGCATGCCACGGTGAATACGTTCCCGGGCCTTGTACACACCGCCCGTCACACCATGGGAGTTGGCTTTACCTGAAGACGGTGCGCTAACCAGCAATGGAGGCAGCCGGCCACGGTAGGGTCAGCGACTGGGGTGAAGTCGTAACAAGGTAGCCGTAGGGGAACCTGCGGCTGGATCACCTCCTTTCTAAGGATGGGTCTTCAGTTTGCTTCGGCAACTATCGACCTGTTTTAGAAACATCAGAGGCTCTAAGTCATACGAGCCTCATTGGCGGGATTTCGCCGTCTTCGTTTCTCTTTCTTCGCGGACGAACACGCGCCTGGGGTGCGCGCAATTCGATCGGTCGGCGTGGCGCCAGCCGATGATTTGCTGCGGCCTCTCGTGCTGAGGGCTTGTAGCTCAGTTGGTTAGAGCGCGCGCTTGATAAGCGTGAGGTCGGAAGTTCAAGTCTTCCCAGGCCCACCATTTTGTCGAGCGCTGCATTCGTCTTCTGGTTACGGGGCCATAGCTCAGCTGGGAGAGCGCGTGCTTTGCAAGCATGAGGTCGTCGGTTCGATCCCGTCTGGCTCCACCAGATGGATGATCATCGTGATCTTGGCTCACACCTCGTTGTTGTCATGGGGACAGCGACGGTGGTTCTTCGTCCGCAACTTGTATTCGCCGGCTTTGCGCAATGCGCAGCCTGGCGGGTTTTCTGACATCGTGAAGAGGAGATCGATCCGGGTTCGGGTCTTGCGGAGCAATCTGCGGGGCTTGATCGCGTATCTCCGGAGCGTTTCGGCGCCTGGTTGTTGCAAGACGACCGGGTTGTAAACGCTTCTTGTTGACGACGCTTGACCGCATCGTCATCGGGTCGATCTTACGAAGCAATAACTGGTCTTTCTAATCAGTGTCCGTTTGCGAAACGCGTCCTTCGGGATGGTTCGCGAGTACATTCTGCCGAGTGTGTGGACATTGATAATGAGAGCAATCAAGTGCCTTAAGGGTGTTCGACGGATGCCTTGGCGCTGAGAGGCGATGAAGGACGTGCTACGCTGCGATAAGCCATGGGGAGCTGCGAAGAAGCTTTGATCCGTGGATTTCCGAATGGGGAAACCCACCTTCGATAGCCGGAACTCCAAGGCCTTGTGTCTTGGTGAGAACCAAGCCGCGAGGTTTTGGATTTCCGGTTATCAAGAGAAGGTATGAGATCTCTGAATACATAGGAGGTTTCAAGCGAACCCAGGGAACTGAAACATCTAAGTACCTGGAGGAAAGGACATCAACCGAGACTCCGCTAGTAGTGGCGAGCGAACGCGGACCAGGCCAGTCATCATTGGAAGACAATTGGAATCTGTCAGGAAAGCAGAGCCTTAGAGGGTGATAGCCCCGTACAAGTAATGCGACCATTGATGCTCGAGTAAGGCGGGACACGTGAAA